>NZ_AP027363.1:3000000-3348343 GCF_030295955.1 Thalassotalea agarivorans
ATCTACTGTCTGACCGCCACGAATCCATTTTAAACCTGGACCGGCTACTTTTGTGGCAAGCACTAGTTGATTGCGTTTCGCAGGATTGCGAGCCAAATAGTCGCCAATGATTTCCTCTGTTTTGTGAGCAGTGGCAGCCGCTGGAGGAACCGGGTACATTTCTGCAGTATCAATAAAGTTAACGCCGGCATCAAGGGCAAAGTCTAACTGTGAATCAGCATCTTGTTGTGTGTTTTGTTCACCCCAAGTCATAGTGCCAAGACACACGCGAGAAATCTTTATATTGCTACTGCCCAGTCGACTATACTGCAATGTAATCACCTTTTTATTGTATTTGATGTAAATTCAATGACGTATATACGCGCTTTGTTATAACACGGATCTAGCCACTATTAAAAAGGATTTGCATGATTTATCTTTCGCGAAAAATCCTAGGCAAGGCGTAAACCGATCTTTCACCAATTTCATCGCGTATACCTTTTAGGTGATGTCTTTTAGTGGGTGATGTGATGCAGATACATAAAACGTTGGGATACTTAGGCCTTTTACCCTTCCTATTCGCTATCGCGATGACCCTAACAACAACGACATTGTTTGGTCATTCAGGCGCAACGCTATTTGTCGCTTACAGCGTGGCTATTGCATGTTTCCTTTGTGGCACCATGTGGTTGCAACAAAGCCATCAAGAAGAAAACAAACTACCACTCTACAGCAATATACTAACGCTCGTTGCTGCAACTTGCTTATTGCTCAGTACCAGTCTTGCTTTGGCTATACTTACGCTGATTTACTTAGCGATTTACGTAATGGAAGTGCGAATTGTTAGATTCAATGAACAGGCCAGTGGCATAAGCGTTATCGACTACGGCGTTATGCGTTTAACGCTCACTATTATCGTTGTGGCATTGCATCTGGCCATGCAAATATTCACCTAGGAGGTAGGATGTTAACATTTTTTTATGACAGCCAATGTCCTCTGTGTGTAAGAGAGGTGGACGCATTAAGAGAGCGGGATAAGTTTAACGACATTAGCTTTGTCGACGTCCATGATGAGCATGCCATGAAAGCGCATGAAGATATCGACAAAGACCGTGCTTTAAATGTATTGCATGGAAAAATAAATGACACTGTCGTTACTGGATTAGATGTTACTTACCATGCTTGGCGCGTGATCGGCTATGGTTGTTTGGTGGCCCCTTTGCAATGGCGATTCACCAAACCCTTGTTTGAGCGAGGCTATACCTTTTTTGCCAAAAGGCGACACAAAATAGCACGTTTTTTGTATCCTAACGATGTGTGTGAAAATGGCGTATGTGAAAAAGGTTCTCATAATGAGTAACCCTCCACAGGCACTGGTTATTGGTGCGGGCAGTGCAATCGCTACCAGCCTAATAGTTTCGCTTTTAGACAAAGGTTATGCTGTAACAGCGGTAAG
This sequence comes from Thalassotalea agarivorans, assembly GCF_030295955.1. NCBI lineage: Bacteria > Pseudomonadati > Pseudomonadota > Gammaproteobacteria > Alteromonadales > Colwelliaceae > Thalassotalea > Thalassotalea agarivorans. The sequence goes on from NZ_AP027363.1 coordinate 3,001,436, forward strand.
TAGAAAGCCAGCAAAACAGTTATCATCAAAGGAACTAACCTGGCATGAAACCGAATACACGGACCAAGCTATAGCGCATATCTGCAAGACGATAGCCAGCCAAGACATTTCTTTTTCCAATATCTTTATCTGCAATGGTCTACTGCACACGCAAGAAGTGATGCCTGAAAAGCAAATCAATCAGTTTTCCTCGGAATCTTTTCTTACCGTGTTGTCGGCAAATACCTTAACCCCGATGCTTTGGATAAGCCATCTACCTAAATTGCTCACTAAGGGCATTAAGACGGAGGTTGTCATATTTAGTGCTCGAGTGGGCAGTATCGGCGACAATCGATTAGGCGGTTGGTATAGCTACAGAGCGAGTAAGGCTGCATTAAATATGTTAGTTAAAACTAGCGCTATAGAGTTAAAACGCCGGTTTAAACAGGCTCAATTTATATTGTTTCACCCCGGCACAACACAGAGCCCGCTTTCTAAACCGTTTACTCAAGGCAGCAACAACAAAACAGTGTTTACACCCGAGTTCGTTGCTACGCAGCTGCTGTCTATCTTAGAACAAGGACCGCAAAGCGATACTTGCCTCTATTTGGATTGGCAAGGCAAAGCTATCGATTGGTAGTGCTAATAGACTGCGATTACTTCCATCCGGGCAACCAAACAGTTTTGTCTTTTAACAGTCGCCAATCTATTCGTTGTCGTTGTTGATTTATCACGGCTTCAATGTCACAGGCTTGCACAACGTTATCATCATCGACAATAAGTTCGACGACAATAAAATGTTTTTGCTTTTTCACCACTTGTTGGGCTGTCCATTTGGAATGTAATAAATGTTTTGGGTTAACCACATTTTTTTGTGTCATAAGCTAGGCTCGTGAATTGCTGTGCCACTAATGAGAGACAAATTTAACTAGATGTTTTTCGAATTGAGTAAGATCGTCTTTCAATTCATAGTCAAGGGCGTACTTTCCATGGAACATCAAGGTAAGGAGTACCGTGCGGTACTGGATAAAACAGTGATAACCATCAAAGTCAGACCACGCTGAAAAGCCGTTCAAGCGATAGACCTCGCCGTCTTTTTCACCGTAGTCGATGATCTTATTGTACGCCATTAAGCAGGTCTTTAAATCAAAACTATTTTGCATAAGGCTTCTATTTTCAAATCGGTAATACTCGTATTACGTATATGGGCTGCCGCTAGATCAAGGGCCTTTGTAACAAGTTACGTCAATTCACACGTTAACTCATTCACTACGTAAATAACCAACTATACTTGACACTAGCAAGCACAATTTTCATCCGCTAACAGGTTGTTTTGCATTGTTTAGATTAGGAGGATTAACATGTCTTATGCCCGTATTTCGATATTAATCATTTTACTCTCCCACTTGTTTTGCACACAGAGTCTCGCTAACCAAAAATGGTATGTAAAGCCTACCTTGGGCCTAAGCTATATAGAAGATATTGACGCAACAACGGCTGAACTTCTGCGCACTTTTGGAGATACCGACATCGATCTTGATATTGGTTATGCTGCAGGGTTTGGCATCGGTTACTTTATAAATCCCAATCTTGTTGTTGAACTAGCTTGGGAATATCGAAGCAACGAAAGTAGCACTGTTATTGCAAATCAGGCCGCGTATCCCGACGGTAACTATGCGACCAACCTATTCTTTGCCAATGCCTACTTCGTATCTCAAGGCAGCAAACGACTAAAACCTTATATTGGATTTGGTATGGCGGTCTCACAAGAAGTAGATATAGATCTCGAAAACAGTGACACATCTCTGTCTTACTCTTCCTCTGGCGACATTGGCTTCCAAGTGATGGGCGGGTTTAATTTTCTTGTTATGAAACGTCTGTGGTTGCAAGCGGAATTAAGATATACCCAACTTGCAGACATAGAATTAGATGGTGAAGGTGATGCAGCCGCAGGTTTGATTACTGATATCGATTACACTGCTGTTACAGCACAAATAGCTGCTGTCTATCGTTTTTAAACACTTGCATGCTGGTAAGACCACTTATATAGTTAGGCTATTGTTCCTTAAAAACCTTCATTATGCCCCAACATCAAACTATTGATATCACCTGCGCAGATAACACCGTGTTGGCCGCAACCATTTTCACGCCAGCAATCACGCCCAAGGGGGCAGTGCTTATCGCACCTGCAACAGGTATTAAGCGGGCATTTTACTTTGCTTTTGCTGAATTTTTAGCTGAGCAAGGTTATATCGCACTAACCTTTGACAATCGTGGTATCGGTGATTCACTCGAGGGGCACATAAAACATTGTAATGCGTCTTTACAGCAATGGGGTGAACTAGATTTAACCGCCGCACTTAACTATTTGCAAACACACTATCCCGACTTTCAGTATCACTTAGTCGGTCATAGCGCAGGTGGTCAACTCATTGGATTAATGCCCAACGCAGATCAGCTAGCATCTGTTTGCAATATTGCTTGTTCTTCAGGGCGATTGCGTAATATGCGCTTTAGTTACCAGCTACAAGCACATTTTTTTATGAATATGTTTATCCCTGTAAGTAACGCAATCTTTGGTTACACACAGTCCTCTTGGGTGGGTATGGGTGAGCCACTACCCAAGCGCGTAGCTCGACAATGGCAGCAATGGTGCAATGGTAGCGGCTATGTCAAAATGGCATTTGGCAAAACCATTAGCAAACACTATTACGACACCTTAACGGTACCCTCGCTATGGCTTAACGCCATCGACGATGATATTGCTAATGAGAGAAACCTAGATGATATGCTTAGTGTTTTTACCAAGTTACCCGCCGAAACACGCATGCTGTCACCACAGCAATATGGCTTAACAGAAATAGGTCATATGAAGTTTTTTAGTCGTAAAGCCAAGGTGCTTTGGCCGATGACTCTCGATTGGATTGAGCAACACACGCTTTAGCAATAACGTTGAAGCGCGGTATGCTTTCGACTAATCAAAGAGCTGAGTGAGACACAAAATCTGAGGCCATTGCTAATTATACTGTCTTTGTTAAAGTTATTTGTAAGCATGCTAATGGTTTTACTGGACTACTGATGCGCTACACCTTGAAAACTTTATTTTTGAGCCTTTCTTCCCTCACTTGCACTTCCATTAGTGCGACCGGACTAAATTTTTGGGAAACATCCACATTAAATAGCGCTTTAGCAAGTGCTAACGGTGCTAGTGCTGTCGATGCTTCAATTTTAGCGTTAGCTCCTTCTAGTATTACTCAATTAGAACAGTCGAGTTTGAGCGCTAGTGTGACGTACTATGATGTTACGACCGATTACAATATTTTTGGCGATGAAAGTAAATACAACACCAAAAACCCGATACCAATGGGTTTTGTTACCACGGAGATAAATGATTCATACTTCTTTGGCTTAGCTGTATACAGCAGGACGGCGGCGGATATCGTTGTACCCAAAATACCCTTCATTAATCCTAAAGAAACGCGCGTAAAGCCGATTCTGGTGTCAGTTTCACCTACCCTGGCTTATGCGCACGGAAATTTAAGTGTTGCTGCCTCACTAGAATATATACACACCGCACACACGTTAGAGCAAACTACGTGCATATTCAATGTTTGTGACAAGAGCCTAGAAGAAGGCACTACGTCTGGATGGACGGGTGCATTAAGCGCGACTTGGAAGGTAACCTCAACGACTTCTTTAGCATTTACTCATCGTTTTAGTACCAGTTTTGGTGATCAAGATATTAGCGTTGAATTGCCCAGTATTTCTTCTGTCTACGGTACCTTAATGATTACACCTAAAACCGCATGGCATGCTTCTTACAGCTACTCTACATATGACGGTAAAGGCGTTAGGTACGCAAATTACACTGATCCTATTGGACTATTGGTCGGTTATCAGAACAGTCAACGGATTGCCACAAGTATTGATCATAAACTAGGTCATTGGTCACTAAGGGGTGGCATTAGTTTAGATGAAGCGATAGACAGATTGGGTGGAATAGATAAGCGATATAGATTGGGTGTAGGTTATCAGTTCACTAAGCAATTTACGCTTAATGCTGCCTGGGTTTATGAAGACTACGCTATTAAAGAAGCAGCGGCAGGCGACACCACACTAGTTAAAGTGCAAAATAGTGGCAGTGCGCTAAGCTTGGGCATTCAATACGATTTCTAGTTTTACGCGCTAGTCAGTTTTGACGTTGTTTTTGTTATTTCAAGACGTTGATAGATGTTTGTTCTTTCTTCGTTAATTGTCCAACCACTAGATCAAAAGAGCTATCTATCATACGTTCAATCTCTCCTTGAGGTATTGAACCGTCGATAATGACAGTATTCCAGTGTTGTTTGTTCATATGGTAGCCTGGAATGACTGCATCAAAGACATCTCTTAGCATGATTGCCTCATTAGGATCGCACTTTAAATTCATCCAATACTCTCGCTTATCGCCGTCACCTTTGCCCATTTTTCCAATTGCTAAGGTCGCAAACATTTTTCCTTTAACCTTGTACACTTCTATTTCTTCTCCGAAAGGAAAATCGAGCTGGGCACGAGGTTTGTCAAGTAAATAGGTTCTTAAAATTGCTACGGTCATGTGTCTTTTGAAATATTTATTTACAGGCATTTACTACTCTACATCAACTTCATAAGCCCAGAAACAACTCTTACATTTGCCTACAAAGCGACTGCAGTTGCTTACAACTATTTCTGCCTTTTACGCCTACATATAAATATAGGCCAACTATTGAGAGACGAAAAATGAAAACCTTAATTACAAGTTTGTTGTTAGGCGCTGTTATTTTTCCTGTGGTAGCTGAAGAGGAAATTACGGTTGTCGCCAAGGATACGTCGCTAGCTTCGCAGTTATGCATGCATGCGGCAAATGATGATTACCCAAAACTGAAGCAAACCTTAACGGCAATGAATGCCAGAGACTTTGCTAATACCGCCAGAATTGTGGCGAACAACTATCAGTGTAACGAGCTTCCCATAGCGCACTTCGCGCATTATGCCGGAGCTAAAACAACCTTGTTGTTATTAAATCGCCATGCTTATGGTGACAACAAAGCAACTGAAGATACATTGGAACAACCCACCAATGCGAACAATGTAGCTGTCGAAAATGTAGTTTATGTTTTGGGTGAAAACAGAAAATAAATGAAAGGAGAAGGAAAATGAAAACGTTATTATGTGGAACTTGTGCTGTTATGCTAACAACATTTGCTATGCCAGCGGCAGCGCAGCAATACCAATTTGAAGCCGCGGACGATTCAGTCACCACGAAGCTATGTATTGAAGCAGTAAAAGACAATAAATATGCGGTGAAGCGTTTAATGCGCAATGTAGGTACAACTGGACATAACTTACATAAAGCTAAATTTGCCGCCAATCATGTGCGTTGCAATGATTTACCTATATCTCAATTTGCATACAAATATGGTGCCGACTCAACCGCTAACTACTTAAACAAGTTTAGCTACGGTGAAAACAAAATTGGCACAACAAAAGTTGAAATTAAAGATCTTGCGGCAACGAACAAAACCATTGTAATTCTCGTTTCCAGCAGCGCTCCTTAAGTTATTAAAAAGGGCTACATATGTAGCCCTTTTTCATAGCTTGCGATTTTCGCAGGTAAGGAGACCATTATGAAAACTATTAAGCTGTTAACATTAGCGATGGCTGTTTTAGCGCTTCCAGCCATTGCGACACAATACAAATTTGTTGCCATGGACGCTTCATCAGCAACCAAAATTTGTATCCACGCAGGTGAGAACCAAGTGTTCAAATTAAAGCGTGCTATTAGATATTATGAACGCGGCATGCATCAATACGTGGCCAATGAAATTGTATGTAATGAGCTGCCTATTGCCCAATTTTCTGCGCAATATGGCGCCGCCAAAACAACTAAGTTCCTAAATCAGTATGCTAAAAGCAAAAACAAAGGCAGCGTCCCTACCGTTGAAATTACTGATCTAGCCAAGCACGATGACGAAGTGATAGTCATCAAAGTCGGGACAGCCCCGCACTAAAGCTTTATCGGGCACCTAGGTGCCCGATTTTTTTCTACTTAGGCGTTAACTGTAAATTGTGAAAATCAAAACTAAAGTCAGTGTAATACGACACTGCTTTCATTTTTACAGATTCAACGTCGCCTTTTTCATCAATTGAAAAGGTAACAAATGCATCAGCTTCCAATGTGCGATCGTACCAACGTACAATAAATGTATCGTACTGAAAGTGTTCTAATTTCCCAACAAGAAGATCGGTATGTTTAAAACGCATTTCCAAACTACCTTTACTCTCTACTATTTCAACATCCCCATACCATTGATCTTGATATAGTTGAGCGTATTTAGATAACGGCAATGATGGCTTGCTCTGCTGATTTTTCTCATGAAAAACTTTTGCCAATCTTGCTTTTTCCTTATCGCGCCCTTGTTTGTCTCTTTTGGCAAAATAGCTAACCCAATCTTTATCTTCAAGCGCTAAATATTGTTCTAATATTTCGCGATAGATCGCGTTGAACGCCGCGCCAGATTGCTGGTTGGTTAGCACAACGAGCCCTAGGTTTTGCTCAGGCACTAGCACAACTTTAGATACCATCCCTAAAATTCCGCCGCTATGATGTGCCAGTTTGTAACCTTGGTAGTCGCCAATAAACCAACCTAATCCGTAACTGTTAAACTGGGTGCCATCGCGCTCTGTTGCTGTATTGGAGACCGCCAATGGATTAGCTTGCGTCCACATTTTGTGGCTTTGCGTTTCGCTAAACAATTGATAACCGTTCAAACTTCCGCGGTTTAGCGCAAGCCTAATCCATTGCGACATATCCGTCACCGTTGAGCCAACAGCACCGGCCGCTTCAAAGTCTTCCAGAAAATTACCACCCACAACATGTAGCTCACCATTTAGCGGCACGTGGGCACTGGCAACCTGTTGATTAGCTGTGTCAATATCGCTGTATCGCGCATAGGTCGAATTCATTGCTAATGGTTCAAAAATCTTTTCTTTAATAACCTCTTGCCAAGGTTTGTTTGATACGCGAGCAATCACTTCCCCAGCGGTGACAAACATCAAATTGTTATAGGCAAAGGCGCTTCTAAAGCTGGATTTTGGTTGCAGGTATTTTAGTTTCGACAAAACATAGCGACTATCATGACTTGTTGCTGGCCATATCATTAAGTCACCCTGCCCTAATCCTAATCCACTGTTGTGTTGCAACAAATCGATGATTTGAAATTCACGTGTTACATAAGGGTCGTATAACTGAAATTCAGGCAAAATATCGATTACAGGTGTAGACCATTTAATTTTTCCCTGATCCACTAGATTTGCTAACAAAGCAGCAGTCATTGCCTTGGTATTAGATGCAACACCAAAGATAGTATCGCTTGTTACGGCTTTTTTACTGCCTTTTTCAACAACACCGTAGCCTTTAGAGACGACGATTTTGTCATCTTTAACGATCGCAATAGCGACACCTGGGATATTAAAAGTGGCCATGGCCTTTTCAACGGCTGCATCTATCTGCGCTTGATGGTCTTGCGCAAAGGATACAAAGCTCCAGAGTAAGGCAATGGAAAATAAACACTTATTCATCAGTACTTCTCTTTTTATTCTTGGTAATTTGTACGACTTTAACAGTGACAAATCATTTTTCAATGGCACAATAGGAATAAGCTTTTAAGTGTTGTAAACATTCAACTGTTTTACAGGTCATTTAGAATTCCATCAGTGCAATAAATATAAGGAATGTCATGCGTGGTATCATCGTTTGGCTCTCGCTGTTAGTTACCTTTACCAGCGTAGCCCAAGAGCAAGCGAAAGAAATTTTTAAAGAGCTCGCCCCGTCGTTGTTTCAAATAAAAATTATCGATAAAGCCAGTGGAGAAAAGTCGTCCATCGGTTCTGGTTTCCAGATTTCTGCTCAGGGACTGATAGCAACCAACTATCACGTTATTTCTAGTTTTGCGCGACACCCTGAAAAGTACACCATGGAATACCTCGATCATAATGGTGATACCGGTGAATTAAGCTTACTCAGTGTAGATATCATCAATGACCTAGCATTAGTCAAACGAGAAATCGAAAATGATGCGCCTTATTTCGTTATTGCCAACAACACACCGGTAAAAGGGGAAGAAATATACTCTTTGGGTAACCCGCATGATTTAGGGATGATCGTAGTGCCAGGCACCTACAATGGCCTGAAGAAGGAATCTTTCAACGATAAAATTCATTTTACTGGTTCTGTGAACCCAGGCATGAGTGGTGGCCCAGTAGTCAATAGAGACAAAGAAGTGGTTGGCATCAATGTTGCGACGGCGGGCAACCAAATCGGCTTTTTAATTCCGCACCAAAAGCTTGTTGCACTAGTTGATGACTATCAAGAAAATGGCGAAACAACAGACATCAACGTGCAGATGACGGCGCAGTTAAAACAAAACCAACAGAAATTAATCGATGCATTGCTAGAAGCAGAATGGGAGCCAAGATTACTCGACAACAGCGGCATATTCCCATTAGTTAAGGCACCGTTTATTCGTTGTTGGGGCGATTCGAACAGCGACGAAGAAAAGCTGGTTAATTGGGCGGCGGCTTCTTGTATGTTGGAAGAAGACGTGTATATCGACCAGCAGTTTAACACCGGCACGGTTGAGCTAGATTTCAGGTTGTATCGTGGCAATGATATTAGCGCATCTAAATTCTATAATTTGTATGAAAACTCGCTTACATTTCGCTCAGGCAACGATGTATCTAAAGACGATTCAACCGAATTCAAATGCCAACACAATATAGTGGATAATGGCGAGCAAAGTTTTACCAGCAAAACGGTTTTTTGTACGCGCGCATACAAAGACTTTAAAGGACTATTCGATGTGATGTTTGTCGCCTTTAGCGTAGACAAAAACGATAAAGCACTCATCAGTCATTTCACATTAGCTGGCGTAGAGCAAGCACCGGCATTAAAGTTTACCCGTAAGTTTATGGAGTCAGTATCATGGAATTAATCATTGAAGAACTTACTCGTGGAAATAAACTTGTTGCCAGACACAAATACACTGCGAACGATATTTCTGTTGGTCGCGGCTACAATAACGACCTCATTTTGTCTGATCCACACGTTTGCCCTGAGCATTTAAATTTATCGTTTGACGGTGAACAATGGACTATTACCGACTTAGGCACAGTCAATGGTAGCTTTTTCTCAAAGAGTGATACGCCAGTGTCGGGAAACGTGGTGCGCTCTGGTGATATCATTCAAATGGGACACAGCAAAATACGCATCGTCTTTCCAAACCATCCCGTTGAAGCCAGTATCGAGCTAAGTCGCTTAGAAGGATTTATCAATTTTGTAAGGCATCCAGCCATCCTTATCGCAAACCTTGTAATATTTACGTTGGTTTCGATGTACATGCTTTATTTGAACCAAGTCGAAGAGACCACCATTACTAAGTTGTTTGTCGAAAGCACAATGCAAAAACTTTTAGTGTTCGGTTTATGGCCAGTTGCAGTTGCTATAGTTGCTCAATTGACGAAAAACGAAGCTCGAATATTTGCGCAAATTAGCGCTAGCTTCACTATATTCAATATCTCAATGTTGATCGACTTTTTTGAAAAAATCATGTTATTCAACACCTCTAGTGCGATCACATTAACCTGGCTAGTGACCATAGTTTCTATTGCCACTACATACTGCTTATTTTGGCTCAATTGCTACATTAGCTTCGTTATGACAGCTAAACGCCGCATTAAGATTGCAGGTTTAATGACAGCATTTTTGTTTGGCTTAATTTTTCTCTATCAAATCGCGTCAAAGCCAGAGTTTAGGTACCAGCCAAGATACAACGGTACCGTCATGGCACCTAAATATGTGTTGAAAGAAGGTCAGTCAGTAGATGAGTATCTCGAAGAAACACAGGCCTTGTTCGAGGATAGAATGAAAGAAGCAGAGAAAACTGACGACTAAGTTAGTTTTATCGCAATAAAAAAGCCAGCAATTACGCTGGCTTTTTTTTGCAAATAATTCGCTTACGGACGCTTTATAAATCCTACCGCGTCATACACTTGAGCAACGATTTTGTCTGCACGCTCTGACGCTTTTTCAGCACCTTGAGCCATTACTTTATTAAGGAATGCTGCATCTTCTCGATACTCATGATAACGTTGCTGGATAGGCGTTAGCATGCCGACAACGGCTTCGGCTACATCACCTTTTAAATGACCATACATTTTATCTTCATATTGAGGGACAAGCGCTTCAATAGACTCGCCCGTTGCACACGACAATAGGCTAAGCAGATTTGAAACACCTGGTTTTTCTTCGATATCAAAATAAATGCGAGCTTGTTCGTCAGAATCTGTTTTAGCCGATTTTATTTTCTTGGTAATTTTCTTAGGATCTTCTAACAAGCCAATAAAGTTTTTCGGGTTAGCATCCGACTTAGACATTTTTTTGGTCGGCTCTTGAAGACTCATTACACGAGCGCCATGCTCTGGGATATAAGGGTCTGGAATGGTAAAGATATCACCATACAAATTGTTAAAGCGTGTCGCCACATCGCGAGCAAGCTCTAAATGTTGTTTTTGATCGTCACCCACTGGCACGCGATTCGCGTTATACAATAAGATATCTGCAGCCATCAATACAGGATAAGTAAACAAACCAGAATTCATGTTTGCTTCAGACTTTTGAGACTTGTCCTTATATTGCGTCATTCTGTTTAGTTCACCCATCTGCGTATAACAATTTAGAATCCAACTTAATTGACTATGTGCAGGTACGTGGCTTTGAACAAAAATCGTGCTTTTTTCGGGATCAACACCACAAGCTAGGTACAATGCTAGCCCATCTAAACAGGCCTTGTGCAATGCTTTAGGATCTTGGCGCACTGTTATCGCGTGTAAATCTACAATGGAGTAATAGCAGTTGTGGTCATCTTGCATGTTTACCCACTGGCGTAATGCACCAAGATAGTTACCAATGGTTAATTCACCCGAAGGCTGACAGCCACTTAATACGACCGGTTTACTCATAAGATTCCTTATTACTTTCTAACTGCTGAGTGCGTTACTTGGCTTAACTGTTCTCGCATCTCATTTATGACTTTTTGATAATCTGGTTGTGAAAATATTGCCGAACCCGCCACAAACATATCGGCACCAGCTTCTGCAATTTCTTTTATATTGTTAACGTTGACGCCACCGTCTATTTCTAGTCGGATTTTTCGCCCTGATTGCTCGATGAGCGCTCTTACTTGGCGCAACTTCTCGATAGTATGTGGTATAAACGTCTGCCCTCCAAAACCGGGATTGACAGACATCAGCATAATAACATCGAGCTTATCCAAAACATGTTCTAAAGTTGTTAAAGGCGTTGCAGGGTTCAATACCAAACCTGCCTGACAACCGTGATCCTTAATCAACTGCAATGTTCTATCAACATGCTTAGACGCTTCGGGATGAAACGTAATAATATTAGCACCTGCCTTTGCAAATGCCGGCACGATCTGATCAACAGGCTCTATCATCAGATGAACATCAATAGGTGCTGTTATGCCATAGTCTCTTAATGCCTGACAAAACATAGGGCCAAAGGTTAAATTAGGCACATAATGATTGTCCATTACGTCAAAGTGAACAACGTCAGCACCAGCAGCGAGTACCTTCTCGACATCCTCACCTAAGCGAGCAAAATCTGCTGACAAAATTGACGGTGCAATTAAATAAGACGACATATAGCTTCCCCTTTTCTTAATGGCGCTACTTTATAACAAATTGATTAAATAATCGATAATCAAAATCATAAACCAATTCAATAAATTACTCGCACCATTGCGGAACGTGCGCACCATGAAAGTGCAAAAGTTGAGCAGTAACTCTAAATAAAGCAAACCTATAACATGTGTAACCTATTGAATATAAAAGAAATAGTGGCTTTTGGCACGAGTGGGCATTTTCCTTGCTTTAAATTACAGCAATTATAAAAACAGAGAGAAAAAACATGAAAAAATCACTTTTAACTATCGCTTTAAGTTCAGCGCTAGCTGCTACTACTTTTCAAGCTTCTGCAGAAGAAACATCTGGCACAGGCGTTGAAGGTTTAAGCACTAATGTTGGTTTAGTATCTCAATATTACTACCGCGGTATTCAACAAACTGGTAGCGCTTCAGCGAGTGCTGGTATTGACTATGACATCGGTGCTGGTTTTGCAGTAGGTGCATGGACAGCGGATGTAGGCGACGGTATCGAAGTTGACCTATACGGTAGCTGGGGTATGGAAACTGAAAGCGGTTTCGGTTTCTCAGTAGGCGCAACAACTTACCAGTACACTGGTGACTTTGATTCTGCGTATAACGAGATCAACCTTGGTGCAAGCTTCAGCTTCGTATCTGTAGACTTTGCTGCTGGTAAGCACGAAGAAGACCTAGGTTTAGGCATTGTAGAATCAGATTACACGTTTGTATCGATTACAGCTGAATACGAAGGTTTCTACGGTACTTTCGGTTTACACGGCGGTGACTTTGAAGGCGACTATGTAGAGTTAGGTTGGGGCACAGACATCGGTGGTTTCGATGCAGGTGTTGCACTTATCCTTAACTCAGAAGAGTTAGCTGGTGGCGGTGACGCAGACCAAGCATTAGTATTTAGCTTAGGTAAATCTTTCTAAGCTAAACCCTGTTTGTTACACGAAAAAGCCGACAATCATGTCGGCTTTTTTATTGCTTAACGCTTCTATATCTTAAACTAAAGATTGTGTTAGGCTAAAAAAGCGCAAAATTTTAGCGATAAATAACTTATAAAACTATAGATGAACTTTAAACAAACATTAAAAAGTGTTGCTGCTGCTTTTTTTGGCGTGCAAAGTGACAAAAATAGAGAAAGAGACTTTACCCAAGGTAAATTTTCACACTTTGTTGTGGCTGGAGTTATTGCGGTAGTAGTATTTATTTGTACTTTAGTAGTTATTGTTCAAGCGGTAATGCCAAGTTAGTAAGCTTTATGTTCAGCTACCTTTTAAAATATTGTCCTTTATGAAGATTTAGTATTGATTCTTACTATTTTTTTTGATAACAATAGGTTAGAGTCTAATTGACTCGATAGCTCATCCCAATTTTTACAAAGAAGGATGAAAGGATTCAATAATAAGAAAATAGGATTTTTATGGACAATATAAATAGAAATTTAAAACACTCTGCTCTTTTTATAATAGGTGCCTTATTTGCGTTTTTAGCTATCGCTAGAGAAAGTACCGTCATTACTTCAAAAGGAACTTTTCGATGTGAAAATGCCTGCGTAGTTGACGAAAACGGAAATGTAACCGACAATGCCGGAGGAAAAGTTTGGAAGTTAGTTGTACCAGAAGCTCCAAAAGATACTTAAAGGAAATAATTAGAGCCACAGTAGTGGCTCTATAATACATATGGATATAAAAATGACTTTTAAAAAATTAATCTGCTTACTGTTTGTAATTGCAACAATTGTTTATTTATCTTTCTTTCTTAATGGTAATGTAAAAAACTCAAGCTCATACATCAAAAATAGTTATTCAGAAATAACAGACGCACCTGCGCAACTATTAACAGACAACATGCTTAGTTATGAATCAATACAAACCAAAGAAGCCTTCCCAATTGATAAACATATTACTAATAATACCAGTATAGATAGCACTAATCCCTCTAATACTAAACTTACGCATCTTGATAACTTACTAGAGGAAGATCATAACTCGGTAACACTAGATAGTACTACAATAGAATCGTTAAGCTTAAATGAAACTCGCATACTAATTACAAATTTAGAAAGCAAATTGTATAAACCTGAAAGCCAAGAACTTCTAATTGCATTACAAGAAATAGCATATAAAGATCTCTCAGAAATGGAAGGTATGAATTTAGAATCTATCTCATGTTCAGACAATCTTTGTGGAGTAATTTTTTCTGGAAATAAAATGAAAAGTGTTATTGATGCGCTTAATAATCTTTCTCAAAGTTCTGATATGTCGAGTAAAATAAAGGGAGGCACATTACGAGTTATTGAAGATAATGAGGAATTTTACGGAGTAATTATTGCTTCAATTGGGGCAAAACCAATAACTCTAAAATAGTTATTTATAAAGTGCGAGTAGCTCACCTACTTTTTTACGTGTTGTGGTTGCTCGGCTAATGGTGCGCGACACTTTTATTTTCTTAATGCTAGAGGCATTTTCATAAATTTTTCGCGTCCAAACGGTGTCATGATTAGAAATCAACACTCGTGCACCAATTGCTTGTGCAGCTTCGGCTACGTTAGCTAAGTCTGCTTGTTCATCTAAACCAAAGCCGTTGCCCGCGTAACTAACAAAACTCGCTGTTTTGCTTAAAGGAACATATGGTGGATCGCAGTAAATTACATCGCCCTTACCCGCACGTTTAAAGGTATTTCGGTAACATTCAGAGGTAAATTCAACACGCTGTGCTTTCTCAGCAAAAAACTTTAATTCTTCCAACGGAAAGTAAGGTTTTTTGTACTTGCCAAAAGGCACATTGTAACCGCCAGATTTGTTGTAACGACATAAGCCGTTGTAACCATGACGGTTTAGGTATAAAAACAAAAGGGAGCGGTAGTAGGTATCCGTGGTTTGATTAAACTCAGCGCGAAGATGGTAATACTGCTCAGACTCATTGTTTTGCATAGAAAACAACATTTGAGCGTCGGCTATAAATGTCGCACTATCTCGTTGCAGTGTTTTGTAAAGGTTAACCAGGTCGCGATTGATATCATTTAATAAATAGCTATCGTAATCACTATTAAGAAAAATAGAACCAGCGCCGACAAACGGCTCTATTAGGCGCTCTCCTTTCGGCAGCATTTTGTTGATTGTGTCGCTTAGCGCATACTTGCCACCAGCCCACTTTAAAAACGCTCTATTTTTCTTCACCATTTAACGGCTTTCTATACCACCTAAAACTGGACATGATTGTATCTTTATTTCTAGCAAGATGCAGTAAAAGCTAAAGAATTTTAGCAAGATGTTGTGCCGTCACATCATCTCTAATTTCGCTTTTACCAATAGCCGTTGGCACAATGAAACGAAGCTTTCCTGCAATATTTTTTTTGTCTCTCGCCATGTGACGTAGATAATCATCCAGCGACATAGTATCTGGCCCGGAGACAGGTAAATCAAAATACTCGATAAGTGCCTTAATGCGAGCAACATCATTATCGCTCAACAAATCCATTTCATTAGCGAGTTGCGCAGCTTGTACCATGCCGGCAGCTACCGCTTCGCCATGCAACCATTGCCCGTATCCTTGTTCAGCTTCAATAGCATGACCAAAAGTGTGGCCTAAATTAAGCAATGCTCTTAAACCAGCTTCTGTCTCATCTGCTGCTACGATATCGGCTTTACATTGACAACATTTGAGAATCATCTCTGCCAAAATCGTATCATCATGGGCTGCAATCAATGCTTTGTTGTCATCTATCCATTGAAAAAATGCTGCATCACCTAAAATACCGTATTTGATCACTTCAGCCATGCCAGCTGCAAATTCACGTGATGGCAATGTTTTCAATGTATTGATATCAACGATAACAGCCTTTGGCTGATAGAAGGCACCAATCATGTTTTTACCCAACGGGTGATTTACCGCTGTTTTTCCACCAACAGACGAATCTACTTGTGAAAGTAACGTTGTTGGTATCTGAATAAAATTAACGCCTCGTTGATAGCACGCAGCAGCAAAGCCAGTAATATCACCTATAACACCGCCACCTAGTGCAATCAACGTGGTATCTCTACCGTGAACGTTTTGCAGTAGATGCGACATGATCACTTCGAAGTTCTCGAGCGTTTTCTGTGATTCGCCATCGGGTAAAATTACTTCATCAACATCAAAGTCGATAAGATTAGTTTTAATAGCATCTAGGTATAGAGGTGCTACCACATCATTGGTAACGATACAGACACGTTTACCGGCTATAAAAGAAGAGAGCAGGCGTTGCTGCGAGAACAAGCCTGCTTCTATATGTATTGGATAACTGCGATCATCCAGATCAACAATAAGTTGAGTCATGAGTTAGAAATCTAATTTCTCTACAATACGATTTGCGACAACTTTTGCACTTTGTTCGTCCGTTTGAATAACAACGTCAGACACTTCTTCATAAAGCGGGTTGCGCTCTACTGCCAAGCGTTCTAACACAGAACGAGGCTCTTCAGACGTTTGTAAAAGTGGACGACGACGATCACGTTGCGTGCGTGCTACTTGTTTATCAATAGTTGTTTCTAAATAA
This sequence comes from Thalassotalea agarivorans, assembly GCF_030295955.1. Taxonomy (NCBI): domain Bacteria; kingdom Pseudomonadati; phylum Pseudomonadota; class Gammaproteobacteria; order Alteromonadales; family Colwelliaceae; genus Thalassotalea; species Thalassotalea agarivorans. The sequence continues at coordinate 3,017,696 of NZ_AP027363.1, forward strand.
ACCACAATGCCTCGCGCTGAAAGGCGATTGCGAATATGATCACTAATTACAGAACCACCACCAGTGGCGAGTACAATTCCTTGTTTCTCTGTTAAGTCATCGATAACTGTTTCTTCTCTTTTGCGAAAACCTTCTTCGCCTTCAAGATCAAAAACCCAAGAAATATCAGCACCAGTGCGGCGCTCTATTTCCTGATCCGAATCAAAAAATTCTAAGTGAAGCTTTTCTGCTAGTTCTCTACCAATTGTGCTTTTACCTGCACCCATTGGCCCTACAAGGAAGATATTACGTTTTTCTGCCATTTGACTAATTTAATACTCGTTAAATGAACACCAAAAATGGGTATAAAATTACCCTCTCTAAAAATTTAAGCGCGTAATTATCGCAATTGTTGAGGTAGAAAAGCAAGTAAGTGGTGAAAATTTCCACCACTTACTTTTCAAGATTAAAATTCTTCGGTTACGATGCGCGGTGTAACGAAGATAAGTAGTTCTTTTTTCTCGTTAAAGTTGTTTGTATTACGGAACATCCAACCAACATATGGAATGTCGCCTAACACAGGAACTTTAGTTACTGTGTTAATGGTTTGTTGCTGATAGATACCACCCAACACAATTGTTTGGTCATTGTTGGCCAATACTTGTGTTGTTAAGCGTTGCGTATCAATCGCAGGCGCCTGTCCATTAGTTACTTCAGATACCGTATCTTGAGTTACCGCTAAGTCTAAAATAATGCGATCATCAGGTGTGATGTGTGGCGTTACTGTTAAACTTAATACCGCTTTCTTAAACTGTGTTGCTGTAGCACCACTAGAAGCTGCTTCTTGATAAGGAATTTCAACACCCTGCTCAATATAGGCTTCTTTTTGGTTAGACGTAGTAATACGCGGACTCGCAATGATTTCACCTTTGTTTTCTTTTTCCATCGCACTAAGCTCTAGATTTAGAATGGTGCCGTCAGCTAATCGCGCAACCTGCAGTGCAATACTACCTGCTGGTGTTGCAGAAGGCAGGTTTACATTCATGCGGTCAGTAATCGCAGGTACACCGCCAGTAATTGGGCCAAGTGTATCAGCACCTGCCGTTGTACCAGATGTAGTAAATGAACCATTGTTCTCAGAAACACCCCAACGAATACCTAGCTCTTCATTGATATTATCTTTAACAGTAACCATACGTGCTTCAATAACCACCTGGCGAACTGGAATATCCAATACTTTGATCAGTTCTTGAACGTTTTCGATGGTGTCAGCAGTATCTTTGATTAGTAACGTGTTAGTACGTTCATCAACCGTAACACTACCACGCGGAGATAAAATAGAGTTTTCTTCATTCTTAACTAACGCCGCAAGTTCAGTGTCTTTCGCATAGTTAATCTGAATGTATTCAGAATATAGTGGTGCTAACTCTTCAACTGCTTGTTGTGCTTCCAACTCACGTGCTTCACGCGCAGCAATTTCATCACTTGGTGCAACCATTAGAATGTTGCCTTTCATACGCTTGTCTAAGCCTTTCACCTTCAAGATGATATCAAGCGCCTGATCCCAAGGGACACCGTCTAAACGAAGCGTGATATTACCTGTTACAGTGTCACTAGTGACAAGGTTAAAGCCGTTGTAGTCAGCGATGATTTGGATAGCAGTTCTTACAGAAATATCTTGGAAGTTCAGTGAAATTGCCTTGCCGTCATAGGTTTTTTCTTGCAATACACCTTTACGTTCAGCTTTCTTAGACACAACAAGTGAAAATACGTTGTCTACTTGTTCATGCGTGAAGTCGAATGTACCGTCTATATCAATAACTAAACGAGCATTGCGGCCTTCGCGGAAAGTTTCTATACCACTAACAATCGTACCAAAATCAGTTACGTCAAGCGTATACAGTAAGTCTTCAGAAATCTCAGTATTGTGAAACTCAACAAATAGCTTGCCTAACTTATCACTAACATCAACTGCAACCATGCTATCTGCAAGTGTAACTAAAATTGCAGCTTCGTCATCTTGCGTACGACGAAAATCAATGTTGCTTACACTGTTAATAAATTTTGCGTTAGTACTAACAACCTTAGAAGCAGGCGAATTAACGCTGTCTTTGTTTAAAATCAAAGAAAAGCTAGCTTCGTCTTGCACAACATCAAACACAGATAATTTTTCTAAGTTAACAGTTGCAACAACCTTGCCACCGAGCTTTTTCACCGAAATATCATTAACGCCGGCATGATCTACTACTGTAGAAGCAAGCATTGGATCAAATGCCTCAGCATTGAATGTGATTTCAATACTGGCAGGGTCCATTGATGTTTTTACACTAGGTTGTTCAGCAATAGCTTCTGAAAGCGTGAACACCAACTCTATTTCATTTGATTGCATGGTGTTGTACTTAACACCCGTTAAGTCGGTAGCGTGCGCTAACGACGAGACCAAACACATTAATCCGGCAAATACAGCCTTAACATTCGTGCAAGCTTTAAATATTCTATAATTCTTCATTTTTCTTACTAGCAACATTGTTCCTTTGCCCCTATGCATCCGATTTTACCATGACTATTGTTGACTCACGTTCAACCCAACACCCGGCACCATCTGGAACTAATTCTACAATTTTGATGTTATCCTGATTTACTTCCGTAATTCGTCCATTGTACAGGCCTACATAACTTCCCACTGCAACACGATGAATCGTTGCATCTGACGCTTCCATTAACGCCCAAGTGACATCCAATTCTCCAAGTGTCCCCCGCATAGCCAAATCACTTAAAGCGAATTTTTCTAACGGTTGTTTACGACGTCTTGGGTCAGGACTTAAACAGCCTGACATTTGCTGGATTTTTTTCTGAATCGCTTCAGGCCTCGGAATGTCGAATGGGCTGCGCAATTCTCCCGCCTGATAATCAACGTGATTAAAAGGGGTTATTTGTGGCATGGGATCAACATACGCTTTCGTAGTCGACTGAACATCAGCCATGTATTGCTTCAAATCACTGGTATCACTAAAGCAACCAGCAAGCAAAACAGAAAGTGTAATAACGCTTAGCTTCTTCATTATTTTGCACCTCCCGCCGCGTTAGCACGCTCTTGATATCGGTAGGTCTTTGCCTGCAAATGAAAATCTAACATGCCATTTTCTAACTTCTTAATTTGGAAGTTATGTAAAGTAACGATACGAGGTAAGCCGGCCACTTTACTAACAAACTCACCAAAGTCATGATAATTGCCAACAACTTCTATATCGATTGGCAATTCCACGTAAATTTCTCGTGCAATTTCTGGTTGCCAATTCAACTTTGTAAAACTCAAATTAGAGGTTGTACCGACAAACGTAATATCATCAAGTAAACCTGCAGTTTCATGTTTGTCAGGTAAGCTCTTAAGTTGCGACGCAAATAACTCTTCTGCTTCGACCATTTGCTGTCGGAACAACTCTATGTTTGCCGCAATACGATATTTGGTTTGATATTGCTCTTTTAACGTACCTTCCTCTTCGGTGATACGCTCAAGCGTATTTACTTGGTCTTTAATTACAAACCAATATCCACCCAGTAAAACTAATACTGCGATAAAAATACCCGTTAGCAATTTTGCTGCTGGTGGCCAATTCGCAATATTTTCTAAATCTAAATCAGCATCTTTTAACTGTGAAAAATCAATCGCCATTATCGACCTCCTTGCGAAACTGAATTAACAGCATCATTCAAGTTTCCAACTAAGCCTCGAATACGAACACGCATTCTAAATTCACTTAGTAAACGACTATTGTTTTCATCGCTTGTAATGGTTTCCATGCTTGGATCAGCAAACAATTCACTGCGGTCAATCTCACGGATCATATTTGCCAAGTGATTGTTTGATTCTGACTTACCAATGATTTGTAGTGTATTTTCTTCTTTTTCGATGCTTATTAAGTAAACACCTGTAGGAACAATCTTAGCGATTTCGTTTAATACTTGAGTACCTACATTACGACTGCGTTGTAATTGTTCAACAACACGGATACGTTTTTCAAGCTCAGCTTTTTTAGCATTTAGCTCTTTAATTTCGGCTATTCGAGAATCCAAAATCGTAATTTCGTTGGTCAGAAATTGATTGCGCTTTTCTTGGTTACTAATACTAGCTGAGTAAAACTGGCTGACAGCTAAGATAATAGCGATACCAGACAAGGCTACTAAAGCAAGTAAACTAAAGAATTCGCGTTGCTTCGCTTTTTGCGCTTCTTCGCGCCAAGGAAGTAAGTTTATATATGCCATGGCGAAAAACTCCTTAACGCTAGTCCTGCCGCTACCATAAACTTAGCGCCATGCTTATCAACTAATTCCTGTTTAACACCGTTACCAATTTTCATATTTTTGAACGGTGTAGCGATTACAGTATGTATTCCAAGTTCTTCAGTAAGTAACTCTTCAACACCTTCAACGGCTGAAGTACCGCCCGATATAATCAAGTAATCAATTTTACTTTTACCGCTTGAGGTTAAAAACATTTGAATTGCGCGACGTACTTGCTGCACTAAAATCGTGTGGAAAGGCGCTAAAACTTCAAAGGTATAGTTAGGCGGTAAGTCACCAGAGACCTTAGCAGCCTCTGCTTCCTCAAAACTCTTGTTGTAATATGAAACAATTGAGCGGGTATATTGCTCACCACCAAACATTTGATCTCGGCTGTATATATGTTGACCATTCTCGGCTACCGAAAATAGTGTCATATTGGCACCAACATCCACAATTGCCACAGTTTTTTCCACGGCATCTTCTGGTAATGTATTTACGATTAGGTCATATGAACGGCTAATAGCATAAGACTCCACGTCAATAACTTTAGCTTCATAGCCACCAGCTTCAAGGCTGGAAACACGAGCACCAACAGATTCTGTCCGAGCGGCACTCAGTAATACATTAACTTTACTTGGGTCAGACTCATTAACATCTAACTTTTCAAAGTCGAGACTAACTTCATCAAGCGGATATGGGATCAAGCTGTCCGCTTCAATCTCAATCTGACTTGCTAACTCTTCATCAGTTAATGAAGCGTCCATATAAATAACTTTGGTAATGACGGTTTGGCCAGATACGGCCGCAGCAGCTTGTGCTATCGAAGACGAAAGCTTCTTTTTCAATTTGGCAATCACATTGCCAACAGCTTCTATATCCTGAATCTCACGGTCTATAACTGCACCTCGCGGCATCGGCTCAATAGCTAATGCTTCGAGGATATAACCATCGTTTCCTTGATTTAGAACAACGGCTTTAATGGCATGCGAACCTATATCGATCCCAACCATCATCGACGTTTTCTTTTTCCATAGCGTGCTTAGCATAACATCCTACTAAATTTTTATTGTTATAATAAAAAGCGAAAAATAATGTAAGAAATGTATTTATTACATCTTTTAACTCTATATACTAGAACTATCGTACATATTTTACAACCAAGAGTTTTTTTGCGTGTTTTCAATAAAACGTTTGATTCAGCTAATAATTTCAATATGCCTATTAGGGACTCTAGCATTATTTATTCTTTATATAAACCTCAAGGATGAATTGCCAAGTGTTGAATCCCTTAAAAACGTAGAGTGGCAAACACCTATGCAAATCTTTAGTGCAGACGGTGAATTAATCTCTCAATTTGGTGCATCAAAACGTATTCCTCTAACAATTGATGAAATGCCGCAACAACTTGTTGATGCGCTTTTAGCAACAGAGGATGATAGATTCTACTTACACTTTGGCGTGGACCCTATCGGCCTAGGCAGAGCGGTGTGGGGACAAATCATCGGTCAAAACAAAGGTGGAGCTAGTACCATCACCATGCAAGTAGCGCGTAACTTTTTTCTAACGCGTGAACAAACGTATATCCGTAAGATTCGCGAAATATTCCTAGCTATTCATATAGAAAGCCTGCTCACAAAGGATGAAATCCTTGAGCTTTACATGAACAAGATTGAATTAGGTCATCGCTCATTTGGTTATGGCGCAGCGGCGCAAATATATTACGGTAAAGACCTGAGCGACCTAACACTAGCACAATATGCGGTATTAGCTGGTTTACCTAAAGCGCCATCTACCCTCAATCCTATATCGTCGCCTAAGCGTGCTAAAGAACGTAGAAGCGTAGTACTGCAACGTATGTTAAGTAGTGGTTATATTACTCAGGCAGAATACGAAGAAGCCAATAGTGCGCCAATTACAGCTAAAAGACACGGCGTAGAAATATCGTTAAGTGCCCCTTATGTGGCGGAGATGGCTCACCAAAAAACCGTCGAGTTATTCGGTACGGAACAAGCTTACACGAGTGGTTATAAGGTTTACACAACGGTAACAGCTAAATTGCAACGTGCCGCCCAAGATGCGCTCGTAAAAAATGTACATGCTTACGACCAGCGCCATGGTTACCGTGGCGCGGTAGCGTCAATTCGCAGTGACTACAAACGACAGCTAACTGAAGGATTAGCGGATGGTGAAGAATTGATCACACCAGAGCCAGTGATTGTTGAAGAAGCTGTCGCAGCATTAGCAAACATTGAGGATTACCCTTTACTCTACCCTGCAGTGATTACTGATGTACAAGAGCAAAGCGCTACCGCTATTTTAGCTGATGGCTACTCAACACAATTGCTTTGGGATGATATTAAATGGGCTAGACCTTTTATTAATGACCAAAGACAAGGCCCTCCCCCTAAAAAAGCCGCTGATATTTTTGCTTTAGGCGACATTGTTTATTTGTCAGAAAAAGCGTCGAAAGTTACAACTGACGAAGCAATCGAAGAAACGGATGCTGACGTGGCAAGTGAGGAAGAACTTGCGTTAGTTGATGAACCGGCAGCAGAAGAAACTATCGTAAAGTATTATCGTTTAAATCAATTACCGGAAGTTAGCTCTACTATTGTCGCAATTTCGCCCGATGATGGCGCAATTAAAGCATTACTAGGTGGCTACAACTTTAAGCAAAGCCAATTCAACCGTGCAACACAGGCGAAACGTCAAGTCGGCTCCAATATTAAACCTTTCATCTATTCTGCTGCCATTAATAAAGGCTTTACTCTCGGCACATTGGTAAATGATGCGCCGATAAATAAATGGGATAGAAGTTCAGGTTTTGTGTGGCGACCAAAGAACTCTCCAGAAAATTACGCGGGACCTATTCGCGTTAGAGATGCGCTAGCACAGTCAAAGAACGTAGTTGCAGTTAGGCTGTTGCGCGAGGTTGGTCTGGATAACATGATTAACTACCTCACACGCTTTGGTTTCGAGAAAAGTGAATTACCCAGAAATGAATCTCTTGCTTTAGGTTCAGCATCGTTAACCCCGCTGCAAGTAGTGACAGGCTTCGCGTCGTTTGCCAATGGCGGTTATTTAGTAGAACCATACGTCGTTGAGCGTATAGAAGACAACGAAGGCAATATTGTTTACCAAGCAGCGCCAAGTTATGCATGCGACCAAGATTGCAGTGCCTTTGGTGAACAAATACCTGAAGAATCAGAAATAGCTGAAAATGCTGAACAAGACGAGAGTACCGCAGTAGATAGCACAGAATTGGCAGCGGATAGCAAAATCGACCCTGATCAACCTTTAATGGCTGATGATGAACAAGTGTTTACTCCATTAAAGCGTGCGACACACATTATAAGTGAAGAAAATGCCTTTCTCATGAGCCAAGCCATGTATAGCGTAATATGGGGTGCTGACTGGAGCGCATCACCTGGCTGGCAAGGTACTGGTTTTAGAGGCCGAGTGTTAAAACGCCACGATATAGCGGGCAAAACAGGCACAACCAATGAATCAAAAGATGCTTGGTTCTCTGGCTTTAGTCGCAGATTAGCAGTCACTAGTTGGATTGGCTTTGATGATCACGCCCGCAAACTTGGTAGCACAACATTAAATACTAATTTGCCGAAAAAAGACCCTGACACTGGCCTTAATCAAATAACGGGCTCGGAATTTGGCGCTAAATCAGCACAGCCACCTTGGATTGATTTTATGGCGGTTGCATTGCAAGATTTGGATGAAGAGTACATTGAGCAGCCCGCTGATATTGTATCGATACGCATAGATAAAGCGAGCGGTAAATTAACCCGTAAGACTGACCGTAGCACGCGCTGGGAATACTTTAGAGCAGAATCTGCACCCACTGACTATGTTACTGTAGAGGAAGTTACTCGCGACATATTCAATGAAGAAGATGAAGATTCTCTTGAGGAAGAAGAAATCTTTTAAAGACACATCGTTTTAATTGCGAATACAAAAAAGCGAGCTTAAGCTCGCTTTTTTTTTACGCCACTGTAGTTAAAGATATCTCCAGTGGATTTTTATCGTTCAAGTAAAATAGTAACGCTGTTTCGTCACAATTATCTTGCCTTGGACATAAGTCACAATCTTTCATGACTTTTTCTGGAAGTTTTTCCTTCGCACTGTGTTCAAAACCCAAGCGAGCAAAGAACTCAGGCTTGCGCGTTAGCACCAATATTTTATGTAGCGCTAAATCTTTCGCTCGTGCTAACAAGTGATCAACAAGCGCTTTACCGTAGCCCTTTCCTTGATAGTTGGTCGAAACACCGAGTGAGCGTATTTCCGCTAAACCAGTACTGTAAATGTACAATGCCGCACAAGCACACACCTGACCGTTCACTTCAATTACCGCAAAATCACGAATAGATTTAATGAGCTCATCTTCAGCGCGAGGTAAGTTTTCTTCTTTGCCCGCCCAGTAATCAACAAGCTTCTTGATCGCTCGCAAATCGGTAAGTTTAGCATCGCGCACAAGGTAATCTGCACTACCTAAATCATGTTGGTATTCTGCAATGATCTTGCTTACTGGCTCTATACCCGTGCCGCCTAAAATGTTTCGTTTATCAACAAGGTACTCTAGTTCTAGAATAGGGTAGACATCTTCTTCTATTAATGGAGAAAACTGTTGTAACTCCTCCAAACGCAGGCTTTCAATCGGTTCTTGCTGTGCCAATGCATACAGCACAACTTCACCTGATATCTCATGAGCCGTTCTAAATGGCACGCCTTTCGAGACTAGATAGTCTGCCAATTCTGTCGCATTAGCATAGCCTTCACGCGCTGCTTTTTGGCAAGCCGCACTATTTAATTCAATCGACGAGACAACCTCTCCTGCCATCAGCAAGCAGGTATGCCATTGAGCCACTGTTTCAAACAAACCCTCTTTGTCTTCCTGCAAGTCTTTGTTGTAAGCCAAAGGTAAACCTTTAAGCGTTACCAAAAGGCCTTGAAGCGCACCAAATACTCGCCCACATTTGCCACGGATAAGTTCTAAGGCATCAGGGTTCTTCTTTTGCGGCATTAACGATGAACCTGATGTCACCTGATCACCTAAGGTGACAAAATTTGCTTCACCTGAATTAAAGAAAATCAAATCTTCAGCAAAACGCGAGAGGTGCATCATGCTAGTACTGGCAGCAAATAAGATTTCCAACACGAAATCTCTATCAGATACTGCGTCTAAACTATTAACGCAGGCAGAATCAAAACCAAGTGATTGCGCTAATTCTTCGCGATCAATTGGATAGGTAGTACCGGCTAACGCCCCGCACCCTAGTGGTGATTGGTTCAATCGTTTACGGGTGTCCACCAAGCGCGAACTGTCGCGTTTAAACATTTCAATGTAGGCGAGGCACCAATGTGCGAAACGAATAGGCTGTGCACGCTGTAAATGGGTATAACCTGGCAAAATATGATCTTTATTGTTTTCCGCTAGCGTTAACAACTTTTGCTGCACAGTATTTAGTGCATCAATCAATACATCGAGTTGTTCTCTTGACCACAGTCTTAAATCTGTCGCTACCTGATCGTTACGGCTTCTTCCCGTATGCAATTTACGCGCTATATCACCAAGTACTTCAGTCAGCTCAGCTTCTACCCAACTATGGACATCTTCTGCGCTAGATGCCGTAATATCAAGGTCGCCATTTGCCACCTTAGCCGATAAGTCGATCAGCGCTTGTTCTAGTTTTTGCTGTTCTTCTAACGTTAATACGCCAGCTTGTTGAATAGCTTTAGACCATCCAATCGACCCTTGAATATCTTGTTGAACCAAAATATGGTCAAACGGAAGTGAATCATTGAATGCTTTAAACAATTCACTGCTACCCGCTTGGAATCTTCCGCCCCAAAGTGCCATAACTTGCTCCTACTTATTTGTTTTGATGCAATGCAGCGATACGACTAGACAAGCTGTATAGGCGAATAAAGCCTTCTGCATGTTTTTGGTCGTAAACATCATCAGCACCAAATGTTGCGAATTCTTCAGAGTATAGGCTGTTTGGACTTCTGCGCTGCGTCACAACGGCCTGCCCTTTGTATAACTTAACAACGATGTCACCAGTCACTTGTTCAGCGAAAGAAGCTGCTGCCGCCAATTGTGCTTTTGCCAATGGCGTAAACCAGCGGCCATCATAAATAACATGTGAAAACTCTAGGCCAACTGATTCACGAAATTTCAGTGATTCCTTATCAAGAACCAGTGTTTCTAATCCTTTGTACGCAGCCATCAGAACAGTGCCGCCAGGCGTTTCATAACAGCCGCGAGATTTCATGCCCACTAATCTGTTCTCAACAATATCAATTCGCCCAACGCCATGTGCTGCGGCCTTCTCGTTTAGATACATTAGCGCGGCATAAGGTGTCATTGATTCGCCATCTACGGCTACTAGTTCACCTTTATCAAATGACAAGGTGACACTGCCAGGTTCATTTGGTGCATCCAATGGGTCTACCGTCATCGTCCAAACTTCTTTTGACGGTTCACACCAAGGGTCTTCGAGTTCGCCACCCTCATGAGAAATATGCCATGCATTAGCATCTCTACTATAAATTTTAGTCAATGAAGCAGAACAAGGAATATTGCGCTCATCCAAGTAGGCTAATAGGTCTTCACGCGATACCATGTCCCATTCACGCCACGGAGCAATCACCGTAAGCTGCGGAGCTAAGGCAGCAAAACACGATTCAAATCTTACCTGGTCATTACCCTTACCGGTACAACCATGACACACCGCATCCGCGCCAACTTTTAAGGCAACGTCTACTTGCGCTTTGGCAATGATCGGACGTGCCATCGAAGTACCAAGCAAATACTGTCCTTCATAAACCGCACCGGTTTTGATAATTGGGTAGATATAGTCAGCGACAAAGGCTTCTTTCAAATCAACCACATGACACTCTGATGCACCAGACGCTATAGCTTTTTCAACGATGCCCTCTAGCTCTTCTTCGCCTTGTCCAACATCAGCACAAAATGCGACAACTTCGCAATCGTCATAGTTTTCTTTTAACCATGGAATAATTGCTGACGTATCTAAGCCACCTGAATATGCTAATACTACTTTTTTAATCTGTTTTTTTGCTGATAAAGCCATGTTCTACCTACTTAACTTTTACTTGATTGCTGATCATGCAATTCATGGTTTATTGGTTACTAAAGAATGAAACGAGCACCGCATTTTGTGCCCACATTCTATTTTCAGCCTGTTCAAAGGCTAAGCACATTTCACTATCAAAAAGTGCTGTTGTAATTTCTTCATCTAAGTGCGCTGGTTGACAATGCATCACGTATTTCGCACCGGTTGTCGCCATAACGTCATGATTGATTTGATATGGCATAAACTTATCCAAGTAGTTGTCAACTTTCCCTTCGTCTCCCATCGAGACCCAAGTATCGGTATAAATCACATCAATACCGTTTAGTGCGTCCATGTTACTTGTCACAGTAAAGTTACTACCTGATTGTGCTGCAAGCGCTTTTGTTTTATCGATCATTACTGAATCGCTGCCGTGTCCACCTGGGCAGACTAAGGTAAAATCTACGCCTAGCGTTGCGGCCATGATCATCAGAGAATTTGAGACATTATTGCCGTCTCCAACATAAGCGAGTTTGAGCATAGACAAATCCGCAAATTGTTCTGACAAAGTGACAAAGTCCGCAAGGGCTTGGCATGGGTGGTACTTGTCGCATAAGGCATTAATTACTGGAACACTGGCATGGTTTCCAAGTTCGACAATCGCCTCGTGTTCGAAAACACGCGCCACAATAACATCAGCCCAACGCGAGAGGTTTTTTGCATAGTCACTAACACGCTCGCGCTCACCTAACTTGCCATTTTGCTGACCTAAATATAGTGCATGTCCGCCGAGTTTGTTTATACCTATATCAAAGCTCACATGGGTGCGCAGTGATGGCTTTTCAAAAATCATTGCCACTGACTTTCCAGACAATGTTTGTTGGTACTGTTGTGGGTTAGCTTTAATGTCTTTGGCCAACGCCAATAGTGCAGTAATCTGATCTTTGTTATACAAATCATCTGCGAGAAAATGAGATAAATTCATTGATATTCCTAGTGTTAAGTTAATTCAATTTGCTGTATTCAATGCGGGTACCTACAGTTTCACCAGCAAGCAGTTGTTGTATTTGCTCTGGGAAACGCCAACTGGCCACCGCGATACTTCGTCGCAATTGATTAGCAGCTAAAAATGCTGCATTAACTTTTGCCGTCATGCCGCCGGCAATAACACCTTCTTTTATCAATGTGTTCGCTTGTGTTTGATCAAGCGACGTTAAATATTCTCCATCAGCGCCTTTAACGCCGTTTACATCCGTTAGTAGTAGCAATTGGGCGTTCAGTAATTGGCAAATAGCTACGGCGGCGTCATCAGCATTAACATTAACTAAGTCACCATTTTTAAGTGCGCCAATTGACGAAACAATCGGTAAGAAGCCGCCTTGTAACAAAGCGTCTAATAATCGACTGTCATTTGCTTTAGGCACGCCTACCTGACCAATTTGTGCTGGATGCACATCACATTGCACCATATCGCCATCCGCCAACGCTAAGCCAACAGCTTTAATTTCCATACTCACGGCATTAGCAACAATTTCTTTGTTTACGCTGCCGGCTAATGCACCGCTAATTAACGGCATTTGTTGCTTAGGCGTAACACGCAGGCCTTGTTTCTTCTCACTTTGAAAGCCCGCTTGTTGCAACATATCGTCAACCACACAGCCACCACCATGCACGAGAACAACAGGTTGTTTTAGCTGTTTCAAAGCAGCGAGCAGCTGAGTAAGTGCTGACGCACTCTCTAAAATTGCGCCACCAATTTTTATTACTAGTGCCTGTTGCTTAGACATGCTGACCTCCCGGTAACAACGTAAAGTGACTATCTTCGCCAATCACTAAATTAAAACATTGCACCGCTTGCGATGCAGCGCCTTTTAACAGGTTGTCTATCGCGCAACTTATTACGGTAACACCTAATTTTTCATCCGTTTGCCAATGAACATCAGCAAATGGCGAAAATGCTACATTGTCTATTTTTGGCCAAGCTTTCGGCATTCTCACAATAGCACTATCGCAATAAGCTTGATTGAATGCGTCATCCACTTGCGCTGCGGTAACACCCTCGGCTAAAGGTACGGTAACTGTAGCCATTAAGCCTCGCTTATAAGGCGCTAAATGTGGATTAAAAATTACTTGAGTTGATGCCTCTTGCGAAATCTCTGGCTGGTGTCTGTGTACTAAAATATTGTATGGCGATAGGCTTACTTCGTTGAAACTTGTCGCTAACGATGCCTTTCTACCAGCCCCACTCACGCCACTAATACCATTGACGGAGATAACAGCACCAGGTAGATGAAGGTTATTAGAAACCAGCGGCTTTAACGCGGTTAAGCTAGCTGTTGGATAGCAACCCGGAACAGCAACTAAATTGGCATCGGCAATCTGCTGTGCATTCCATTCAGCTAATCCATAAACTGCAGATGCTAGCGCTTTACCATCGCCATGAGAAAAACCATAAAAGGTAGGGTATTGCGTTGCATCCTTTAAACGAAACGCACCTGACAGATCAAATACCTTGACGCCTTTTGCTACAAAGCTTGCGCCCCACTGGGCAGAGAATTCATGAGGTGTCGCAAAGAAAACGGCATCCAACTGATCAACTGATTGCTCGAACCACGCCTGAGAAAAAGATTGAAGGGGAACATCACAAATCCCCAACCACCGAGCATGTAACTCGGAAAAGTGTAGTCCACAGGAATCACTGTTTTCAGAAACCAATAAATGCGTCAATTCAACTTTAGGATGTTGAATGAGCAACCCGATAAGTTCTGCACCAACATAACCGCTGGCACCTATTACTGCTACTTTCATCACAATTTTGCAATTCTATTCAAATTTAACCACTAAAACACTAACGAATTCACCTGATAACATGCCTATTAATAGCCGCCAGGTAGATAATAAAATCACTTATCGTCGTCGAAATAGAAGCATTTTGAATATTTCCCGTAGCCTTATCAGTTAGTCTTCATCAAACTCAGAGGGAGTCTATCAAGTTAAAGGGTAGTTATGCAACTATTTTGCATAACTATTTATGATAATTTATAGCAAAAAATGAAAAATGAGTGGCAAATGTGAGTATTAAAATCGAGAACAGATAGATGCCCATGACTTCGGTGAAAAGTAATTTATTGATTTATTTAGCTAAATGCTAAGTTCCACCAGTAAAGCAGAAGATGAACCAATGGGAGATATAAAAAATAGAAATTAATGTGGAGATAGCAGAAAACGCCCTGTTATCGGACGGTTAGTTGTTTACCTATAGTGTAAAAAACGTTTAGGCTAGTGAAGCGCGATTAACAAGTACGACCTGATTGCGGCCATTTTCTTTTGCCTGATAGAGTGCTTTGTCGGCATTTTCAATACTTTCGTCAATATCATCAAACGAAGCAACTTGCGCAACACCGAAGCTCACAGTGAAATTGATCAGGTGTTTACCCGCTTTGATTGAAAGGTCAGCGGCTTTATCTCGCATACGTTCGGCTACTTGTCTAGCACCGTCGCTATTGGTTTGAGGCAACAAAATAACAAACTCTTCACCACCATAGCGCGCAACGATATCACCGACACGCAATAAGCTTTCCATCAGCTTGGCATATTCGCGCAATACTGCATCACCGGCAGGGTGACCATATTTATCATTAATCGCTTTAAAGTGATCGATATCACACATGATCACACTAATTGGAAACTTATGACGACCCGCTAACGCCAGCAACTTATTCGATGCCCGAATAAAGTGACGTCGATTAAATAGGCCGGTTAATGCGTCGGTCGATGCTTTGAATTCCAATTCCTTTTGCACGTCCAGCATGTAACTTAAGAAGATAAATACCGTAACGCCAGACACAAACGCTGGTACAAATAGGAAAACATCGATGACAATATTAAGGTCATCATGATCCGCCGTCATCCAGCTATCAGATTGCAAATGTGTAAACATTAGTGCTAAGTAGCCGATCATTACCAGACCTAAACCCTTATCACCAGCATTGCTATTCTCGCGATTAAACAGAGCGTAGACCGCAAAAATAGCGCATATACCGTTGAACAATGAAGGCCATCTAAAGTTAGGTGCAAACTCCGATAAATCAGCGACAATTATAGCAATAGCAATGAAATAGATTAAGGACACAGGTATTTTGCTACGACAACGCCACATAATACCGGTCACTAGGCTCGAGACACTTAATGCAATAAAGATTTTAGTGGAAATAACAAAATATTCGTAATGAAGATAAGATTCGGCAACTAGACCACAAAAAATTAAGAGGGTGAAAAAGTAAAACAATCGAAAAGCAAATCGAGCCGGTTTTTCACGCTCGCCATCTTTGAACAAAAACGACGCAAAAAACATCATTGCAGAAATGATGATTACCGTAATTGAAATCGATAAATTTGCGTCCATAGTTGTCCGAAGTATGTAGGAAATCCACCCAATATGGGGAGCGCTTAGGAAATTATAGCTAAAGTTATACCAAACGCTTTGAAATTACTACTATTTGTTCACTGGCAAAACCTGTGTTTAATATCGCTATGGGCGAATACCTAACATATGACAAATTGCATAAGTAAGCTCGGCTCGGTTTAACGTGTAAAAATGAAAGTTCTTCACCCCTTCACTATTAAGTACCTTGACCTGCTCCATCGCTATGTTTGCACCGACCAAACGGCGAGTGGTTTCATCGTCTTCCAAACCATCAAACATCTTTGGCATCCAGTTAGGGATATTGACATTAGTTAGCTTGGCAAAGCGCGCTAACGTTTTGTAATTAGTTACTGGCAAAATACCTGGCACGATTTCAACGTCGATACCCACGTTGACACAGCGATCTCTGAAACGTAAGTACGACTCTATATCAAAAAAGAACTGGCTAATGGCGCGGTTTGCTCCTGCCTCTACCTTGCGCTTAAGGTTTAGCAAATCAAACTGTGGGTTTGGTGCTTCAGGGTGCCCTTCTGGATAAGCAGCTACCGAAATATCAAAATCCGCGACATCTTTAAGCAAACTCACCAAATCCGACGCGTACATATTTGGTTTTTCATTGCTATCAGGTAAATCACCTCTCAAAGCAACAATGTGTCTAACACCTGTATCCCAATATTCTTTTGCAATTGTTTTAAGTTCGTCACGCGACGCATCAATGCATGTAAGATGGGGGGCTGCGATAAGCGCCGTATCTTTTTGAATACGCTTAATAACATCATGTGTACGATCTCGCGTTCCGCTACCTGCGCCATAAGTCACCGAAACAAAGCTTGGTTTCAGTGGTGCAAGTCTTTCAATTGAATTCCACAGGGTAGTTTCCATTTCAGGAGAGTTAGGAGGGAAAAACTCAAACGAAATCTGTAGATCGCCATTAATTTCACTCAGACTACGATTTAGCGATTCTACCTGTCTGGCATGACTATAACTCATTTAATTTATCCCTCTAATTTCAACTGGTTTTGATTTCTTGTTTAATGTTTGACATGCCACTACAAGGTCTGAATGAACGCCACCCGCAGTAACTTCACGGCCTGCACCTGGGCCTCTAATAATTAATGGATTGTCGTGATACCACTGACTTTTAATTTGGAAAATATTGTCACACGGCGTTAGGCTGGCAAAAGCATGTGAAAGACCAAGTTGTGCTAGACATACTTCCGCTTTGTAACCAGCAGACGTTTTTGCAAATTTGGCGACATAGCGTATGCATTGATTCTGCGCTTTCGCGTCGCTGAAAGCTTGTTCAAAATAGTCGTCAAGTTCTTCACAACGCGCTAAAAACTCATCTATAGATATTGTCTGCAATGCTTCTGGTACTAAGTTCTGCACAGAGATATCACTAAGCGATAATTCAAATCCTGCCAATCTAGCTAAAATTAGCAGTTTACGTTGTACATCTTTTCCTGAAAGATCTTCGCGTGGATCTGGCTCTGTTAGGCCCTGATTTCGAGCATCTTTAAGCAAGGTTGAAAATGGAACACTGGCATCATAACTTTCGAACAACCAAGATAAAGTGCCCGAAAATATACCTGATATTTCAATCACTTTATCACCACTTCGGGCTAAATCATTAAGCGCGTAGTTCACTGGCAGGCCTGCACCAACCGTGGTGTTTCCATACCAAAGACTACCTGTTTCACTAGCTGTTGATAGTAATCGATTGTATTGCGGGGTATCTGCTGAGGCTGCCCATTTATTAGCACCAATCACATGAATGCCTTTAGCAAAGAATTCTTGGTAGTAATCACTAAATTCCTCACTAGGCGTCAGGTCAACAACGATCAACTCGTCATAAGGATGATTACCCAACCATTCCATTAACGCCGCCTTGTCATAATCGTTAGCATGCTGTTCATATAACGCTTTTGCTAGCGCAGGATTGATACCATCGTCGCGAATCAACGCTTTCTTACTACCTAAAAGACCTACTAGATAAGTGTTTTCTAAGCTGTGGTGTCTGCTAAGTTGCTCTGGCAGCATAGATAAGAATACTTCGCCAATATTACCTAATCCGGCAACGACAAGACCAATATGGCGAGCGTCTTTTGTCATTGCATGATGCACCCTGTTGAGTAATTCTATGGTGCAGTTTTCTTTGAGTACCGCAATGATGCTGTGGTTGTTACTGCTTTGAATAAAGCGCAGTGGCTTCGCCGATTTTGTTGCGCGTTTAAAGCGAGCAAACATGTTACCTTGCTGCGCTATATTGTGCCCAACCGCGGCGACTAAAGCGATAGGTGTCACTCGAACTTGAACATTTGATGATGCAAGCCAATCCGTGACTTGTTGTTGCGTGTGCTGTTGCACGACGACAAAACCCAATTCATGATCTATTTGCTCTACAGAAAACTGTTCAAAAGCAATTTTGGCTTGCTCCGTTTTTAAAAATTCAGATTCAATGAGTAGCAAGTCATTTAACCGTGTGACCGATAGCTCTTGTTTCGCTATTTCACCAAATGAGCCTATTTCACTGCCTAAAACCTCTGGCGCAAAACTACTAGCTACGTGTAAATGCACGGTATGTGGAAGTTGCTCGAAAGAAAGCGGTTTAAGTGTTTTTGCATGCAATACCGGGTTACCTAAGCGCCCCAGTTCTTTAGCTACTTCATTAGGTAAACGATGCAATTTTCTTGCATTTGGAACAACTCTAGGATCAGCACTGTATATACCGTCGACGTCGGTCCACAAGGTCACATTTTTTGCTTGCGCAAGTGCTGCCACGATTGTTGCTGAATAGTCACTGCCATTGCGACCAAGGGTGATAGCCTCGCCTTTACTGTCTTTGCCAATGTAACCTGTAATGACGGCTAATTTTTGATCTTCCAACAATTGATTAAATTGCTGCTGGCTTGCCTCATATTGTACTTGGCAATGCTTGGCATCGTCGACAATTAAATAGTCACGCGCATCGATAGTATAGCTTGCGGTGTATTCTTGGCTGATATAAGCAGATAAAAGGCGAGCAGACCAAACTTCACCAAAAGCCAAAATTTGATTGGTAAATTGTTGCGGTTGATTCAACAACCAAAAGGTAAGCTGTTTAATATCGGCATCTAATGCCTCAATTAACGGCTGACCAGATTCAATAGATAATAACTCTCTAATCAATTTTAGCTGCGACAGTTTTAACGATTCAATAGCACTACTTAGCGCTTCATCGTGCGCCTCAGCTAACTCAAACAAAGCAAACAGCGTATCTGTAGTATCACCATTGGCTGAGACAACAATTAAATCATCTTTCTTACAGTGCCTTCTAACTATAGTAAGTACTCGCTTTATGCAAGCGCTATCAGCCAAGCTACTACCACCAAATTTATGTACGTTGGTGCTAATAGCATTCGCTTGTTCAGTATGTACTGGGTTAACTCTGCTCATTTACTTTACCGTAACGTGTTAAGATTGGCTGGCTGCTAAGCCCTGCTCCAAATCTGCCAATATGTCGTCAATATCTTCTATTCCCACTGATAGTCGCACCAAATTTTGGCCGATTCCAGCGGCTTTTTGTGCGTCTAATTCCATTCCCGCATGGGTCATGGTAGATGGGTGACTAATTAAACTTTCAACGCCACCTAATGATTGCGCCAGGGTAAACAGCGAAAGGCCGTCGAACAGTTTCTTTACTGCATCAACACCGCCAACAAGTTCAAAACTCATCATGCTACCAAAATCCTTTTGTTGCTGTTTAGCAAGCTCATGATCCGGATGTGATGCTAACCCCGGATAATATACGTGTGCCACCGCTGGATGATCGGCAAGATACTGTGCGACGGCATTGGCATTTTGTTGATGTTGCTTAATACGCAGAGGTAATGTTTTTAAACCTCTCATGGCTAGATAGCTATCAAATGCGCTGCCCGTAACTCCGATACAGTTTGCCCACCATGCTAATGTCTCTCCAAGAGCTTTATCTTTGGTGATTACCGCACCACCAACCATGTCACTATGGCCATTTATAAATTTCGTTGTTGAATGAAAAACAATGTCTGCACCTAGTGCAAGTGGTTGTTGTAAAACTGGAGACAGAAATGTGTTGTCTACTGCAACCAAGGAACCAACAGCTTTGGCTTGTTCTACAATGCGTTTAATATCAACTAACCTCAGAAGCGGATTGCTCGGTGTTTCAACCAAGGTCAGTGTAGGTTTTAACGCCATCGCCTCGGCAAATGCCTGATCATTGGTTTGGTCAACAACTTTCAGTTTAAACTGTCCTTTCGCAGCCAAATGCGTGTACAAACGATAGCTGCCACCATAGCAGTCGTGTGGGATGACTAACAAATCATCTTTCGTTAATGTTTGTACAATGACGTGTGCTGCAGCCATACCCGTAGCGGTTACTATACCGACACTACCCCCTTCTAGTTGGGCGAGTGCGTCAGCAAATAATGCTCGTGTAGGGTTACCGGTTCTTGAATAATCAAAAGCACCTTTGTCATTAAATCCGTTCAATGCATACGTACTCGATAAATGCAGAGGTGCCACCACAGCTTTGTGATGCTCGTCACTGTTAATGCCGGCTCTAACGGCCTGCGTAGCAAACTTTTTGTCAGTCATGACGACTCCATATTTACGTTTAGGTGTTTAGACGTCTAAAACTCTAAACGTTTTAAATTTTATGTCAAGATCTTTTTAGACATCTAAACTTCTACACATATATAGTTGACTGTGTTTTTTGACACAGTACAATTTAACTATGGGCTAAAGCACAAGGTAAAGTTAAAGGGGAAGATGTATGGCAGAATGGAATGGGGAATATATTAACCCATATGCTGAACATGGTAAGAAAAGCGAACAAGTTAAAAAAATTACCGTTTCAATTCCATTGCGTGTGCTAAAAGTGTTGACCGATGAACGCACTCGTCGACAAGTAAACAACCTGCGTCATGCAACTAATAGTGAATTGCTATGTGAAGCATTCTTGCATGCGTTTACAGGACAACCTTTGCCAAATGACAATGATCTTGCAAAAGATAACCCTGAAAAGCTGCCTGAAGTTGTTAGAAAGGTTTTGGCAGAAAATGGCATAACAGATTTTAGCCAGTTCGAAGATCAAGACTAAGTTTAGTTAGATTAAAAAAGGCGCTATAAGCGCCTTTTTTATTGCTTAAAGCTAGCTACTGATACTTTGCCGGTAGCGGCAATTTTGCTACGCCTGATTCAACCGCAGCCGTCGCAACAGCTTTAGCCACTTTTTCGCACAATCTTTCATCCATTGGTTTTGGGATAATATACCCGGGACCAAATGCTAATGACGCTTCACCCGTTGCAGCAAGCACCTTTTCTGGTACTGCCAATTGTGCAAGACCTCTAATAGCCTCTACTGCGGCGATTTTCATCGCATCATTGATTTCAGTGGCCCTAACATCAAGTGCCCCTCTAAATATAAAAGGAAAACATAGAACATTGTTAACCTGATTCGGATAATCGGAACGACCCGTTGCCATAATAGCATCGGGGCGCGTTTTATGGACGAGTTCAGGAGAAATTTCAGGATCCGGGTTTGAACAGGCGAATACAATAGGCTTTGAAGCCATTAACGCTAATTGCTGGGCTGACAATAAATTAGGACCAGAAACACCAACAAAGACATCTGCATCTTTGATCGCATCGGTAAGCGTTTTGCTATCCGTGTCATTAGCAAACTGCTGCTTATAACGATTTAGCCCAGAGCGTCTAGTAGTAATAACCCCTTGTCTATCCAGCATGAAAATGTTGCTTCGATTTGCGCCGCATTTTATCAGTAAATCCATACAAGCGATGGCAGCAGCACCAGCCCCTAGACAAACAATTTTAGCTGTTGCGATAGATTTGTCTTGTATCTCCAAAGCGTTAAGCAGGCCCGCCGCAGTAACAATTGCCGTTCCATGTTGATCGTCATGAAAAACAGGCACGTCGCATTGTGCGATCAAGGCTCGCTCAATTTCAAAACATTCGGGCGCTTTGATATCTTCCAAATTAATACCGCCAAATGAATCGGCAATATTAGCGACAGTAGCAACAAACTCTTCTACCGTATTGTGTTTAACTTGAATATCAAAGGAATCAATATTTGCAAAGCGTTTGAATAATAATGCCTTACCTTCCATGACAGGTTTTGACGCCATTGGGCCTAAATTACCTAGCCCCAAAATCGCAGTACCATTTGAAATTACCGCCACGGTATTACCTTTTGCCGTATATTTGTATACGTCTTCTGGGTTTTGCGCTATTTCTCTCACTGGCTCAGCGACACCTGGGCTGTATGCTAGCGACAGATCTTGTGTTGTCTCTGCTGGAGAAGTAATTTCAATACTAATTTTACCTGGAGAAGGGAAGGCGTGATAATCCAGCGCCTGTTGGCGTATATCTAACATGTTGGGGAGATCCTACTTGTGCCGCGAGAAAATTATTTTTCATCAGAAAACCATCGAAGACACAAATAATACACAAATATTTAACCTAAGCTATTAAAAATAAAGAGGTTGGATGAGATCTTTTTTACATTTAATAGAAGGAAAAAGGCAGTTAAATCGTAATAAAACATATATTTTTGGCGCAAAAGCGACATAAATTGAGTAAAACTCTTTAAAAAACGTATTTATGATGTAATTTTACTACAAAGTTATAAAATTCAGGCATAAAAAAACCAGCCATAAGGCTGGTTTTTATTTAGTATAAACGATACTTATTCGAACGGATTAACCAGTACCATTGTCTCTACACGGTCTGGGCCAGTAGATACGATATCAATTGGTACGCCAGTTACTTCCTCTAAACGCTTGATGTACGCTTTAGCATTCGCTGGTAACTGTTCGTAATCAGTTACACCGAATGTTTTTTCTGACCAACCAGGCATTTCTTCGTAAACAGGTTCGATTTCTTCGTAACCTTCAGCAGCTGTCGGTGGTACAGTTAACACTTCACCAGTGTTCGTTTTATAACCAACACAAATTTTAAGTGTTTCAAGACCATCTAGTACATCAAGCTTAGTTAAACAAAAACCTGAAATACTGTTAACTTGTACTGCGCGATGCATTGCAACAGCATCAAACCAACCACAACGACGCTCACGACCTGTAGTTGCGCCAAATTCATGGCCTACAGTACCTAAATGGTTACCAATATCGTCATTTAATTCTGTCGGGAAAGGACCAGAGCCAACACGTGTTGTATAAGCTTTGGTAATACCTAGTACATAATCGATGTAGCGAGGACCAACACCACAACCTGTTGATACACCACCAACCGTTGTGTTTGAAGAGGTTACATAAGGGTAAGTACCGTGATCAATATCTAGAAGCGTACCTTGAGCACCTTCAAACATGATTGATTCACCATTCTTACGCGCTTGGTCAAGAATCTCTGCAACATCGCCAACCATACCAGTAATGATGTCTGCAATAGCAAGTGCATCTTCAAGTACTTTCTCGTAGCTTACCGCTTCTGCTTTGTAATATTGCGTTAACGCGAAGTTATGATACTCAACAATTTCTTTTAGCTTAGCCGCAAAGCTTTCTTTGTCGAAAAGGTCACCTACACGAAGGCCGCGACGAGCGACTTTATCTTCATATGCTGGACCAATACCACGACCTGTAGTACCGATAGCCTTGTTACCGCGAGCCGCTTCACGCGCTTGGTCTAACGCTACGTGGTAAGGCAAAATTAATGGACAAGCGTCACTGATAATCAAGCGCTCACGTACCGGAACATCACGTGCTTCAAGCATCGTAATTTCCTTCATTAGCGCTTCAGGACTTAATACTACACCGTTACCAATCATACATTTTACATTGTCACGCAAAATACCAGATGGAATTAAGTGAAGTACGGTTTTTTCACCGTCTACAATTAGCGTATGACCAGCATTGTGGCCACCTTGATAACGTACAACATACTTAGCTTTATCTGTAAGTAAGTCGACAACCTTACCTTTGCCTTCGTCACCCCATTGAGTGCCAAGGACTACGACGTTTTTACCCATATTTACATTTAGGAAAGAAAATTAGGCGGGGATTCTACCAAAATTCAACTTTGAGGAAAAGAGAAAGTTGATGATTAATACATCAATTATTGTGATCAAAATGTTTCTTACCATCAAGCATCAACACTTTTATCCGTTGAGTAAAATAACTCGATGATATGAAATAAAAAACTCCGTGAGCTTTGGGCATCACGGAGTTTTTACGGGTAATTACCGTTTATTTAGATTTTGACGGCTCTTTTAAATAGTGGAAAAACTCGCTGTCAGGCTTAACCACTAAGATATCGCTCTTTTTGTTGAAGCTTTTTTCATAGGCTTCCAAACTTCTAAAGAACGAGAAGAACTCGGCGTCTTGTTGATAGGCATCAGCGTAAATCTTTGCTGCTTGCGCATCACCTTCACCGCGTACTTCAGCTGCTTCTTTTTGTGCTGTCGCAATCATGACCGTCACTCGCGCGTCTACCTCTGAGCGAATAACTTCCGCTTGCTCTTTACCTTCACTGCGATGCTCTTTTGCTACAGCAGTACGTTCAGCGCGCATACGATCATAGATTGAGTTACTAACCTCTGTCGGTAAGTTGATGGCTTTTACACGCACATCGATAACTTCAATGCCTAGATCTTCTCTTGAACTACGTGCACTTTCTAGCGCTTGAGACATAACCGAAGAACGGTCGCCAGAAACGATTTCTTTAATGGTACGGTTACCAAATTCAGTACGCAGTCCGTTATTAATTTTTTGTTTCAATAATAGACGCGCGTTGTCTATCGAGCCTGATGTACGCAGGTAGTAAGTTGAGAAGTCAACAATTCGCCATTTCGCATAAGAGTCAACCATAAGGTCTTTCTTTTCTGCCGTAACGAAACGGTCTGGCGCTTCATCGAGTGTTTGAATACGGGCATCTATTTTTTTCACGTTTTCAATCAACGGAATTTTAAAATGCAAACCTGGCTCATATACACGCATATCGCCTGTAGCATCATCTCGTTTAATTTTTGAAAACTGGAACACGATACCGCGCTGGCCTTCGCCTACAACAAAAATCGATGACACAAATAGCACTAATAGAGCAACTAAAACGATCAATAAAAAATTCTTATTCATGATTAGTTTCTCCCATTGTTAAAACGGTCATTTCTGCCTAAAGAAGACGGCATAGACGGTTGAGAAACAGGCGTGTTACTACCTGATTGCTTAATTGGCGGAATAGAAATCGTGGTATTTGGTTGCGCACCTAAAATACGATCAAGTGGTAAATACATCATGTTGTTACCACCCTCAACATCAACCATAACTTTACTAGTGTTACCGTATATTTTTTCCATCGTCGACAGGTAAATACGATTACGAGTAACTTCTGGCGCTGCTTGGTATTCTGGCAACAATTTAACGAAACGAGCAACTTCACCCTGAGCATTCAATACAGTCTGCTCTTTATAAGCACTTGCTTCTTGTTCCATACGCTTAACTTGACCACGAGCAATAGGTTCTACACTTCGCGCGTAAGCTTCAGCTTCACGGATATAACGTACTTCATCCTCTTGTGCTGCAATCGCGTCATCAAATGCATCTTTAACTGCTTCTGGTGGACGAGCATCTTTGAAGTTAACGTCGACAATAATCATGCCCATGTCATAAGGTGCAATGATTTTTTCAAGTTCACTCCACACTTTCTGGCGCACATCTTCACGGCCTGACGTTAAAATATCATCCATATCAGAATGACCGATGACATAACGAAGCGCACTATCTAGCGCTTGCTCTAAGCTGTTGTCTGCATTAGTTACGCTAAATACGTAGTTGCGAGCGTTTTCCACTCGATACTGTACTTGCATTTCAACTAAAACAACGTTTTCGTCTTGCGTTAACATGAAGCCTGACGCATTCAATGCTCGCGTTGTTTGAACATCGATAGGAATAACTTCTTCTACAAATGTCCATTTCCAGCTTAAGCCCGGTTCTACAACACCGACATATTCACCGAAGCGCAGCTTAATCGCGCGCTCAGCTTCTTTTACGGTATAAATACACGAAAACAAATAAGCTACTAGTGCAATAAATAGCGGTAACATTAGTGCGAAACCACCAATACCACCTGAAGAGCTTCCCGATGACTTTCCGCCACCGCCGAATACTCCGCCCATTTTATTGCCTAAGTCTTTGAAAAACTCGTCTAAATCTGGTGGACCTTGGTTGTTTCCACCTTTGTTTTTCCAGGGGTCTTTATCGTCCTTCCCCGGCTCATTCCAAGCCATGCTGCTCTCCGCTAGGTTTGATTGTTATTGAATGAATGGCTTTAGTATTGCTACTAAAGCACGTTTAAATCTAAATATATCAGAAAGTTGTTTTACTGTGTTTAACTTTCTATAAATCCTTCGATTGTTGATTGGTCCTGTTTTAAAAACTGATACCAATCCTTTGTCGGCAATTTAATTGATAATAAACAATTACCTTGCTCGTCATAATTTTCTTTGTCGATACAGTTCAATTGATACAATTGCGCACGTAATTTTGACGCATTTGGTGGAATCTTCAATGTATGTTTGACCACCTGTCTATCGATACGTTCAGTGAGTGCCTGATAGAGCAGGTCTATGCCCTGGCCCGTTCGTGCCGACAACCACACCCTAATTGGCATGCCACTATCGTCTCTATCTATACGTGGCGAAACATCATCAAGATTATCAATTTTATTGCATATCAGCAGTTGCGTTACTTCGCCTGCTTCAATTTCATCAAGTACTTCTTGTACTTGTTCGATATTTTCTGTTCTTCTCGGATCCGAAATATCAATCACATGGAGCAACAATTCGGCTTCACGTGTTTCAGTTAATGTTGCTTTAAATGCCGCGACCAAGTCGTGAGGAAGATGACGTATGAATCCCACCGTATCGGCCAAAATAACTGGCCCAACATCTTCAACCTGAATTCGACGTAATGTCGGATCAAGTGTCGCGAACAATTGATCTGCAGCATAAACGCTTGCTTGTGTAATGGTGTTAAACAAGGTTGATTTGCCGGCATTGGTATAGCCAACCAAAGAGACTGTCGGTATTTCTGCTCTATTTCGAGCTCGACGCCCTTGTTGACGCTGCTTTTCAACCTTTTCTAAACGCTTACGGATGTTAACCATACGTTCACGAAGTAGACGTCTGTCTGTTTCTAATTGGGTTTCACCGGGTCCACGCAGGCCGATACCACCTTTTTGTCTCTCTAAGTGAGTCCAACCACGAATAAGCCTTGAGCTAATATGTTTAAGCTGCGCCAGCTCTACTTGCAATTTACCTTCATGCGTTCTCGCTCGTTGCGCAAAAATATCAAGAATCAATGTCGTGCG
Organism: Thalassotalea agarivorans; assembly: GCF_030295955.1. Lineage (NCBI taxonomy): Bacteria > Pseudomonadati > Pseudomonadota > Gammaproteobacteria > Alteromonadales > Colwelliaceae > Thalassotalea > Thalassotalea agarivorans. The sequence goes on from NZ_AP027363.1 coordinate 3,044,831, forward strand.
ATCTATAACACGGCATTTGCACAAAGCTTCGATATTCTTTTCTTGAGAAGGGCTTAAACTATGATTAACCAGTATTACATTGGCATCGAACAGTTTAACTGCTTCAGCGATTTCTTCTGCTTTACCGCTACCAACAAAAAATTTGGGATGTGGACTGCTACGCTTGCCTGTTACTACAGTAAGCGCATTAACGCCCGCTGAACTAACAAGCATTTCAAATTCTTGTAAGTCTTCGCGAGCGTTTTCATCGGGGAAGTCAATATGAACAAGTACTGCCTGTTCACCAGCTTGATAACGGTCAAACAACTAAACCGCTCCAGACAATACTGATTTGTTCATTACTCTTGAGCTTCTCCAGCATTGAAGCCTGATTGGCCTTGAGCAGGCATGGTCGATACTGCGCGAGCAGGCACTACCGTTGAAATAGCATGCTTGTAAACCATTTGGCTAACAGTGTTTTTTAGTAAAATTACAAATTGGTCGAACGACTCTACTTGTCCCTGTAATTTAATACCGTTGACTAAATAAATCGCGACAGGAATGCGATCACGACGTAACGCATTCAAAAACGGATCTTGTAAAGATTGCCCCTTCGCCATTTTTAGGCCCCTTTTGTTATTTTTAGAAAGTTAAAAACTTCATTTTTTTTCGTTAGTTACGCACTAACATTGTTCATTATACACCAAAGATTAAAGTTTGCTCATTGCATTCAAGATTTGTTGCAAATTATCGCTTGCTTCCATTTTTAGTGTATGCACGTTTGGCCAACTTCTCAGCCAGGTCAATTGACGCTTAGCCAATTGCCTTGTTGCGCAAACACCACGGAAAATCATTTCTTCGTGGTCGAACTCCCCATCTAGGTATTGCCACATTTGGCGATAACCGACACAGCGAATAGACGGTAAATCTAGATGTAAGTCCCCTCGCGCCTTTAATTTAACCACTTCTTGCTCAAAATTTTGAGCGATCATTTGGTCAAATCTTAACTCAATACGATCATGCAACACTTTTCGATCGTTTGGGATCAAAGCAAATTGTAATACGTCACCGTCTACTTTATCACCTTTTTCTTGAATTAATTGTGACAAGGTGTGTCCGCTTACTCGAAATACTTCAATTGCTCGAGTTAAACGCTGCGGATCATTGGGATGGATCCGCTCTGCCGATTCAGCATCAAAGCTAGCTAATAGCTCATGCATCGCAGGCCATCCCTTGTCTTTTGCTTCTTGTTCTATTTCTGCTCGCACTGCTGCATTAGCTTCAGGTAAGTTAGAAATCCCGTCAATAAGACTTTTAAAGTACATCATGGTGCCACCCACCAGAATAGGTACCTTACCTTGCGATCTGATGCGCGCTATTTGTGCTAAAGCATCTTTGCAAAACTCTGCTGCCGAATAACTCTCCAATGGATCAATCAAATCAATCAATTGATGAGGATACTGCGCTAGCTCTTCCTGTGTTGGTTTAGCTGTTCCAATGTCCATGCCTTTATACACAAGCGCACTATCAACACTTACAATTTCACAAGGCAACTGATCATAAAGTTGCATCGCAAGTGCTGTTTTGCCTGAGGCCGTTGGTCCCATAATGGTGACAACAGGAGGAAGTTTCGTTTTTGCCATATTAAATCAATAGCGAACAATTACTTTGTAAAAGCAGATATCGTTGATGTAAGGTCTAAGGGCTGTGAATTCAAGTGTAGTAGTTGATTAAATTCTTCACCACCAAGCAAATGAGCTTGTTCAATAAATTTATTGGCACTTAACTCGTCGTCAATTTTTGGTGAAAAAATAAGAGCAAGTGGCTGATACCACTGACTTTCTTGAGCTTCATCAAGGGTGAGCAATTGCGAGACAAATTGCAAAAACAATTCGCTCACATTTTTTTCACGAATGGCCGCAGGTACATGGGTTATCTTTACTTTTTTACTTTGCGTCGTGGTTTCATAATCAAAACCTATATGTGCAAACATTGCTTGCTGCGCGCATACAAACGAAAAAGCTTGTGCAGACAAAGTCATTGTTACGGGCAATAGAAGCGGCTGACTCACAAACCCTTGCGACCAACGCTGAGCAATATCTTTTTCGGTTACAGCCAAGGCTAATCCGTTTAAATCAGTTAAATGAACACCTGCACTCAACGTAGTAATGATGAAGTGTGGCGGATAATAAACGTAGTTAGGTAAGGCCTCGTTCGTCACTGCAACAGGCTTAGGCTGATGTTCGGCTATTGCTGGACTATCCGCTTTACCTTGTAGTAGCTGTTGATACACTTGCGCTGCCTTCGTCGACATCGTATTGCTTTGACCATACAAGTGTTTTGCTTGCTGGCCTGACGGCGTTACTCGCGCTAACTCTTGTTGATACTGCCTACCTGACTGAATAGGCGCTTCAACATATGGCGCTGCAACGGTTTCTGGTTGAGAAAATTCACTTGTTAATGACGGCGCTAAAGCTCGATGACAAACTGAATAGATAAAGTCATGTACATAACGCGCTTGATGGAACCTGACCTCATGCTTCGCTGGATGCACATTGACATCAACTTCCCGCACATCCAAATCTAAATACAAAATAAACGCAGGATACATGTCAGATGGCAATAACTCATCATAGGCTTGACGGATAGCATGGTTGATTAGCTTGTCCCGCATCATGCGACCATTGACATAGCTATAGCACAAATCATTTTGCGATCTGGCAAAACTTGGCGCTGCTATCCAGCCGCTTAAAGTTAAGCCATCATGCTGGCAGTTTATTTCAATGGCATTGTCGATAAAACCGTTACCACATATTTGCCCAATTCTTTTTTGACGCTGCTGTGTATTAGCCGCCTGACGAAATTGCTTAACTGTTTTACCATTGTGGATAAGGGTAAATGCTACGTCCATGCGAGCAAGTGCTATCCGCTTAATCACTTCTTCAATATGGCTAAATTCTGTTTTTTCTGTACGTAAAAATTTGCGACGAGCCGGTGTATTAAAAAACAAATCTTGAACATCAATTGAAGTACCATCTGGATGCGCAGCTGGCGACACTTTAACCGCCATATCGCGACCAAACGCTTGTGCTTGCCAAGCCGCGGACTGTTTTTCGGGCTTTGACGTCAAGGTTAAACGCGCTACCGAGGAGATACTCGCTAATGCCTCACCCCTAAACCCTAAACTTGCAATACCTTCTAGATCGTCAAAATCTTTAATTTTGCTGGTAGCATGACGGCTTAACGCTAAAACAAGTTCGTCTTTATCGATTCCACAACCGTCATCCGTAATTTTGATGCGTTTTGCACCACCTTTATCAATGGTTACCGTAATGTGCTTTGCGCCAGCATCTAAACTATTTTCTACAAGTTCTTTAACGACAGAAGCTGGGCGCTCAACAACCTCGCCGGCTGCGATTTGGTTAGCAAGGCGAGTGGGTAATATCGCTATGGACACGTCATTTATCCTGCGCGTGGAATTTTTAAGGTTTGGCCAATACGTAAAGTGTTTCCACTTAAATTGTTCGCCGATTTAATTGAACTGACTGAGGTGTTGTACCTTTGAGCAAGGACAGACAAGGAATCACCGCTTCGCACTTTATGTTTACGGTAGCCGATGGTTGCGTAATAGGTTCCTGCGATCGGGTACTCCATAAAATAAGATTGAATACCGTTAAACATCGCTTGCGCTAAGCGCTGCTGATGTTTAGACCACATTAAGTTTTTTTCTTCATTGTGGTTAGAAATAAAACCAACCTCGACCAGAATCGAAGGAATATCAGATGATTTAAGCACCGCTAAACTTTTATATTGCGGCGTTTTTTTATGCATCTTAGTAATTTTTTTAAGCTCTGCAATAACGTCTGTTGCCATCGATATGCTGGCACTAAGCGAATGATTTTGTTTTAAATCACCTAGCATTAACGCCAAACTGTCGTCTTGGGTATTTTTAATGACTTCACCGCCGCCACCTAGTAATTCTGAGTTTCTTTGGCGGTTATCTAACCAACGGGCAAGCTCAGATTCCGCGCGTCTGTTAGATACAACCCAAACTGAAGCACCACTTGGTTGTGGTGTTCTGAATGCATCAGCATGTATCGATACAAAAAAGTCGACTCGTTTATTACGGGCAATTTCAGTGCGCTTATCTAAGTTGACGTAGTAGTCACCATCACGGATCATCACCGCTTTGAGACCTTTCTCTGCATTGATTAATTTTTCTAGCCTACGTGCAACAGCAAGCGTGACGCGTTTTTCATACGTGCCTTTGTAACCAATAGAGCCCGGATCTTCACCACCGTGACCAGCATCGATGGCCACAATAATGTCGCGTTTGTTGTTTGGTGGCGCTTTAACGACTGGCGCCGTTGGTTTGTTTTTATCATACAAGTCAACGACTAAGCGGTCCCCATATTGACCTGCCGGCTGCAGCGCAAATACGTTGACCTTATATTCATCTTTTAGCTCTACTACGATTCGAGAAGTGCTTTTTATTTTATGTGTGCTGGTGCGAATTAACTTTATGCGAGGGTCGTTAGCTACTGCATTTTTTAAGGCAGCGATATTTTTACTGTCTTTGAAATCTAATACTAAACGCTGAGGGGATTTTAATGAGAAATAAGAATATTTAGTATTTTTACTTAAATCGAAAACGATTCTTGTATGATCAGGCGCAGGCCAAACACGCACTCCTTCAATTTCAGATTGCGCAAATGACGTGGGTATCACCAAGATACCTAGCAATAACCCAATAAGTGGTTTTAATAGCCCCTTATTCCACATGGTATTACCCTTAATCCCTCTTTAAATAATCTACCAAGTTTTCGCCCCGTGTAGTTTGAGCGATAATTTCGACACTTCTTTTGGTGTCTTCATATGCTATGTTAATCGTTACGTCAGCATTAGCCAAGATCCCTTCGCCTTTTTCTGGCCATTCAATAAAACAACAGCTGTTTTCACTGAAGTAATCACGTATACCCATAAATTCCAACTCTTCGGGATCCGCCAAGCGATACAAATCAAAATGATAAACTTGCCATTGCCCTAGATCATAAGGTTCCACAAGTGTATAGGTTGGACTTTTAACATGCCCTTCATGCCCCATACCTTGCACAAATCCACGTGTCATCGTGGTTTTACCTGCACCTAAATCGCCATTCAAATAAGCAACAAATCCTTGATCAAAATGTTTAACGGCATCTGCCATCTTGCGCCCTAAAGCGACAGTATCTTGCTCATCTTGTAAAAGTCGGTGTAAGTTGGCCATAGTTCATTCATGTATTACTTGTTAGTCTTCATTTTAAGGTAAAAGTTGCGGCAATGTCACAAATAAATCACTTGCCAATAAACTTGATTCGCTCTTATTTGTCACCGCAAGGTCTGCAGATCTACCATGTAAATAAACAGCTGTGCGCACTGCATCTAGCACTGGTATGGGCTGCAATAACATGGTTGCAATTATGCCACTTAGCACATCCCCCATTCCGCCACTAGCCATACCTGGATTACCTGTTTTATTAATCCATATCGTTTTTCCGTCTGAAATCAAACTACCAGGCCCTTTTAGCACACAAACGCAATGGTATTGTTGCGCAATTTGCTTCACTGCTTCAAAACGATGAGTTTCAATCCAGTCTACTGTTGTATCGAGCAGCTGAGATGCTTCAGCAGCATGTGGTGTCAGTACCCATGTTTGCGCTTCTCTTGCTTTACCATTCAAGTACTTTAGTGCATCCGCATCTATAACTAGCGTTTTCTCAGAAGACGTTACAAACTTAACCAGAGACTGACTGTGTTGTTCCTCACCAAGCCCCGGGCCAATGACTACTGTGCGAGCTTTTTTCCAACTAATATGATGCACCAGTGCTTCTTCTTGAAAGGGCGCGAGCATTAGTTCTGGTCGCCCATCAAGCAGAATATTTCGATTCATATGATCGCTAGCAACCGCTACACAACCAGCACCAGCAATTAAGGCAGCTTCACTGGTTAGGCGAATTGCCCCTGGCATGTATTCACTCCCGCCAATAGCAAGCACAAAGCCCGCATCACCTTTATGTACTGACTGCGATCTTGGCGCTAAAGTCGGCTGATTGTGGTCATGGCTTAACTTCACAGTACTTGAAAACATAGCTTCAAATTTATCTTTAACGCCCAACCCAGCAAAATGAAATTGCCCGACAAAATCAGCCGCTATTCCAGTTAGCAACCCTTGTTTGAGCGCAATAAAGCTTATGGTATGTTGCGCCTTTATTGCGCCATTTGCGACTTCGCCCGTTGTGGCATTAACACCTGAAGGGGTATCGAGGCTTACGGCTATAGCGTCAACGTGATTAAACAAAGAAAACCAATTCTCATATTGGCTTTTAATAGCGCCGTTAAAACCTATACCAAAGACTGCGTCTACTTTAATGTCATATCGACTTTTAATGTCACCAATATCGAGCGATTTGGAGAGCAAATCATCATAAAGGGTTAAATGTTTACTATTCAATGCTTGCAGTGTTTGCAGGGCTTTTTTGGCTTCACCTTGATACTCAGACAATGGTGTTAAACAGAGCAAATCAACGTGGATACCTTGTTGCAATGCGTGACGCGCCAAAACCAAACCATCTCCGCCATTATTGCCTTTTCCACAAAGGATTAAATATCGCGAAGCATTGGGCTGTAATGTTAAACACATTTCAAATGCGGCAAGTCCAGCAAGAGACATCAATTCATACAGGTCAATATCAAGCGCTTGCGCGAGCTCGCGCTCATACGCCAGAACTTGTGTCGCTGAATAGCATTGCTGTGGTAAACTTTGCGTCATAACAACTTGTCTTTACTTACATTATTGTGGCCGAACCTACTATCAACTATCAGCAATTGGCAGAAAAAATCAAGTCCTGGGGCGAGGAACTTGGATTTGCTGGTGTGGGTATTTGTGGTATCGATTTAGCAGAACACGAAAAGCCTTTACTTGATTGGCTCGACAATAATTACCATGGCAGCATGGATTACATGGCAAGACATGGTCTGATGCGAGCGCGCGCTTATGAGCTTGTGCCTGGTACACTTCGCGTTGTTAGTGTGCGCATGAATTACCTGCCTGAAGGTGCTAAATTCGCCCAAACATTAAAGCAGCCCGACAAAGCTTACGTCAGCCGTTATGCACTTGGTCGAGACTATCACAAGTTAATGCGCAAGCGATTGAAGCAACTGGGCGAAAAAATTAAGTCGCATTGTGCAAGTTTCAATTACCGTCCTTTCGTTGACTCCGCGCCTGTATTAGAAAGGCCACTAGCGGAAAATGCTGGGCTAGGTTGGGTTGGCAAACACAGTTTAGTCATTGACGAAAAATCTGGCTCTTGGTTTTTTCTTGGCGAATTACTCGTAGATATTCCACTGCCAGTAGATACTAAACCAGAAAATAAATGTGGTAGCTGCGTTGCTTGTATGACAATTTGCCCCACCGGAGCCATTGTTGAACCATATGTGGTCGATGCTCGAAAGTGTATTTCTTACCTAACCATCGAACACAAAGGCGTTATTGATGAAGCGCTACGGCCATTGATGGGAAATAGAATATATGGCTGCGATGATTGCCAACTCATTTGTCCTTGGAATAAATACGCAAGCTTATCGAATGAGAGCGATTTTCAGTCTCGTCATAACCTTGATAACAGCAACCTTCTCGATTTATTTGCCTTTGATGAGCCAACCTTCATGAAAACATTTGAAGGCTCTCCCATTAGGCGTATTGGTATCGATGCATGGCATCGTAATATTGCCATAGCATTAGGCAACGCCCCCTACCAACAAGAAGTTGTTGACGCACTCGAACAAAAACTCTCTCAATGCAGCGATTTAGTCGCTGAACACGTGACTTGGGCTTTGCATCAGCAACACAAAAAGGCAACGTTGGTGGTTGAACCAAAACGCCAAACTTTACGGCTTATACGTGCCGTTGAAAAGGGCCTACCCCGCGATGCGTGATTACGACAGTTTCCGTGTCGAAAGCTAGTTAGATGGCTTTCGCGTAGGCCACAAGGTCCGCTAAGTTTGCCTGCAATCGCTCAAAAAATTCTTCGTTGATGTGCGCCTGATGAACAACCATTTCATCTAGCGTTGTTTGTAGCTGACCCGCCGCCATAATATGCGCGACAACAAGCATATCATTTAAGACATCCTTTACTTGTTTCGCATCTTCTTGCTGCCAATATTTTCTTAAGCGCTCGATATCATTGGATAGTTGTTTCGGGTATTCAAGCAACATCATCGAAGCCAGTTCAGCGCTGCCCTGATTTGCTATAAATTGCTCAAAATCAAAAGGCTGCTCATCCAACTGTTTTTCTATCGTTTTGTTTTCATTATCTTCTGACGCTTGCTTAGCTTGCTCTGAAAAAGCTTCGTTGCTGATGACAGATAACGCAGGTTTGTCGCTAACAAACCTTTGCTGCTCTCTATACTTGGATAACAGTAACTGCTTCTGTTCTTTTTCACTTTCCAGCGCAGTTTCTAACCGGTCGACATGTCGTTGTAATTTGCTCGCAACTTCACCTTGATTTGACAAGTCTTGTTCTAACGCCGCTATAACACCCTGTTGTTCAAGTGCTTTGTGCTGCTCTGCCGCAATTTTATTATTGGCATTAACGGTAAACTTCACACTTTGTGAAATTTGCCACGCCAATAGTAACCACAGCACGATAAAGATAAAAACAAACGCCAGCAATACATACCCTATATCAAAGCCCAATGTAGTTTCCAACAAGTCCAACATGGGTGAGGATGGTGCTGCTAGGTAACTTGGTTGCGTATCGAATAGCGTGTTTTCAAGCAGTAAAACATTACTCAAGTATGGCTGTGCGATTCGAATGTAGCCTCGCCATTTGCCTACGATATTGTATTGCTGTTTGATACGGCTTTCTGTGTCTTGATAAGCTGCACGAAACTGCGCGGTAACACCGGGGCGCGCTAAAATAGCCTGATATTGATTTTGAACTTGCTGAAATTTCTGCTCGAGCCGCGTTATTTGATCGCCGCTGGTATGCACAGATAGATTGCTAACATGCCATTGCAACTGCTCAACATATAGCAAAGCTTGCTGTAGTTGTATTTGCAAACGCTGTGCAGATGATGAGGCACTTTTGATGCTCGTTTGCTGTAATTGCGTTTGAACATAAAGTTCAGACAGGGCAGCGTTGACGTCGATTTTTAGTTGCTGATTTACCTTGCCTGCCTGCACTAAACGATTAATCAGCGCTTTCGTTTTCGTATAGCCAAAGTAGTTTCTCAAACTTGTATCTAGGGTCAGCCTACCTTGGCTTGCAAGTAAAAATGAAGAAATTTGCTGATGGTATTCCTGCCAGTCTTTATTTGGTTGAGACGCCAGCATGTCATTTATTGCGCGTAAGGTTTTTCTAAACGCTTGGTAGTCACTTTCAGCATGAATAATTGATTTTTTATCAGGAGAAGTATGCCATGAAGACTGCGTTTGAAAGTTACTAACAAACAAAAACGCGTAGCCAATAATCAGCATAGTTACTAGCAAGATAGCGATTGCTAAGGAGCGTAGATAAAAATGCCGACGTATGTTGTTCATAGTTCCTCCGAGTTAATCCTCAACCCCGAGGATTAACCATTATTTTTTTGCTGCCAACGCGTTGTATGCCTCAGCATGTCTATTTTGTTGTGCTAGCGCTTTTGCTATCGCATCATAGTCTTGCGAAAGTGGCTTAACATCCGATTGATTAAAAATGCTATTGAATGCTTTCTCTGCCGTATCCCATTGCTCTGTAGCAAGCGCTAAGTGCCCCATGCATCTTAACCATTTAGTGCTTTTAGGGTCTTTACTTAAATGCTTCTGCACAACCTGCATCAACGGTTCTGCACTTGCATTCGGAAGCGTGACAATCTGTTGCAAAAATCGATCAGACGCATCACTTTTCACAATAGGTAGCAATACATCTGTTAATTGATCCGATATTTTATGTTTAGCCAATATCTGACAATAACTCAACACCATCATTTCCCTATTTTTAACCTTTCTAGGTAAGGTGCTGAAAAAGTTAACTAATGCGTTTTTGTCCTGTTGAATTAATATTTCTTCAAAGGCTCCGTAATAGGCAACTTTTTCCCAATGTTGAAGTGTATTGTCACTGATCTCTTTTTGTTTTCTTGCCAACGCGATGTGTGACACGGCGGTTTGATAGCGCTTTTCAATTAAACATAGATCAATTTCTTGGGTAAGCAATCTGTAATCGTGACCTAGTTGTTTATGATGTTCGTCCAACAGTGCACGAGCCTCTTCTAGCGCATCAGCGTTAATAAGCAGTTTTGCCTGAACAATGATTGCATCTAGCCCCGTAACTTTTAACGAGTCACGCATTTTTTGCACCTGCTCTACGTAATGTTTTGCGTTGGTACGTTCATTCTGTTTTTGTGCTGCATCTGCCGCCATTAAATAGGCACTTTGCTCAAACTGCGATTTTTCTGCGCTACGCACTAAAAGATGTTCGGCATTAACATTGTCTTGCAATATATAGGCTGCTACGCCTTTGTTGAAATCTCTGCGTGCGCGGCGTTGACCTGCAAACACGACTTTATTCCACGCGCCAAAGCTCAAAGTCAAACCATGTCGTAATAAGCGCAATACGATAAGAAAAAGCAGTAATACAAAAATGAGCATAATTGCCGCATATACAACGGTCGTTTCATAGGTTGTATTACCCATTGCAACAAGGACATAGCCTTTTTCACCAATTAAAATAGGTGCAAGTGCAACTAGGACTAGAAAGAACACGACCCATAAAAAGGCTTTAATCATATTGCCTCCTGATCGTCCTTAGACGATACAACTGGCTCTGGTTTCTCTTCTTCGCCAGGCTGGAGGTCGCTCTCTTCTATAGCATTAGGTAGAGACTCTATTTCTGCTTCACGAGTGTTATCTTCAGGTTCTACTAGATGGTCGATGTTTTTATCATCCAATAACGCTCTAACCGCTTTCAATGCATCCAATTCGGTTGGCAATTGCACGGTAATTAGCTCACTTTTGAGTAATTGAATGGATTGATAAAAACGTTGATTTACGACTTGGTCCATATCAAAAAATTGCTCCATCCACGATTGGATTTCTGCTAATTCTTGATCATAAATAGACTGATTTTCTTGCGTCACCGCCCATTTTGCCATTTGAATTTTTAGGCTAACATTGTGGCGCAAATTTTCTTGATATTTGGGCTCCATTAAAGGCTTCACATTACCTTTGCGGGTGGTGATTTTGATAAAATCTTTAGTAAACCTATTCCAAGAACGTCGCAAGTTTTCTTGCCAGTCGCCTATATCTTCCGATAACTCAAAGGTATTTTCTGCTTCAGCACTTTCGGGAATATAAACCATGGCAAAAGGTAATTGAGGTAACTGACTATCTAAAGCCATTAGCTTCAATATCACTTGCTCTTTATTTGTAGGCGGTAAGAGGTTTAGTGTTTCAATATCTTGTTGTATGACTTTGCGCAGAGGCAAATATTGAGGATTGTTTAATTCTTCTAAACGCTTGTTAGCATCTTTTAGTAATGATATTGCTGCTTGAGTGTCGTGCGACAACCACAATGTTCGCCCAGCTATTCTGATCAGATACTCTACTTCATATAGCAACCAATCACTTGGCTGATTTTGACGCAAAATATGCACCTGTTGCTTTAAAGACGCCATTTCCTCTAGGTAAGACGCTTTTTCTTGCGCGAACATTTCAGAAAGTCGCTTATCAAAAGTATTTTTTTGCACACTCAACATTTGTTCAGTTTGCTGTTTTAGCTGTGCAGTATCATTGTTTAATGTTGTACGAATTTCTTGTGCTAATTTTTGTTGTGCCAAGGTTAACCAATAATAAACACCGGCTGCCGAAGCGACCGCCAATATAGCTAATAAAAATGCAAACACGGCTGTTTTTGAACGTTTTCTATCGCTACTTGCAGTATTTGAAGTTCGTAAACTCGCTGAAGGTTTTTTTGAAGCAACCGTTGTTTTTTTTGCAGTCGTGGTTTTTTGTTGACCAGCGGTAGTTGTCTTCTCAGCGGACTTATCTTCATTTTTCTCAGGCGCAGCCTTGGGTGTATTTGCTTTTTCGTCTGCTGACTTTTTGGTATCTGTCATTGAATTTATCCAATCATTGCAAGTTGCTTACAAATCGCTTCATCGCTAGCGCCATTTGCTACGGACACTTGCTTAAATCCCATCGAGTTTGCCGCATTTAAAATGCGTTTACTCGGCACGACAATTTGACAATCTGTTAACCAATACGCTTTATATTCACTATATTGTAGCGCTTTAAATAAGTGATTTAGCATGTGTTCGCTTGTCACTACAATACAATTTATCCCCTCGATGTACCAATTTTTTACATCGTTTTCATGAATTTGCTGCCAATCTTTTGCATAGCTTTCAATATAGCTTACGAGGTTGTTTTTGGCGGTTAAACGCTCAAACAGTAATTCCCGACCTGCTTCACCGCGGACAATATAGATTGGTGTGTTACTAAGCGCATCTATTTGAGGCATTGCGAGCAGACCCTCGCTATTTTGTTGCGTCGGAGATAAGCATTGTATGCCGCATTGTGCAAGCGCATTGGCCGTTGCATCACCAATCGCAAACACTTGTGTCATTGGCCAATCAGATAACGGCAAACGCTGTTGCGCACATTGCACTGCTGCTACGCTCACAAAAATAAACACACCAGCTTTTGTTGGCACCTCAGCATCTTGATTTGGCTGATAGCGAAACAATGGATACACGATTGTAGTGGCAACTTTTTCGGCCAATCGTCGTGTAATTGATTCAGCTAGTTTCTCGCCCGAAGGCATCGGGCGAGTTACCAACACGTTAAGTAGACTATTTGTCATAGACCTCTTTTAGAATCTTATCTGCACCTGCATCTAAAAGTTCGTTTGCTAGCGCTAAACCAAGTTGTTCTGCCTCAGATACATCGCCGCTAACGTCTGCTGTAAGCATAGAATCACCATCGATTGAGCCTACTAATCCGCGCAGCCACAAACGTTCATTTTCAAGCGTGGCGTAACTACCAATAGGTACTTGGCAACCCCCTTCAAGCGCTCTATTCATTGCTCTTTCAGCCAACACACGTACTCTTGTTTGCTGACACTCCAACGGTGCTAAAAGCGCTTTTGTTGTCTCATCATCGACACGGCATTCAATACCTACTGCCCCTTGCCCATTTGCGGGTAGCATGGTTTCTGGCGCAATGTACTCGCTAATTCGTTCGGGCATTTCTAAACGAATAAGGCCAGCTGAAGCTAGTATAATGGCGTCATATTCTCCATTATCGAGCTTTGCTAGGCGCGTATTTACGTTGCCTCGAAGATCTTTGATTACAAGGTCAGGGCGCATCGCTCTTAATTGACATTGTCTACGCAGACTGCTGGTTCCAACAACTGCACCTTGAGGTAAATCTGCCAACGTGTTGTAGTCATTAGAGACGAACGCATCTCTTGGATCTTCACGCGGACAAATCACTTCAAGCCCAAGGCCAGGAGGAAAGTCTACCGGCACATCTTTCATAGAATGCACAGCAATATCTGCGCGGCCTTCTAACATGGCAACTTCTAGTTCTTTGACAAACAGTCCTTTACCACCCACTTTTGCTAGCGGGGTATCTAGGATAATGTCACCTTTGGTCGTCATAGGTAACAATTCGACAACGATGTCTGAATGAAAATGCTCTAATTGAGCTTTTACATACTCAGCCTGCCACATCGCCAATGCACTCTTGCGTGTTGCGATACGAATACGTTTTTCTTGCATTATTAAAACCTTTTATGCGCCACGTAAATCAACATGAATACCCGATTGTTTCTCTATCGCTGCTGAGATGAACTGCCAAAACTCGCCGCCTCCGCGTTTGTCTAACCAAATATCATCGGTAAACGCAAAATGATGGCCGTTGAACTTAGTTGCCACCCAAATTTCATGGAGCGGTGCTTGCTTATTAATAATAATCTTAGAACCATCGACAAAAGTAAGTGATAACTTACCGCCTACCGATTCATAATCAAGCTCTTCATCTTGCTCTTCAAAGGCTTCTTCAACTGCTTCTTCTATTGCTAACAACAATTCATCAGCCATCAAATTGTATTGGCTATCGTTCATTTCATACCCTTTTTAAAAAAAATCTTCTTTGCAGTGGAAATCTTGTATTCATGTGATTATAAAACGACTATCATGTGAAAAACATCGATAAACGCAAAATACTTCGCAAATGTTGAAAAAAATTTGTGCACTATGCACCCTACTACTGTTGTGTGGTTGTGGCCTAAAAGGGCCGCTTTACTTGGACGAGCCAAAACCTGAAAAGAGTAGTGAACAAACTCAACCGGAAGAACCAGCAAAAGACGAACAAGAGAAGTAGGAATTAAGCAGTGGATTTTTTCAATTACCAAGCGCAGCAACTACATGCTGAAGACTGTGCCGTTTCCGCGCTTGTTAAGCAGCACGGAACGCCTCTATACATATATTCAAAAGCGACGATTGAACGCCATTGGCATGCTTTCAACAACGCAGCAGGTTCGCATCCACATCTAGTATGCTATGCGGTAAAAGCAAACAGCAACTTAGCGGTGCTTAGTTTGATGGCTAAAATGGGGTCGGGATTCGATATTGTATCGCAAGGCGAATTAGCCCGAGTTATTGCCGCTGGTGGCGATCCGGGTAAAACCGTGTTTTCGGGGGTTGGAAAAAAATCCAGTGAAATAGCCTATGCTTTAAAGCATGGCATCCACTGTATTAACATTGAATCAGTGGCAGAACTTGATCGCATTCAAACTGTTGCCAGCGAACTTGATATAAAAGCGCCTGTGTCATTTCGCGTAAATCCAGATGTAGACGCCGGTACGCATCCCTATATTTCTACAGGCTTAAGTGAAAACAAGTTTGGCGTAAGCATTGATGATGCAGAAGCGATTTATCTTCAAGCATCAAAAATGTCTCACATTAATATTCAAGGTGTTGATTGCCATATTGGTTCACAACTAACTGAAATTGAACCCTTTATAGATGCATTAGAGCGGGTGCTTTTATTGGTAGACAAACTTGCTGAACAAGGCATTCAATTAAGTCACATAGATGTTGGCGGCGGTCTTGGTGTTCGCTACAAAGATGAACAACCACCAGAACCCGCAGATTATGCAAAAGCGATCATGGAAAAATTAGCCGATCGTGAACTAACCGTTATTTTTGAGCCAGGACGCGCGATCATGGCTAATGCTGGCATATTAGTGACAGAAGTTGAGTTTTTGAAAACCAATGAGAGCAAGAACTTTGCAATTGTCGATGCGGCAATGAATGACATGTTACGACCTGCGTTATATCAAGCATGGCAAGAAATCATTCCTGTGGATTTAAACACCTCTGCACAAGAATCAGTTTACGACATAGTCGGTCCAGTATGTGAAACGGGTGATTTTCTAGGTAAAGATAGAACACTTGCAATCAATGCTGGTGATTTACTAGCCGTAAGAAGCGCCGGCGCTTATGGTTTTACCATGAGCTCTAACTACAATAGCCGTCCACGCGCGGCGGAAGTTATGGTGGATGGTGAGCAAGCACATATTGTGCGTGAACGCGAAACACAAGAACAACTTTGGCAAGGTGAGAAAGTACTACCCTAATGCGAGATAAGCAACAACGAACAACCCTGAACTTTTCAAAGATGCAGGGGCTTGGTAATGATTTTATGGTGTTGGACAACGTGACACAGAATGTGTTTTTGTCTAACGACCAAATAAAACGACTTGCCGATCGAAACTTTGGCGTAGGTTTTGATCAACTGCTTGTTGTTGAACCGCCTTACGATCCGGATCTAGATTTTCACTACCGCATATTTAATGCTGATGGCAGCGAAGTCAGCCAATGTGGTAACGGCGCTCGCTGTTTTGCGAGGTTTGTGCGTCTCAAAGGGCTAACCAACAAAAACAAAATTAGAGTGTCGACGGCCTCTGGTAAAATGACACTTTTTGTCGAGCGAGACGGTAATGTTACCGTTAATATGCCAGTACCTATTTTTGAGCCAAGTAAAGTGCCATTCTCTGCTCAAAAAACAGAAGGAACATACATTCTTCGCAGTGAAGAAGACACCGTTTTTTGTGGTGTAGTATCGATGGGCAACCCACACTGTGTCGTTACGGTTGATTCTGTGAAAACCGCACCAGTAGAGACCCTCGGCCATGCTTTATCGCATCATGAAAGGTTTCCAGAGCAAGCCAATGTTGGTTTTATGGAAATTGTCGAGCCTAATTTCATTAAGCTTCGCGTATATGAAAGGGGCGCAGCCGAAACGCTTGCCTGTGGCAGTGGTGCCTGTGCCGCCGTGGTAGTAGGTCAAATTCAAAAAAAACTAGCCGAGCAAGTGACGGTTGAGCTGCCAGGCGGTAAACTAAAAATATCTTGGAGAGGGCAAGGCCATCCTGTGAAAATGACAGGCCCGGCCGTTCACGTATTCGACGGACAAATGCAGCTATGACAGAACAAACAACAATAACAAACGACGAGCTTACCCTGAATGACGATTTAGTTGTGCAATTTTTGCAAGACGATCCGGAATTCTTTTCTCGCAACCCTCAATTAGTTGCCTCTTTGCGCCTGAATGACGATCGCAGAGGAACGGTATCGTTAGTAGAGCGCCAACAACAACAATTACGAGACAAAGCCAAAGCACTTGAAGAATAGATCACACAGCTACTAACGGTCGCTAGCTACAATGAAAAGTTGTACAAACAGTACAGTGAACTAAACCTTCGTTTGGTTGAATGTATCGACTTAGCATCGCTGATCGATGTATTAGCCAAAGATACGGCGCAAATTATGTCATTAGCGACCATCAAATTGTGGCTCAAGCAACAACCTGCTGTCGCGCACAATGCCCTAGTAAAAGAGGACGCTTCTGCTATTTTGGATAGCAAACTCACTAAAGATGACTACTATTTTGGGCGCTTGCAACAAAGCGAACAAATGACGCTTTTTAATGCTGAACTTAATGGTTCGGTTGTACTAGTGAAACTAACAAATGGTGAAGATGTGTTAGGTATCCTTGCCTTCCAAAGTGAAGATGCAGAGCATTTTGACCCGCGCATGGATACCTTGTTACTCGACCAGTTCAAACAGCTTGTGGCAAAACTCATCGTCAAACTGTCGGATTAATATTTGAGGCCGCGGTGATTATTTATAAACGATTGACACCAATTAAAGCGATAAGCTTTGATTTAGATGACACGCTTTATGAAAATCACCCTCAGATGCTGGCTTGCTATCAACAAATGTTGACTTTTTTTAAGCAGCATTTGGGTGGCGACAGAGTCTACGATCATGCCTTTTGGATCCCGTTTAGGAATCAAGCCGTTGTCGAAAACGAACGCATTCGACATGATGTAGGCAAATTGCGTTTGCAATCCTATTATTTAGGTATTCAATCGCTCGGCTATGATAAAAACGAAGCGCTTAAGCTTGCTGAGCAGGCAATGGCCCACTTTTTATTTTGGCGAAGTAATTTTACTGTACCGCAAGAAAGTATTGAGCTGTTAGAGACTCTCAAAAAAAAATACCCCATTGTTGCTATAACCAATGGCAATGTTGACGCAGAAAAAATAGGCATCGCGCGCTATTTTGACGCTATTTTTCACGCAAATGAACAGTATGCATTAAAGCCAGCGCCAGACATGTTCGCCGCAGCATGTCAGCAATTAAACATCACGCCAAATCAACTGTTACATGTTGGCGATTGCGGGCGCTCTGATATATTTGGTGCCGCTAGATATGGTTGCCAAACAGCCTACTTCAATCGCTATGGCATTGGTAAGCCATTAAAAATATTACCAAATATCGCACTTACGAAGGTAAGTGAGTTAGCAAACCTAGTGAGATAAAATTTACCGATGGACGTTTCTGAATTACTTGACGGCTTAAACGATAAGCAACGAGATGCCGTTGCTGCACCACTACAACACATGCTTGTGCTTGCAGGCGCGGGCAGTGGAAAAACGCGCGTATTAGTTCATCGTATTGCTTGGTTAATGCAAGTTGAGCAAGCATCTCCACATAGTATTTTAGCGGTAACCTTTACTAACAAAGCTGCCAGCGAAATGCGCGCAAGAGTAGAATCTTCCGTAGGTGGTAATACACATGGTATGTGGATAGGTACCTTTCACGGCCTAGCACACCGATTACTTCGCATGCATTTTCAAGAAGCAAAACTACCGCAAAGTTTTCAGGTGCTAGATTCTGACGATCAAGTGCGACTACTAAAACGCATTATACGTACGCTAAATTTAGATGAAAAAAAATGGCCTGCGAAGCAAGCGGCTTGGTATATCAATGGTAAAAAGGATGAAGGCCTTAGACCACAGCACATTGATGCTGGTTATGATCCAACCGAGCAAACCTTCATTAACATCTACAAAAATTATCAAGAGACATGTGATCGCTCAGGGTTAGTCGATTTTGCAGAATTGCTCCTTAGAGCCCACGAACTTTGGCTAAACAACCCAATTCTTTTAGCGCATTATCAGCAGCGATTTAAGCATATCTTAGTGGACGAATTTCAAGATACCAACGCCATTCAATATGCTTGGCTGAGTCTTTTAGGACAACAAAGCAGCCGCGTTATGATCGTAGGAGATGACGACCAGTCTATTTATGGCTGGCGTGGCGCAAAAGTTGAAAATATTCAACGATTTTTGGATGATTTTAGTGGTGCAAAGACTATTCGTTTAGAACAAAATTATCGTTCTACCGGTAATATCCTAAAAGCTGCCAACCAACTTATCGCCAATAATAACAACCGTTTAGGTAAAGACCTTTGGACCGATGATAACGCTGGCGACAAAATAGCCATCTATAGTGCGTTTAACGAAATCGATGAAGCTAGATTTATCGCAGGCAGAGCCAAGCACTGGTTTGAAGAACAAGGCAGTTACGATGATATCGCGATACTTTATCGCTCTAACGCGCAATCACGTATTGTTGAAGAAGCCTTAATGCAGGCCAATATTCCGTATCGAATTTATGGTGGTGTGCGCTTTTTCGAGCGTCAAGAAATCAAAGATGCCTTGGCTTATCTGCGTTTAATGAACAATCGTAACGACGATGCAGCATTTGAGCGTATCATCAATACACCAACGCGTGGTATTGGTAATCAAACGCTATCGCTCGTTAGAGATGCAGCAAGATCGCTGGGCAAAACAATGTGGGACACATGTAAGCATATGCTTGCATTGCAAGAGCTAAAGGGCAGAAGTGCCAATGCCATCACTAACTTTGTCAATTTGATCGAGCAATTAGAAGACGACAGTTGCGATTTAAATTTAGATCAACAGGCGAATCATGTGATTCAACACTCGGGTTTAAAGGCGATGTACCAAGCGGAAAAAGGTGAAAAAGCCGAGCGCCGAATTGATAACCTAAATGAGCTTGTAACCGCTTGCCAAACGTTTGAGAAAGATCCTGATTTAGTTGAAGAAGTGTCAGACCTGACGGCGTTTCTGACTCATGCCGCGCTAGAAGCAGGCGAGTCGCAGGCAGATGAATTTGAAAGTGCCGTTCAATTAATGACCATGCACAGTGCTAAAGGCTTGGAATTTCCACTGGTTTTTATTGCCGGCATGGAAGAAGGTATGTTCCCGTCACAGCAGTCTGTTGAAGATATTGGCCGATTAGAAGAAGAAAGGCGTCTTTGTTATGTTGGCATGACACGCGCAATGCAAAAGCTCTACCTTTGCCATGCAGAAGCTAGACGTCTTTATGGTCAGGAAAAATATCATCGTCCATCACGTTTTCTAAAAGAACTTCCTGACGAATGTGTTGAAGAAATTCGCATGCAGTCTCAAGTTTCACGCCCAGCAACCACAGGCCGCTTTGCCAACACCATCACCTTAGAATCATTCGAAAATACCGGATTCAGCCTAGGGCAAAGAGTGTTACATGCCAAGTTTGGTGAAGGCGTTATTCTCAACTATGAAGGAAGCGACGCACAAGCTCGTGTACAAGTAAACTTCGATGAAGTCGGCGTTAAATGGCTGATGGTTTCCTACGCCAACTTGCAAGCAATCTAATACTGCCATTATCGGGACACTCACCTTAAATCCTCCTCAAGTTCCTCTTATCAGGACAGGCACCTTACCTAGAAATTTTAACTAACTAATTAAGGTGCTTCGCAACAATTTCATCAGGTTTTTATGGCAACACATACAGCCACAAAGCGTTAACTCATTGATTTTTATTATATTGATATAAAAATATTGAGTTACAGTGACTGTCCCGATAAGACAATCGCAATTACGATTTGTAACAGTATTGTAAGCGCAAGCTGTTATGCTTTATGGCATGAAACCAGATCGTATTACCGCCATGAGAGACCTCATTATTGAGGTTAGAAATGAATTTCCTTTTGCTTTACCAGAAGCGGAGATTTGTGCGGGCAAATGTGTGGGCTGTCCTAAAAAGCTGCTTGAGCTGGCAGACACAGAATTGACTCATTGGGAAACAGAGCTTGATGCTGGAGAAACACCAAGCTTTGGCGAAATTGCGCGCCTTGGCAAAATGTGTAAGAACATTCGCCGTGGCTTAGTCAGAAACGAGCTTATTCACTAGCGCGTTATTTTCTTCGCGCCCTAAGGTTATCCCAACTAAATACGATTAATGCGAGCCAAATAAATAAAAAGGTATATAGTTTTCCTGCCGCCAATGGCTCTGCATAGTAAAATGTTGCCAACAAAAACATGATACTTGGCCCAACGTACTGGAAAAAGCCTAGCGCTTTAAGCGACAACCTTTTAGCCGCAGCTGTAAAACATAGTAGTGGTGCTGTAGTTACCACGCCGGCACAAATCAACAATACATTTAAGTCCATAGAATTATTAAAAAAGTTACTATGTGGCGTTTCTATATAGCACCAGTATGCTATTGCTATAGGCAACATAATTAATGATTCCACTAACAAGCCGACAAAGGTATCAATCGCCATTTTTTTGCGCATCAATCCATACAAACCGAAACTTGCTGCCAGCGCCAGTGATATTACAGGTAGCGTGCCCAAGGTAATCACTTGGATAGCGACACCAATAAAAGCAAGCGCCACCGCCCAAGCCTGCCACTTTCTCAGTTTCTCATTTAAAAAGACAATACCTAAAAAGACACTAAACAAAGGATTGATGTAATACCCAAGACTGGCATCCAAAATATGGTCTGTATTCACCGCCCATATAAAGATAAACCAATTAATCGCCAGCAAGGTTGCCGACACAAAAAGCCTCTGCATCATGGCTTTGTCGCGCAATACACTGACTACTTGCGTAGTCTTATTCATAGCCACAACGATAACAGCAAGAATCAATACCGCCCATACGACACGATGCATTAGTATTTCTGTTGCGCTAACCTCAGACACCAGCTTGAAATAGATGGGTGCGAAACCCCACATACTGTATGCAAGTAATGCATTAATGGCGCCTTTCTTTGTTTCTGCACTAACGGGATTGTTCATGAATACGAATCGGAAAAAATTTTCTGAATGTTAACATACAAATAGCGATTTCGAGCAGATATTCAGTGAACTTTGTTGTCGAACTAAGGTAAAATTATTGATACAAAAATAAGGCCCGAAAACGGTACATGAATCTCGCTACTGACACATCAACAGAGCAACAACTGCATAACGCACTAAAACAATATTTTGGCTACGAGTCGTTTAGGCCCGGCCAGCTTGACGTGATTAAAGCAATGCTTTCAGGGCAAGATAGTCTTGTACTTATGCCTACCGGTGGCGGTAAATCAATGTGTTACCAGCTGCCTGCAGTTGTTATGCCTGGCATAACCATTGTCGTGTCGCCATTAATCGCATTAATGAAAGATCAAGTAGACGGGTTAACGCGTTCAGGCATCCCCGCGGCTTTCATTAATAGCACGCTGAGCCAACAAGAAATTCACGATATTTTTAGAAAGCTCGGTAGTGGTGACCTAAAGCTGCTATATGTAGCCCCTGAAAGACTCACTCAGCACTATTTCATTGAAGGGTTACAGCAACTGCCAATATCGCTGTTTGCAATAGACGAAGCACATTGTATATCACAATGGGGACATGATTTTCGCCCTGCCTACACACGATTGAACACACTAAAATCGTTAATGCCTCATGTGCCAATGATGGCACTAACCGCAACCGCAGACGTTGCTACACGCAAAGATATTTTGTCTCAGCTTGCGTTGAACAACCCTTTTGTTCACTTAGGCAGTTTTGACCGACCAAATATACGGGTAACTTTGGCAGACAAATTTAATGGCATTGAACAACTTGCAAGTTATATCAAAAAACATCGTCAAGATAGCGGTATTGTCTACTGCAATTCTCGCTGGCAAGTAGAGAACTTAAGCAAAAAATTAGGCGAAAAAGGCATAAACTGTGCGGCTTATCATGCCGGTTTAGAGGCCGAAATTAGGGATTATGTTCAAAATGCATTTACCAAGGATACAATCCAAGTTGTTATTGCCACAGTCGCATTTGGCTTAGGTATTAATAAACCTAATATTCGTTTTGTGGTTCATTTTGAACCACCTAGAACCCTGGAAGGCTACTACCAAGAAATTGGCAGAGCCGGTAGAGATGGGTTGCCTGCAGAAGCCTTATTTCTTTACGACGAAAAAGATGCTCAACGTATAAAAAAGCGGATAGAAGAAGCCGAAGAAAACGGTAGGAATGAGGTTGAATTACAGCGCTTTGATGCAATTCAAGGCTTTATTGATGCCGAAAACTGTCGCAGAAAAGTCGTGCTCAATTACTTTGCCGAGTTTACTGAACAAGCCTGCAATAATTGTGATATTTGTCTAGACCCACCCAGCACGTTCGATGCCACAGAAGCTGCGCAAAAAGTGCTTTCTTGTGTTTTTCGCGTGCAACAAAAAGGCGATATACAGCATATTTTGAATGTATTACGAGGTGTTAAAACCACTCAAGTGACACAAGCCCAGCATGACACACTTTCCACTTTTGCGATTGGCAAAGATCAATCTGCCAGTTACTGGTATTCGATTATTCGTCAACTGATCCATCTTGGTTACCTACAACAAGATATCAGCGCTAAGTCTGCGCTGCAGCTAACTGAAGCTTCGCGAGTGATTCTAAAAGGCGAAAAAACCTTAAGCCTTTCTACACCTCGCCTACAGCAGCTCAGTTATTGGAAGTCTGCAACGGCTAGTAAGCTAATGGATAAAAAATTGTATGCCAAGCTACGCGACTTAAGAAAAGATCTAGCTCGCTCTGAAGATGTAGCGCCTTACATTATCTTTAATGACGCAACCTTATCTGAACTCGCCAAATTAAAACCACGTAACGAACAAAGCATGCTGCGCGTTAGCGGTATTGGTGCGATAAAATTTGCGCGTTATGGTGCGCCTTTCTTGGCCATTATTAATGACCACGAAACCTTCAAATCTAACGCATAAAAAAAGCGCCTTATGGCGCTTTTCTCATTAAAATATTTGCTTACTTCAAGCTAGCGTAATACGCAGACAAGTTTGCAATATCTTCATCACTTAATGGCATAGCCATTGGCGCCATTACAGGATCTTTACGTGCGCCTGATTTGAAATCTTTAAGTTGTTTCTTAAGATATTCTTCTTTTTGACCCGCTAAATTTGGGTACATAGGTACAGCAGATACACCTGCTTGACCGTGACAAGCCGCACAAACTGCTGATTTTGCCTTACCTGCTGCAATATCTGCTGCTAAAGAAGGCGCAGCCATCAATACTGTAGCGGCTAAAGTCATCATGATTTTTTTCATACCATCTACTCTCTTATTAATCACAAAAATACTCTGCGTACGATTATATGGAAAAACATCCCTGCTGTCCTTGATTTTTCTCAATAAAATCGTGGTTTTTTCAATCAACCTAGCTATAGCTAAATTCATTAGCACTGTTATAGTATTGTTACGTAGGCTAGCTTGTCTGGGTTCAATTAAATACACTACCCGTTTACGATTAAAATTTGTACTATTTTTTTAACAAAAGGTTAATAAGTTTGCGTTACACGACTTTAGCGATCACATTACTGGCTATTTTAACGTTGCCTAGAGCGATAGGCGATACGCATTCAAGTACCACCAGTTTAAGTTATACGCAACGCGCTTTATCTAGTCACGCTAACCCCGCCGCCGCAAATTTAGTGATTCGTCGTAAAGATCCGCATTTGATGACTGGCGGTATGCTAGAAGTTGGTGTTGGTGTTGAGTATGGTGACATCGACAACCTTTTAGATTTAATTAACGACCTTAAGAATGATTTTGAGCCAAGTGAACCTGCGCCTCCGCCTGGCGAAATACCGCCGCCGGGGGATGACGATATTGACTGGGACAAAATATTTGAGATGTACCCAGATCTTGAAGACCGATTGGATCAAGTTAAAAAAGAAGCAACGCGTCGCGCAGCCTATTTTGCTCTTATAGCCGCTGAAGGATACGGAAAGGCAGAACTATATTTAGACTCGCCTTGGGTGATCAAAGAAGATCTTTGGGGTGGTTCGCTCATAGGCTCGATAAGCGCACGCGGTAATTCTAAGGCCATAGGGCTTTTTGAAAATATCGAATTTGATGCCGACATTGCAAAAGACTCCCTAAGTCAAATCCCTACTTTTGGGCCAAATGACGGTATTCAGGAATTAGACTTAAGCGCAGGTTTAACGCTTCACTACGACCCACTAAACAGACGCGCCAAGTTGACTATCGACAACGATAGCCTACTGCTTGTAAAGGCAACAAAAATATACGAATTTTCATTGTCGTATTCTAACCAATTGCTCGCAACTGACTATGGCGAACTATATGTAGGTGTGCAACCCACCGTTTATCGCGTTGGTTTAACCAATATTACCACTCGACTTGGCGACGTTAACGACGCCAATGAAATACTCGAAGATATTTTTAACGGTGATTATCGTTATGAAACAGGGTTTGATGCTGATATTGGGATGATATGGGCAAGTGACCATTATCAGGTTGGATTTGCTGCGAACAATATTTGGGAATGGAACTACGGTTATCCAGAGGTCGATCGAAGCCGTTTTAAAAGCGACGATATCAACAGAAAGCTCGACTTTCATCAAAAATATACCATGCAACGTCAATATAGAATGGAAGCCGCTATTTATACCGACCAACGCCATTGGAGTTTAAATTTTGATGCCGACTTGAACGCGATTACTGATCCAATGCGCGACCAATATCAATGGGTAAATATTGCCGCCGGTTATGCTTCAGATAGCTGGTGGCTACCCAGCGCAAGGGTAGGTTTTAGTAAAAATCTCGTTGGTAGCAAATTGCGGTATCTAAATGCAGGAGCCACCTTCGCCAAAATATTTAATTTGGATGTTTCGGCATCTTTAGACAAAGCAGATATTGTAGAAGACCGTTATTTTAGAGGTGTAACCGTAACCCTTGGCGTGCAATACGATTACTAGTTGCCGATTAGCCTCTTTTTTAACTATAGTTTTATAAAAATAACGATTTAGCTCACTTGTGAAAACAAACTTAATAACAAGAGAAGGTTTTCAAGCCTTACAAACAGAACTCGATCATTTGTGGCGCGAAAAGCGTCCTGAAGTTACCAAGAAAGTATCTTGGGCGGCTTCGCTGGGCGATCGCAGTGAAAATGCCGACTATCAATATAATAAAAAATTGCTGCGCGAAATTGATCGACGCGTCCGTTTTCTGCGCAAACGTCTTGAATCACTAAAAATCGTCGATTTTTCCCCGCAACAATCAGGCAAAGTATTTTTTGGCGCCTGGGTAGATATCGAAAATGAAACAGGTGAAGAAAAGCGCCTTCGCATTGTCGGTGTTGATGAAATTTATGGACGCAATGACTATATTTCTATCGAATCCCCGATGGCTCGAGCCTTGTTGAAAAAGGAAGTCGACGATGAAGCTACTGTAGAAACACCTAACGGCCCATCGCTCTGGTACGTAAACAAGATTTGGTACGAGCGAGAATAAATGAAAAAAGTTGCAGTAGTCATAACAAAGTTAATAACAGTTGCTTTATTGATGCCGCTGCACGCTTTGGCTCTGCAAGACGAGTCAGGTTTTAATAGTATTTCGCTAGAGGATGTGACGCCCAACGATGTAAGCCGAGCGGCAGTTGCGTTTATTAACTTAAGTACCTCACCAGGCATTGATGGTAGCGTCATCAATGTAAATAAAGGCGAGCAAAGGCAAACTAAATTTACTCGAGGTAGCTTGGGCTTTGCCAATGATTTTTCATTGGATTGGACGTTTATGAATTTTTATACGTCGGGTTCAATAACAGCGGCTCACCTAGACGATCAAATCCTGTTCAATACGCAAGATAGTCGAGAATTCCTCGTTAATATAGATCGGCAAATAATTGCGATTGAATTAAGTGGCGGCTTCCTGATTCCTATCACCAAGAATCTAAAAGTAACGCCCTATATTTCGGTTATCTCTTCCAATTTTAAAAATGATTCCGATGCTCAGCGTCTAGGTGCCAACAATCCTTTAGTAAAATTACCACCTATTGCAGAGATTGAGTCGACAACTCATGCGCTTACTACCGCTTATACCATCGATATCGAATACGAACGTTGGTTAAAATTTGGTTTACTTGAAATCGAAGCACAATACGCCTCGTCTACAACTAAAACAGAAGACAAAATCAATGCCTTCTTAAATTTTAATGAATCTATTCAAACGCTCACGGCGCAAGCTAGATGGAATGCTCCGACATCTCTTGAGCTTTTCGATTTAACTTGGGACTGGCATACGTACTACAAACACACTCACTTTTTAAACCTTAACCGCAACGCAATTGGCTTTAACTATTTTCATGAAATAGGGATAGGCGCGGACTACCAGTGGAACATCAAAGCTCTTAATTTGTTTGGTGTGCGTTATATTGGCATTCGCAGCAGCGTACTCTTTGGTGATGATGTGGAAGGCGTAAGCACGGAGATATATTTCAAATGAAAAAGACGCTCTGTTTTTGCTTGTTAACAATTAGCCTCTCTGGTTGCAGTGTTTTCGAATATTTTCAGTTAAAACCTATCGAACAAGATGTGGTTAAGCTTTCAACTGTTGCCGAGTTTATTTCAATCAATAACGAAGCTATTAATGGCCATGACGCAACACTGTCACCCGGGAGCTACACCATAAAAGTACAGTATCGCACGTTGTTAAGAGATTACATTTGCACCTTTGAATTTGACGCCATTGGTGGCAACTACTACGAAATTGTTGATTATATGAACGAGCAACCCATCACGCTGTATCGACTCGAGCAAACTACAGCGGTATGGAGTAATCGCTTCGACCCAATCTCACCACTAGGGTGTAATATTACTTATCGATTCAGGGATAAACCGGATACCGAAAGTAAACCTAACCCAAAGAAAAACTAGGCGAAATCGTTGAAAACTTGCCAAAACAGGGTTTTGTAACCACACTTCCTAGCAATTAATGGAATAGGGAGCGTGAATCTTGAAACGGTTTTTCGAACAATTAAGGCCTTTTTATTGGTTGCTATGTTGCGCTGCCTTGCCTGTAATTTCAGCGGACGAGCCACAACGTTCTTCTACATCTGACATGAACAAACGCAATAATGTTGTGTCAATTTACCTACCTATACACGCTACCAGCCTGGAACTTAAAGGTATTGAAAATTTAGATCCAATAACAGTGGGTTTAGATGAATTGCTTGAAGTGAGCACGGCGTATTTTACTATTGGCGTAAAATGGCAAAACAACGATTGGTTCCATAGTTTTGAGCTTTGGGAAGGGAAATACGAACCCTTTGGAGAACTGGGACAGCAAGAAGATTTAGGTGATATTCCGTTGACTGACGACGGGAAAATAGTGCTTATCGACGCAACCGGGAATGTCTATTTGCACTTGCGGCAACGTATTATGGAGTATCGCGGTGGCTATCGTTTTGGTGGTTTGGACAACCTTGATTACTATGTCATCGGTGGTATTAAAGAATACGATATTACAACGGATATCGAAGCAAATGTTGTTGCAGAATCAGTCGCTATAGGGGGAAGTGTTTGCTTGCCAATAAACTGCATTGAACTTGGTAATAGGGGGCTCGATATTAAACGTACCATCAACACCCGTTGGGCGGAGGCAGTAATTGGGTTACAGGCAGACTATATGCCGTTTAAAAATAGTAAATTTACATTCCTTTTTAATAAAGGGCTTATTGGTGGTTCTAGCCATCAAATCGATGTAAAAGGTGGGTATATCTTTGACAGTGGTTTGTTTACTGAACTTGGTTATCGTTGGCATCAATTTGAGGAAGATGGCTTAGAATTTACACAAAATGGCGCATTTCTTTCATTGGGTTACTCATTTTAAAAGCTAATTTCTATTTAATTTGCGTTAAGCATTTATTTTTATTTCGTTCCTTGTAAAATCCGTTGAAGTTTTGTTCCTGACTTCATGGCTTTCATATGCAATCTATTGTCGACATTATCGCTCAAGAGTTGAGTGTTTCTTCTAACCAGGTAAACGCAGCCGTTGCACTCATTGACGACGGTGCTACCGTTCCCTTCATCGCTCGATACAGAAAAGAGGTAACCGGCGGCTTAGACGATGGTCATTTGAGACACCTTTCACAGCGCCTAACGTATTTAAGAGAACTAGAAGATCGCAGACAAGTTGTATTGGCGTCTATTGAACAACAAGGCAAACTAACGGCCGAACTTAAAGCCGACATTGAAGCGGCTGACAACAAGACACGATTAGAAGATTTATACCTACCTTACAAACCAAAACGCCGCACAAAAGGGCAAATCGCGATTGAAGCGGGTATCGAGCCTCTAGCCGATGCTTTACTAGACAATTGGAACCTCGACCCTGAATTAGAGGGACAGTCATACTTAAACAAAGAGGCTGGCTTTGAAGATGTAAAATCAGTGCTAGATGGCGCTTGTTTTATCCTAATGGAACGCTTTGCCGAAGACGCAAATCTACTTCAAAAATTAAGAAAACACTTATTGGGACAGTCACACTTAACAAGTACTGTAGCCCCAGGCAAAGAAGCAGAAGCTAGCAAGTATCAAGACTATTTCGCTCACTCTGAACGATTGGCAAATGTACCTTCTCATCGCGCACTAGCTATGCTTCGCGGCCGTAATGAAGGGCTTTTACAACTTTCTATTGATGTTGATCCAGGTGATGACAACAAACTTTATTCAAGCTCAGAAGGGATTATTTCCAACCATTTTGGCCTGAATTTATCAGACCAGACGGCGGCAGCTTTTCTCAACAAAGTGGTGCGTTGGACATGGAAAGTAAAGCTTAGCTTGTCGCTAGAAACGGAATTACTGGGGCAAATGAGAGAACAAGCTGAAACAGATGCTATTAAGGTCTTTTCAACCAACCTATCAGATTTGTTGATGGCGGCTCCAGCCGGTGCGAAAGTTACG
Source organism: Thalassotalea agarivorans (assembly GCF_030295955.1). Taxonomy (NCBI): domain Bacteria; kingdom Pseudomonadati; phylum Pseudomonadota; class Gammaproteobacteria; order Alteromonadales; family Colwelliaceae; genus Thalassotalea; species Thalassotalea agarivorans. The sequence continues at coordinate 3,074,285 of NZ_AP027363.1, forward strand.
TTAGGATTAGATCCCGGTTTTAGAACCGGCTGTAAACTAGCTGTTGTAGATAATACTGGGAAACTGCTGCATACAGGCACAATTTTCCCTCATCAGCCGCAAGGGCATTGGGACAAAGCTATCCGCACATTAGTCAACATTTTTCAGCAGTTCAACGTTGAATTGGTAGCAATTGGAAACGGTACGGCATCGCGCGAAAGTGACAAACTTGTCGGAGAAGCGATCAAAGCAAGTGCAAGCATTAAGCCACAAAAACTGATCGTCAGTGAAGCCGGTGCTTCGGTTTATTCTGCATCTGAATTTGCAGCGCAAGAATTTCCAGAACTTGATGTATCTATTAGAGGAGCAATTTCCATTGCACGACGTCTACAAGACCCACTTGCAGAACTCGTAAAAATTGACCCTAAGGCAATAGGCGTAGGCCAATATCAGCATGACGTGAGCCAAAGTCAGTTGAGTAAAACTTTAGATGATGTCATCGAAGATTGCGTAAATGCTGTAGGCGTTGATTTAAATATTGCGTCTATCCCTTTGTTGACTCGAGTGTCTGGATTAAACAAGTCGATGGCGCAAAACATCGTCAATTACAGGGACAGTCACGGTAAATTTGAAAATAGAAATGATCTCATGTCGGTCCCAAGGCTTGGACCAAAAGCTTTTGAACAAGCAGCTGGCTTTTTGCGTATTTCCAATGGAAGTAACCCTCTAGATAAGTCTGGCGTTCACCCAGAAACATACCCTGTTATTACTAAGCTAATCGAACAACTCAACCAACCTATTGAAGAGTTGTTAGGAAACAAAGCGGCACTACGAAAAGCTGACATCACTTCATTAACCACAGAATCTTTTGGTTCTATTACTGTTAAGGATGTAATTGCAGAACTTGAAAAACCTGGAAGAGATCCGCGACCAGCATTCAAAACGGCGGAGTTTAAGGAAGGGGTCGAGAAGATATCAGATCTGAAACCAGGTATGACTTTAGAGGGTGTGATATCCAATGTAGCTAACTTTGGTGCATTTGTTGATATTGGGGTACATCAAGATGGACTAGTGCATATTTCTTCACTAACTAACAAATTTGTTAGTGACCCTAGAGAAGTTGTTAAGGCAGGGGACATTGTCAAAGTTAAAGTACTTGAAGTTGATGTCCACAGAAAACGCATCAGCCTCACCATGAGAATGGATGAAGAGGTAAGAATGCAAAAACAACCTTCTGCTCGAACTAAAAAGGTACAGAAAGCATCAAACAAACAAGGATCAACAAAGTCTGCAAATGCTGCTATGGGTAACGCTTTTGCCGATGCATTTGCAAAGCTAAAAAAATAATCTTAGCCAAAATATTTTTTTGCATTCTGTACATTTGGGCGTCGTTTACGCCGTGTGTTCTTTATAAATTTATCTAAAGACGACACAGTGCCAACGGCGCCATAAAAGTATAGCTCGAAATTTTGAGTGACCTGTCGCCATGTGCGCAAGTCAAACCCTATCTTTGATAAGATTTGGGTTGCATTAATAGCTACGACATTCTCTTGTTTAAGCTTTATATTGATAATCGACAAGTAATCACCAAACGTGATCGAAAATGGCGACGCACTGCTAGATTTTCTTGTGTTTTCAGCCGCAAATGGCATTAAGCATTGTCCTCTGCCAGCAAGTCTCCTGCTGATACTTGTGTACTGACCGGCTTTAACATTACGCACAATCCCAGCTCTGACGGGATTTAAGTCGACATAAGCCATACAGGCAAGTACCGCTTTTTCATCTAACAGTGGTTGTGATACAAATCTGCCTTCCCAAAACCTTCCAGTACATTCGTCTTCTATATTTGCATGTTTTGCAATGAATTCGTTTAGCAATTTCATGAACCAGCTAATAGAAAATAGCCTAGACCGAAATTTTTCGATATCGCACTTCAGTTGAGATTTTAACGGCTCAGGCACAGAACCCTCCTGAATAAATTGGCGTGTCAGGTGCGTTCCTTTTGTTAGCTTATGCCAACGATTTATTACCTCTGTATCAGTCAATGACTCAGCAAGGTCCTTCTTTACATTGAGCACAATATGGGTGTGATTGTGCATAATAGCATAAGCACAAATCTCGATACAAAAACTGCGGGCTAACGACAGCATTCTATGCTCAACCCAAGCTCGGCGATGCTCATAGCTTTTGCCAGAAATGCGGTCTTTTCCACATAAAAAGGCTCTTCTTACACAGCGAGAAACACAATGATAATAGGTAGTTGTATGTAGGCAAATTTGATTGCTTCTTGCAATTGTCATGTTCCCATCCTTGGAATATGAAGATACATCAACTTTAGTACATATTTTTTATATATCTAGTTATGCGTCAACACATTGGTTTCACTCACCAAATTATTTAACTAAGAAAGACAGAGCTTAGCGGGACATGCACCCTAGGCGCTTATATTGAAAACTAATTTTTGTTATCGTGACTGTCCCTTCTATGCAAAAGTTGATAAGCTAAAAATTCAAACTAACAAGAGTCAAGATTAATGACCGAAGCGACTAGTTCTCCAAAAAAAGTGTCTGTAAGAACAGGCAGAAGATTCCAACCGAAAAATGTTAAAGATGATTACGATTTAATTGTCATCGGTTCCGGTATTGGCGGCCTAACATGCGCCGCAGTTATGTCTCTGATGGGAAAAAAGGTGTGTGTCCTGGAACAGCACTACACCGCTGGTGGTTTTACGCATGCGTATCAGCGAAAAGGATATGAATGGGATGTTGGGGTGCACTACATTGGTGAGGTGCATAGACCACAAACACCACTTAGAAAAATATTTGATACGATCAGCGGCGAACGGTTGAAATGGCAAGCAATGGACGATGTTTATGACCGTATTATTATTGGAGATAAGCATTTTGATTTACCTGCTGGGACAGACAACTTTATCAACGCTTTGGTCAAGGAATTTCCACAAGAAGAAAAGGCCATACAACAGTATGTATCGCTTGTAAGAGAAATTAGTTACCATTCTAACAAGTTCTTTGCTGGACAAGCATTGCCCAAATGGCTTGCAACAATTTACAACAAATTTAGGCCTGTCCTTTTAAAGAAAGTGTACTTTCAAACAACAAGAGAAGTGTTGGAGTCGCTTACACAAAACCAAGAACTTATTGCTGTATTAACGGGGCAATGGGGAGATTATGGGCTACCACCAGCAGAGTCTAGTTTCCTGATGCATGCGCTGCTAGTTAAACATTATTTAAATGGCAGTGCCTATCCAGTTGGTGGAGCTGCAGCAATTGCTCGAGAAATCATCCCTACGATAACAGCCCAAGGTGGAGACGTATTCACCGACGCTGAAGTCACTTCTTTACTTTGCAAATCAGGCAAAGTAACAGGTGTGAAACTAGCAAATGGTCATCAAATTAAGGCCAATATTGTAGTCAGCAATACGGGTTACCTTAACAGCTATTCAAAGTTATTGCCGAATCATCTAAAAACAGCAGATTTTGAGAAAAAACTACCAAAAATTAAGCGTTCTGGCGCATCATTATGTTTGTACGCTGGCTTTACCGGAACGGCTGATATGCTTGGACTTGAAACAACAAATCTATGGATATATCAATCGCCAGATCATGAACTTCAAGTAACTCAGTACAAAACGCAAGCCCATGCTGATGGTAACTTCCCGCTGATTTATATTTCATTCCCTTCAGCAAAAGACCCTACGTGGGACAGTCGCTTTCCAAACAAAACTACGGTTGAGATTGTTACGCTATCGCATATGAAATGGTTTGAACAATGGAAAGATACAGAATGGAATAAGCGCGGAGAAGAATATGAAGCGCTGAAAGAGTCTATGTCTCAAAAGCTACTCAAAGTGTTGTTTGAACATCGCCCTCAACTTGAAGCAGCATTAGATTACTACGAACTTTCAACACCGTTATCTACCTTGTATTACCAACACAATGATGAAGGTGAAATTTACGGGTTAGATCACTCTATCGAGCGATTTACAAAGTATCAACCACACCCAGAAACACCACTTAAAGGCTTTTATCTTACGGGTGCAGATACCCTAACAGCAGGTGTTGGAGGCGCGACAATGGCCGGAATTATTACTGCTATGCGAATTGTTGGATTACGAAAAGCCGGTGAAATAAAGAAGATATTTAAGTAATAAAAAAGGGGGAAAGCTACCTTTCCCCCAAAACAACCCGTTTTTCAGGGTCAACTAACGCAAGAGTGTATTAATTCATTTATAAAACATACTTAAAAGAAACTTGTCCGTAGAAAGAATCAGCATCTTTGTCAGCCATTTCGAATTGACCTACTTCGACACCATATGAAAGATCTTTATTAATATCTGAGAAAAAGTTAACGCCCCAGTGACTTCTATCAATGTCACCAACATCGGTCGTTATATTACCTAAAAATACAGATGTTCTAGCTGCTTCTGTCCAAAAATGACGATAGGAAACCATATATGAAACAGTTTCTTCCGCTTCATTACCTACAACATCTGGTGTCGCACCAACACCTACATACCTACCTGTGTTCCCGCCATGAATTTGGAATTTTAAATCGCTCTTGCCATAAAGCTTAATGCTACCAGCAACTGAAACACCTAATCCGGTTTCACTGTTATCTGCATCTACGTTTAACTGTCTAAACAAACCAGCAACGGAAACGTTACCCCAATCTCCTGCAAAGGTATATTTACCGACTACATCAGGTAATACATCTTGAGATGGATCGCCACCGGCTGTTTCAGGGTTTTCTAGTGCTACCTGAAAATCACCAATTTCATAACGCACCATAGTTTGTCGTATGAAGGCTTCACCCACAGTTGGGCCTGCAAAATCAGCTGTTTCTGGTAGTGCACTTACGTTCATAAACGTTGTCCATGTTTGTCCAACTGTAAAGTTTTTGTATTTAATAAATGCGTGTCTTAATCTGGGGTGGACTGAATTTGAAACCACCTCATTACCACCGCCACCATAAAAATCCATTTCGATAAAACCTGTTACATCGCCATGAACATATTTAGTATTGAAGCGAGATTCGTTTACAAAAAACTTTGTTGATGTAGTGTCTTCCAACAGCACATCGCCCGTACCGGTCCAAAAGTCTTTAAACGCTATATTACCCGATGTCACTCTCATATCGGCCTTGATGTAACCGCCAAATATAAGTTTTCCATCTTCTCCAACCGTAAATTCATATCCTGCATAGCTCGCGCTTGATGCACTCATCAATGCAGCAGCTATCGCCAGTTTTAAACGTTGTAACATGTGTTATCTCCCCATATTGTGCCATCAAGGCTTTTTATGAGGGGGCTTAATGCCCCCATTAAGTATTAGGGGTGGAAAGTACCTTATTCTTCCAATGTACTTAAATCACCCTCATCCTGACCTAGTGCTCTTGCTTTTAATACGCGTCGCATAATTTTTCCACTTCGCGTTTTAGGTAAGGCTTCAACAAACTCAACAGCTTCAGGTGTAGCTATTTTGCCCATCTCGTTGCCCACATGAGTTTTAAGCTCAAGCATTAATTCTTTCGACGGTTCAACACCGTCTATCAAAATGACGTAGGTATGAATCGCATTACCTTTAAGTTCATGCGGCAAACCTACAGCAGCAGCTTCGCTCACCTTAGGGTGGCTAACAAGAGCACTTTCGATTTCCGCGGTACCTAAGCGATAACCTGACACCTTAAGTACTTCATCCATACGACCGATCACCCAAATGTAGCCGTCGTCGTCTATTTTCGCACTGTCACCGGCTAAATAACGCCAGCTACCATCTTCACGTTGGCTCCAATACAATTCAGCGTAGCGAGCATCATCTTTAAATATCGTTCTAGCCATACCTGGCCATGGGTTTTTGATGATCAATTTACCCTCTTCATTCACCTCTACTTCTTCACCATCGTCGTCAACTACAGCTAACTCGTTACCAAAAAATGGTTTTGTGGCAGAGCCCGGCTTAAGCGGCGTAATAGGTAATGGGCAAACCATAAATCCACCCGTTTCTGTTTGCCACCAAGTATCAATAATTGGACACTTATCTTGGCCGATAACATTGTGGTACCAACGCCATGCTTCAGGATTAATCGGTTCGCCGACACTACCCAACAAACGCAGGCTCGATAAGTCATGCTTTTTAGGCCAGCGGTCACCAAATCTCATCAAGCCACGAATGGCCGTTGGCGAGGTGTAAAGAATGTTAATGCCGTAGTTTTCGATGATTTGCCACCAGCGATTTGGGTAAGGATAATTTGGCGCACCTTCGTAAAGCATAATGGTGGCGCCATTAATCAGTGGGCCATAAACAATATAGCTGTGACCTGTAATCCAACCTGGATCAGCCGCACACCACCAACGATCTTGTGGTTTTATATCAAAGGCCATGCGATGGGTTGTTGAGGTATATACAGAATAACCACCGTGAGTATGCAACATTCCCTTTGGTTTACCTGTGGTGCCCGAAGTATAAAGGATGAACAGCGGATCTTCGGCGTCAGTTGGCACAGTTTCACATTTTGAACTAGCAATAGGTAAAGCAAATAAATCGTGCAACCAAAAGTCTCTGGTTGGTTCCATTTCGACATCCAATCCATTGTTCTTGACACAAATACATACTTCAATGCTTGGTGAACGTTCCATGGCTGCATTAGCAATAGACTTTAAGTCGATTTGTTTACCACGGCGCCAACCACCGTCGGCCGTAACAAGTACACGTGAATGCGCATCATCAATTCGAGATGCTAGTGCCTCCGTACTAAAACCACCATATACAACAGAGTGGATTGCACCAATTTTCGCACAGGCTAACATCGCAAACACAAGCTCAGGGATTTGAGGCATATAGATAGTAACAATGTCGCCTTTTTCAACGCCCATACTGCGCAGAACATTGGCAAACTTGCATACTTCGCGATTTAATCCGTTATAAGAGAAGTTTCTGACTTCTCCATGCTCACTTTCCCAAATAATCGCCATCTTGTTGCGATTAGCATTTTCTAAATGTCTATCAACGGCATTGTGCACGATATTGATTTGACCACCGTCAAACCATTTGTAAAATGGGGCGTTGCTCTCGTCTAGCACGGTATCCCACTTTTTAAACCAATTAAGCGTTTCAGCTTGCTCTGCCCAAAATTGCTCTCTATTTTCAACAGAATACTTGTACATTTCTTCGTATTCGTTCACGTTCGCTTGGTTAAGCACTTCTTCGCTTGGGTAAAAAATGTCAGGCTTAGCTGCATCGTTCATCTGTATTCTCCAAATATGCGTTAGTTTTTATTGGCTTGTATGCCTATTTTTATTTTAAGTAATTAAAGGTGATGTATATAAAGTAGAAGTTTTATTTGGATTTAGGAATTAGACCTAAGTCTAAGACTTAGAAAAAAGGTGATTAAAATGTTTTCCAATCAAAAGTAAACAACAGGGACAGTCACCTTTGCTGCTGCGCCAACGCCATTGTTTGACTGCGCTTTTATTTTAATGTGACTGTCCTGATAAATGGCAATGCACTAGGGGCAAATGGTATAGTGCGTGGTAATAAATCATTCGAACATTGAGGATGTCTATGTCTTTTAAAGGCACGAAGAATTACATCGCGACAGATGAATTGCGCTTGGCGGTAAATGCCGCTATCACCCTAGAGAGGCCACTTCTCATAAAAGGGGAGCCTGGCACCGGTAAGACGATGCTCGCACAAGAGTTAGCAGATAGTTTAGGCGTTGAGCTTATTCAGTGGCACATCAAATCCACTACTAAAGCGCAACAAGGTTTGTACGAATATGACGCCGTTTCTCGCCTAAGAGACTCGCAATTAGGTGATGAAAAGGTTCATGATATTTCAAACTACATTATCAAAGGTAAACTTTGGCAAGCATTTGAATCAGAGAAGCGCCCTGTTTTACTTATCGATGAAATCGACAAAGCCGATATTGAATTTCCTAATGACTTGTTACTTGAACTCGACAAAATGTCATTTCACGTATACGAGACTCAACAAGAAATTATCGCTATACAGCGCCCTATTATCGTTATCACTAGTAACAACGAAAAAGAACTGCCCGATGCCTTTCTTAGACGCTGCTTTTTTCACTACATAAAGTTTCCAGATAAAGCAGACATGCAAAAAATTGTTGAAGTTCATCACCCTGGGGTTACCAAACAATTACTGCAACAAGCGCTCGAAGTCTTTTTTGAATTGCGTGAAGTAAATGGTCTTAAAAAAAAGCCGTCTACCTCTGAACTGATAGACTGGCTTAAATTGCTGATTGCTGACGATTTATCACAACAAACCTTGTTAGACAAACAACAGTCTATTGTGCCTTTGATTGGCGCACTGTTGAAAAACGAGCAAGATACACAATTGATTGAAAAACTCGCTTTCATGAGTCGACGCAGAGACTAATGTTTATAGACTTTTTTTTCACCCTAAAAAAACATGGTGTACCTTGTTCAGTAAGGGAGTTGTTAGATTTAATCAATGCGCTAAAGCAAGGCGTCATCTTTGCTAACGTAAACGACTTCTATTCACTTAGTCGAACGCTGTTAGTAAAAGACGAAGTGCATTATGACCGATTTGATCGTGCCTTTGCCGACTACTTTGAGGGCGTTGAGCAAATAGACATATTCGACACTCTGTTACCGGAAGACTGGCTTCGCAAAGAATTCGAAAAACACCTTAGTGATGAAGAAAAGAAACAAATAGAAGCAATGGGTGGTCTTGAAGCTTTGATGAAAACATTGCAAGAAAGGTTAAAAGAACAAGAAAAGAGACACGCTGGCGGAAACAAGTGGATTGGCACAGGCGGTACATCGCCTTTTGGCGCCTATGGATACAACCCCGAAGGCATCAGAATTGGTCAAGACGGTAATCGACACAGACAAGCCGTAAAGGTTTGGGACAAACGTGAATTTCGAAATTTTGACCAAGACAGAGAAATTGGTACTCGCAACATAAAGTTAGCTTTGAAAAAACTTCGAAAGTTTGCGCGAGACGGCAATAGTGAAAAACTCGATATCAACCAAACTATCCATTCCACTGCGCAAAATGCGGGGTTGCTTGATATCAAAATGGAACAAGAACGACACAACGCTATAAAGGTGCTTATGTTCTTTGATGTAGGCGGTTCAATGGATGATTACATCCAAACCTGTGAAGAGCTATTCGCGGCGGCTCACTCAGAATTTAAACATATGGAATTTTATTACTTTCATAATTGCCTGTATGAAAAAGTATGGAAAGACAATGTCCGCAGAAGAATAGAAACCATCGATGTAGACGAAATCATCAGAACGTTTGGCAGAGACTACAAAGTAATTTTTGTCGGTGACGCAACCATGAGCCCTTACGAAATTACCTACCCCGGTGGTAGTGTTGAGCATTGGAATGAAAAGCCTGGCATTGATTGGATGAACAAAGTGCTTGCTCATTTTGACAAGGTAGCTTGGCTAAACCCTCAACCAGAATCTCATTGGTCTTACTACCATTCGATTCAAATTATGCAGCATATCGTTTTAAATAATATGTACCCTTTAACTGTTGATGGTATTGGGCGCGCAATTAAACACCTCAGCTAAATCACATACCGCTATACAAAAACGCTAAAAACTTGCTAAGGTAAATTTACCTCCAACAGAATAAAAAAATACATCGATGCGATTAAAACTAACTGCTCTAGCAACTCTTTTTGCTATTACCGCCTGCACAGACCCTGTAGTACAAGAACCTAGCTTGATGGAACAAGCGCAGACGCTCCATAAAAAGATTATTATCTTAGATACACACCATGATATTAGCGTGGCTAATTTTACCGCAGAGAAAAACTACACTATGGAGCTCGCCACGCAGGTGAACTTACCCAAAATGGACGCCGGCCTTATGGATGTGTCTTGGCTTATCGTATATACAGGTCAGGGTCCGCTCACGGAACAAGGATATAAAGATGCTTATGCCAATGCTGTCGCCAAATTTGACGCGATCCATCGCTTGGTTGAAGAAATAGCACCGCAGCAAATTGAATTAGCACTCACCTCACAGGATGTACGCAGCATTATCTCTTCTGGAAAAAAAGTGGCAATGATAGGTGTTGAAAATGGTTACCCTATTGGCACAGACATAACCCGTGTAAAAGAATTTGCAGAACGTGGTGCGAGATACATGTCACTGGCACACAATGGGCATAATCAGCTGAGTGATTCGCATACAGGCGAAAGCGAAGGGCAATGGCTAAATAATGGTTTGAGTGACCTTGGCAAACTAGCCGTTAGTGAGATGAACAAGTGGGGCATCATGATTGATATTTCACATCCATCTAAAGTCGCAAACCTCGAAATGATAGCTCTTTCGAAAGCGCCAGTTATCGCGTCACATTCAAGTGCTAGGGCTTTGTATGACCACAGCCGCAATCTCGATGATGAAGAGCTGCTTGCCGTCAAAGAAAATGGTGGTGTTGTGCAAACAGTTGCATTTCGCGGCTATGTAAATGGTGACAAAGCTAAGACATTTTCCGATGCAAAAAAAGCCATTTATCAAGAGATAGCAAAAGAGCAAGGTATCAGTTTGGTGCCGTGGAGCAAATTTAGAACCATTTCAACTGAAGAACAAAACAAAGCGCGCGCAGATTGGCTTCTAGTAGAGTCACTGTCAACCGAAAAAATAGCGATTGCCGGCTCAAATATAGATCAAGTTGATGTAGCCGACTTTGTTGACCACATTGACTATATGGTCAAATTAATAGGGATAGATCATGTAGGCATCAGCTCCGATTTTGATGGTGGTGGCGGTATAAAGGGTTGGAACGACGCAAGTGAAACGCTAAATGTTACTGTGGAACTCATTAAACGCGGCTATAGCGACCAAGAAATCGCCAAACTGTGGGGAGAAAACCTATTGCGTGTACTCGATGAAGTGCAACGGGTAGCATCCCAAATGCAGGAAACAAATTAAATGCTCACTATCGTGTGCAATCAGCCTGATACCTATCAGGCTTTTGCTGAATTAAATTTGGCTTGGATAAAAAAATATTTTCATGTTGAAGAGAGCGATCGAGCACTTGCAGACAACCCTGCCATATACGTTGATGCGGGCGGCTATGTATTGGCGGCAGTGAAGGATGATATCGTGCTCGGCGCCGTTGCATTAGTTGAACGCGAAGCTAACGTATATGAGTTGACAAAAATGGCTGTTGATCCCAATTTTCATGGTCAGGGGATAGCTAATAAGTTAATGCTGGCTATCTTTGATAAGTTGGAAGAACTCAACGCAGAAATGGTATATCTAGTTTCAAATACCAAATTAAAGTCTGCTATTAACCTCTATAAAAAATATGGATTTGAAACAGTGCATCTTGGGCCACACCACTCATACAAGCGTTGCGATATTATTATGGAAAAACCGTTATAAACTATCCTCACACCCACTATCACGTAAGTATCTGATTTTCGGTAAATAGAACCTTTTCACCGGTAAAACTATCATGCAACTTTTGATGGGCGACCAACGAAAAGGTGTCTGTCCTGCTAGCATATCCTATCACGTAAGTATCTGATTTTCGGTAAATAGAACCTTTTCACCGGTAAAACTATCATGCAACTTTTGATGGGCGACCAACGAAAAGGTGTCTGTCCTGCTAGCATATTGTTCTATCCAGTCAATTAACATAGATAGGTTTTCATCTTGCGCTGCTTTCGTTGCGTACTTGTGAGGCTCCCACGGCCTATTTTTGGCATTTTCTATACACTGCTCAATGCTTAAATTTAAAAATATTGCGGTATCAGCTGGTTCACTAACTAAAGCCAACAAATCGCTGTAACACCCTTCAATCACCCATGCATTGTTTTCGTTCATAAAGGCGTTGATTTGCTGTTTTGACACCTCAAGAGGTAGACGAGTTGGAGGTTTTGTCGGCGACCAGGCTAACGTATCTAGATCCAAATGTGCGAGCTGATTTTTCGTCGCTAAATGCTTAGCAAATGTCGATTTTCCCGAGCCCGAATTTCCGAATACAATTATTTTTTTCACTGAAGTACCTTTTGCACATTTTATAGTAGAAGTTTACCCAGAGGTGTTTCTATGCCCTCTGGCATCTCGTTAACCATAGCAAGCAATAATTCAGCGGTAGCAATCGCATCGTTCAATGCATTGTGAGCAAAATGGTCTGGCAAATGATACTGCTGACGCAAATTGCCTAGTCGCAATTGCGAAGGATCATACGCAACATCGCGCATTTCAAGTTTTCGTTTAGCTAACGCTAAGGTATCTATAATAGCCAATGGCGGTACAAAACCATAAATAAGTTTGCATGCTTGCTGCAAAAATTGTTTCTCGATTCGAGCAAAATGCACCAACATCACTTTCCCCTTTAACGCTGACAATAGTTCGTCTACGGCGGTTTTTATATGTGCGCCGGCATCTTTTTGACTATCGGTAATTTGATGTATCGACACATTATCAGCATCCAACGCTCCTTTACTTCGAACCACCTGATGAAAACAAGAGTTGAGTTTTATGATGCCGTACTCAATGCTTACATGGCCAACACTAAGTAGCTTGTCATCAATCGCATTTAAACCCGTGGTCTCAAAATCGACTGACACTATGTCTAATGCAGAAAATGGTGTGTTTTTATCTGGAAAAGGGGCAGATAAGTAGTCTTGCAAAGCGCCATCAACGCCCTTCTTAAGCAGCCTTTTGCGCTGCGCTTCTATGCCAAACAAAAAATCAAACATGATTTTGTAATGCCTTATAGCGCAAAAAATTACTGGAGCTTACTCTGCTAACGTGACTGTCCCGATAGTGACTTGTTAACGTGCCTGTCCCGATAGTGGTTGAAAATGTTTGGTTTAACATAAAGGTGTCTGTCCCGCTAACAAAGTCTATAAGATGGGGTTAATAAGTGCTTTGGCGAGCATCTTGTAACGTTTTAATCACTTTAAACGCATCTTTTAGGTGCTCTCTTTCGAGTTTTGACAGCGATTTTGGTGACAAAAAGTTATTCGCTTTATTGCCCGCTATCATATTCTTGAGTTGATGCTCCATGCGCAACATATTCAAAAACTCAAAGGCGTCTATAAGATTGTCCGCACTACTTTGTGTTAGCGATTTTGTGCCGCCAGCAAGCTTTAATCGGGTTAAGGTGTTTACTTCACTTATGCCTTCACTCAACGCGTAGATGCGAGCCAGGTCAACAATAGGCGCAATTCCATTGTGTTTTAAGTCTAACGTGGCCTTATTTTCCCCTTCTGAAATCAAAACAAAATCTCTAAAAAAGCCGAGCGGTGGTCGCAGCGACAGCGCGTTACGCGTTAAATGTGCGATAAATAACGTATTGTTCTGCGTTTTTTGCAGCATTCTGCCACGCACTTCTTCAAGCAAGTTCTCATCTCCATGCACAGTAACCAAATCGAAGAAAATGCTACTATGCATCAGCGCTTTTGGATCTGGCTTATCAACCCATTGCTGAAAATACTTATGCCAACCTTTCTGAGTTTTTCGCCATTTAGGGTTAGTTGCCATAACTTCCCCAGGACAGTAAACAAAACCGCAAGCTGCCAAACCATCACATACAAAAGTTGCTAAGTCGTAGAAATAATAATCATGCTCGGGCTGCATCTCATCGCTAATAATGAGTGCATTGTCCTGATCCGAGTTTGACAACTGCTCTTGCCTTGCCTGCGAGCCGGCAGCAAGCCATGCATAGGGCACAGGAGGCGGTCCTTGAATATCTTCTGCCATACTCAACAATCGCGTTGTTAATGCGGCTGTTATAGCGCTCATACTTTTAGCAACATGATCCGCACTACTGCCTAGCTTGGTCATCCGCACCTGCAGTTGTGGCAACATTTTACTAATCGTCGCTAACGCTTCAACCGACTTGGCTTTGCTAATTAAACTAGCTATATGAATTGCATTGTGCCCTTCCTGATTGATTAAATCTGTCACTGTCACCATGCCGGTAAGCTCGCCAAATTCCATTACAGGTAAATGATGTAGATGCTTACTTGTCATGATCATCAGTGCATCATAGGCACTCATTTTGCCATCTATCGATAAAATATCTGGCGTCATTATGGTTTTAACAAGCTCGCTGGTGGCAAGACCTGCTGCTACGCATCGGCGTCTTATATCTTTATCTGTAACAATGCCTACCGGCGTTGTTTTCTCCATCACCACCAAACAAGAATGTCGCAGTGCCGACATTTTCTTCGCGCAGTCCACAATAGTGGCGTCAACAGCAATGGTACTGACAGGCGTATGATAAAAATCAGTGACCAAGGCATTACTCAATGAAGACGCCACCACCGCCTCTGCGGTGGCATGTTCCATACGCTGATTTAATCGCTCTTCCGCACTTTGTTTAAAAAATGCCGCAAAAGCAGGAATAGAAGCGGTGATTGTTAGCAGTTGTTGCCAAGAAATCGCGTACAGTAACGTATCTTCGGTAGCAGCAACGCGGTACATTGCAGCTTCTTGGTCATCAAAAAACACCGTGCAAATATCGCCTTCGCCATACATCCCTAAAAATTCTGGCATATCGCCAGCAATCGCGTAATAAGACAAAGCGCCTTTACGTAAAATGAACAAACTGCGCGTGTCAACTTGCGCCGGCGGTAGCTGCTCAGATTGCCTGACATAACAAATAGACATTTCGCGCACGATTTGATTAACAACATCGTTAGGCAATGTATCAAACGGCGGTATGTCTTTTACAAACGCCATCAGTTCTGCCAGTTCATTATCCATTTGATATCCCATGCAATTACATTAACTAAATTAAAAGCGTTAGTACTGATTCGGTCAATGTTTTCATGCGCATTCTAGACTAAAGTTTAATACCTTAGACCCAAAATTCTTGCTAGCTTGTAACAGTAGGAGCGGTTTAAACAACGCCCTTTATACAATTACAACAGCGTATAAATAACAATAAGCGCTTAAGTGCTAGGAGAACAACAGTGGAAGGTAACACATCATATTGGCAGGAAAACCTGCGACTAATATTTATCTGCCTCGCCATCTGGTTTGTGGTGTCATTTGGGTTTGGATTACTGTTAGTCGAACCATTAAATGCCATTCGTATCGGCGGCTATAAGCTAGGTTTCTGGTTTGCCCAACAAGGGTCAATTTATACTTTTGTTGCGCTCATTTTTTGGTATAGCGCCAAAATGAACCAGCTAGACAAAAAATACAACGTGGAGGAGTCGTAATGGATGAGTTAAAACTCTATACATATATTGCCGTTTTCGGCTCTTTCGGTCTTTACTTTGCAATTGCGTGGTGGGCTCGCGCAGGCTCTACAAGTGATTTCTATGTTGCTGGCGGTGGCATAACACCTATTCAAAATGGTATGGCAATTGGCGCCGATTGGATGAGTGCGGCATCATTTATTTCTATGGCTGGGATGATTGCATTCCTAGGCTATGGTGGCAGTGTCTTTTTAATGGGTTGGACCGGTGGCTACGTATTACTCGCCATGCTCCTTGCTCCTTATATGCGTAAGCACGGAAAGTTCACCGTACCAGAGTTCATTTCCGATAGATACTACTCAAAAACGGCGCGTATTGTGGCGGTCGTTTGTCTAATCGTAGCATCTATTACCTATATTATCGGTCAGATGAAAGGTGTCGGCGTAGCATTTTCACAGTTCTTAGAGCTTGAGTACGAACATGGCCTATATGCAGGTATGTTTGTTGTTTGGGTTTACGCTGTGTTAGGTGGCATGAAAGGCATTACTTACACACAAATTGCGCAATATTGTGTACTTATTTTCGCCTATACCATCCCGGCTGTGTTTATCTCGCTGCAGCTTACAGGCAACCCAATTCCTCAGCTTGGATTAGGTAGCACGTTAGCCGACGGTAGCGGTGTCTATTTATTAGATAAACTTGATGCCGTTGTGACAGATTTAGGCTTTAAAGAATATACAACAGATAACTTAGGCGGCACGTTAAACATGTTCGCTTATACTATGTCTCTGATGATTGGTACCGCAGGTTTGCCTCACGTTATTATGCGCTTTTTCACCGTTCCTTCGGTAAAAGCAGCGCGTTCATCTGCCGGTTATGCTTTAGTATTTATCGCAATTCTTTATACGGTTGCTCCAGCTGTTGGCGCAATGGCACGTTTAAACCTTATCACCACGATCGAACCAGCTGCTGGTCAGCACCTTGTTTATGACGAGCGTCCACAGTGGTTCAAAGATTGGGAACATACAGGTTTATTAAAGTTTGAAGATAAAAACGGCGACGGCAAAATTCAATATTCAGCTAACGCTGAAACCAATGAAATGGTGAAAGTAGACCGCGATATTATGGTGTTAGCAAATCCAGCTATCGCTAATCTACCTAACTGGGTCATCGCTTTAGTCGCAGCAGGTGGCTTAGCCGCCGCACTATCGACCGCTGCAGGCTTGTTATTGGCTATATCGTCCGCGGTATCTCATGATTTAATGAAAGGGGTATTAACACCTGATTTATCCGAGAAAAACGAGCTATTAGCAGGGCGGATAGTGATGACGCTGTCGGTAGGTGTCGCTGGTTGGCTCGGGCTCAATCCGCCCGGATTCGCCGCCGGCACGGTGGCACTCGCCTTTGGTTTAGCCGCTTCAAGTTTATTCCCAGCGCTAATGATGGGTATATTCTCGAAGAAGATGAGCGGCAAAGCAGCTGTAGCAGGTATGTGTGCAGGTATTGGCGTTACCTTGCTATACGTATTCCAACACAAAGGCATTATGTTCATCCAAGGTACTGAGTTCCTTGGTGGGCTTGAACCAAACTGGTTCTTAGGTATTTCACCAAATGCCTTTGGTGCAGTCGGTGCACTAGTTAACTTTACCGTTGCATTTATCGTGTTGAAATTTACCGGTCCAGCGCCAGCAAACATTCAACAACTTGTAGACAACTTCCGTTCCCCGCACGGAGAGGTTGCTGCAGCGCACGATCATTAGTCTCGTGTGAGTTGATTAAGGCCCTTCGGGGCCTTTTTTATCGTTTAATATAAAATTTCTACAAGATTTTTGCCGTTGGCTTTTCACCTAAAATCGCATTACTATTTGTAGCATATAGTGATGTAATTACACGCCAACAGCAGATGTTCTCGCAGTCAACAGAGGTTAACAACAATAATGAATCGACATACTAAAATAGCCTTATTCATCGCGCCTGTACTGCTCATTGGTGGTTACGGTCTGATGGATTTATATTTAGGGGAAAAAGCTAAAAACGACGTATTTGAGCTCTCGCAAAAAGGCTTTTGCGACGTGATTAATGGCGACTGTATTTTGTCTGCAGGTGATTTGGAAGCTAATATTTTTGAAAAAGATGATTACACCTCGGTAAACACTACACTGCCGTTGGACAAAGCGACCTTGTTTCTTGTCGATGAAAATAACCAGGCAACCCCATACAGGATGGGTATGATAGAAAGCCCCTATTATTGGCATGCCGCTACCAATTTGAAAGAGCTGGCAGGGCAAAAAGGTCAAGGATATAAAATGAGGGTCATTTTGCAGTACAAAGGCAGTCAATATATTGCTGAATTTCAAACGCAAACAGCGCAATAAGGCGATGTAAATGTTTCCCAACTGGCAACTCGGGTTATTAAGTCTAAGTTACATTGGTCTTTTGTTTGTTATTGCCTATTTAGGTGACAAATACAAACACACTTATTCCAAGAACAAGCAAGCGATCATTTATGCACTATCGCTTGGCGTGTATTGCACCTCTTGGAGCTTTATGGGCACAACTGCACAAGCGGCCGAAAGCGTTGTTTCTCATATTCCTATCTACCTCGGTCCCATTTTACTATTCATCTTTGCTTGGCCCTTTATTCAGCGCATTATTCGCGTCAGCTTAAAGCTTAACCTTACCTCTATCGCCGATTTACTAGCGGCACGATTTGGAAAGTCGCACAATCTCGCTATTTTGGTGACGCTAGTCGCCCTTATTGGCACCATGCCTTATATCGCCTTGCAGTTAAAAGCGATCGTTTATTCCTTTCAACAGCTTGAAGCTCAGCCTTCAGGCGAAACTTGGTTTTTTGGCTTAGTGGTCAGCATTATTTTGGCAGGCTTTACCATTGTTTTTGGTATTCGCAATATCGACGTAACAGAGAGGCACCCTGGTGTTGTCCTCGCCATCGCCTTTGAATCTTTAGTTAAAATCGTATCGTTTATCGCTGTCGGCATCTTTGCGACTTTATTTTTGATGGATTCTCCGGCCAACTTATTTGAAACACAAAACATTTCTGAGCAACTGCAAGCGCAATGGCAAGGACCGCAATTACTTAGCATGCTTGCGATGTTGATTATTGTAATGGCAGCATTCTTGTCCCTGCCGAGACAATTCCAGGTTATGGTGGTAGAGCTTAAAAATGAAAAAGACACCCATTTAAGCCGCAAAGTCTTTCCCCTTTATTTGCTCGTATTTGCCGTTTTCGCCATTCCGTTGGGCTTAGCTGGGAATCACTTTTTAGGTACTAGCGTGCCAAGCGATGCCTACGTACTGCATTTGCCGATGTACGGTGAAAAACCTTGGCTTGCCTTGTTTACTTTCCTTGGCGCCATTTCAGCAGCTAGCTCTATGGTGATCATTTCCGCGATTGCACTGAGCACCATGCTAAGCAATGAAATATTGTTCCCGGCAATGTTTCGCTCGAAAAAACAAACCAGTAATTACGAAGCATTCAGATCCCATTTACTTAATGTACGTAAAGGGCTTGTCGCATTAGTTATCGCCCTGGGGTATGTGTTTTTCTTACTTGCTTCGCCCGACACGTTAGCATCGTTAGGAGAAGTCGCCTTTGGTGCGTTCGCCCAGTTAACGCCAGCACTTATCGCCGCATTTTACTGGCGAAGGGCCAGTTTGATGGGTGTCTATGGCGGTATATTAGTAGGCTCAATGTGTTGGTTACTGCTTAACTTCTTACCGCAATTTGGTTTGTACCAACAACCTCTTGAAAGTGCGCTGTTGCCTGATAAAACCTTCGCCACCATCGTCAGCCTGAGCGCTAACATTTTCGTACTATGGGCCCTATCTTTGATCAGTCGACAATCTGTGCAAGAACGCATTCAAGCATCGCTTTTCTTAGAATGGAAAAACAAACCAACCTACAACCAAGGTAAACGCCGCGTTGTTGATATTGGCGAATTAGAAGCGCTTATTGCCCGTTTTGTCGGTAGTAATAAAGCCAAAGCAAGCTTATTAAATTTTGCCCAGCAAAACGCACATTTGAGTGCGTCAGAATTAAACCAACAATTGCTTGAACATACAGAAAATACCCTTGCTAGTGTCATGGGCTCGTCATCGGCACGTCTGGTGTTGTCTTCGGCGGTAGAAGGCAGAGACATAGTACTAGACGAAATAGCGTTGCTAGTAGAAGAAGCTTCAAATCAGAAACAAGCATTTAGCCAAACGCTACTGCAAAGCGCTATCGAAAATGCCTCAGAAGGTATTTCGATTGTCGATGAGCAATTAAATTTAGTCGCGTGGAACAAAAAATACCTAGAGCTATTTGACTATCCAAATGAGCTTATTTATATCGGCTGCCCAATAGAAAAGTTGATTCGCTATAACGTTGAAAGTGGTCTCTGTGGTCCGGGTGATGTTGAAGCACAAATAGCGAAGCGACTAAATTATTTAAAGCAAGGCAGTCCGCACAGCTCAGAGCGTCAGCATGGTACCGATAAGGTTATCCGTATTGAAGGTAATCCACTACCTGACGGTGGTTTTGTTATGTTGTTTTCTGATATTACCGCTTATCGTCAGGCAGAAGAAGTTTTACAAGAAGCCAATCAAGACTTGGAAACGCGTGTACTCGAGCGTACCCAAAAACTTGCAAAAGCGAATGAAGAATTAGCGGAAGCTCGCTTAAAGGCTGAGCAGTCTCACTTGAAAAAAAGCCAATACCTCAAAGCTTGTAGCCACGATTTAATGCAACCACTTGAGGCGGCAAGGTTGTTTACTTCTGCGCTTACACAGCAAAACAATTTAAATGATGATCAGCTTCGTATCGTCGACAACCTAAAACGTTCTCTCTCGGTTGCTAGTGGCTTGTTATCTGATTTAGGCGAAATTGCGCGTATTGAAAGTGGCAATATAACCCCTGTGATCACCGCTGTAGATTTATACCGATTGTTTGAAGAATTAGAAAACGAATTCTCGGCAACAGCTACTGAGCTTGGCGTAGAGTTTCGTGTCGTTAAAAAGCAACTGTGGGTAGCATCTGACGTTAAACTGCTTAGACGTATATTGCAAAACCTGATTGGCAACGCGTTTCGATACGCTAGCCCTGGCAAAGTGTTGCTGGGCGTGAAAGAAATCAATAAACAGGTCCATATTCATGTACTCGATAATGGGCCAGGGATCCCAGTTGAAAAACAAGCACTTGTATTTGAGCAGTTTACCCAACTCGATAGAGACGGTGGCCAACAAGGCAAAGGGCTGGGGCTAGGCTTGAATATTACGCAAAGTTTAAGTGCGCTGCTTGGTCATCAATTAGGATTAAAATCGCAGTCAGACGAAGGCTGTAAGTTTACTATTAGCTTGGCACAAGCAGAGGCCGAACCTAAACAAGAAACGCCTAGCGTAAGCACACCGTCGAGCTTTAATGGCATAACGGTGCTATGTATCGATAACGATCCAGACGTACTAGAAGGCATGTCTGAATTACTCAATGCTTGGCAGTGTAATGTATTAATAGCAGACAGTTTTGAACATGCGAAAACTTTATTTGAACGTCATGCCAGTGACATTGAGATTTTGCTGGTGGACTATCAACTCAATAATAACTTGGATGGCCTCACCTTAATAAGTGAGCTCCGCGATGCCGTGAATCACTATCTTCCTGCAATATTAATAACGGCGACAACCGAAGAAGGTATAGATCAAAAAGCAGAAGAAATGGATGTAGGGTTTATGCGAAAAATGGTGAAACCCGCCGCGTTAAGAGCCATGATAAGCGCGATGCTAGCGAAACGCCTACACGATAAATTTAGCTAAAATACATTGATGTTGCAGAGAGCTATCAAGAAACGTCACCTGCTTCGCCAACTTCAAGTTGACTAATTGCAATCACCGCTTGTGTGCGATTGCGGACATTTAGTTTTCTAAAAATCGCAGTAGCGTGAGCTTTGATAGTTGCTTCAGACACGTTTAAGTCGTAGGCGATTTGCTTATTAAGCAGCCCCTGAGCAAACATCATTAATATCTTATATTGCTGCTGTGTTAACGAGGCAACACGTTCAGCGATTTCAGCATGGCCTGCATCCATTGACTGGTTTTGGTAGTTTTTGGGTAGCCACACATCACCCATTAAAATCGAATTAATTGCAGAGATAATGTCTTCAACTGGTGTTGATTTTGGCACATAACCAGCGGCGCCATAAGAAACAGCTTGTGAAATAGTGTCATTGTCTTCATGGGCTGACACCACAACAACAGGAATTTGCGGAAAATGATTGCGTACGTAGATTAGCGTACTAAAACCGTGAGCACCCGGAATGTTGAGATCAAGCAGCAGTAAATCGGCATCACTGTTGCTTTGTAATAAAGCTTCAAGCGCAGGAATCGTTTGCGCTTCTAGCCAGCTTGTTTGTGAAAATTGCGGCTTAAGTGCGCCAAGTAATGCCTGACGAAACAAGGGATGGTCGTCTGCTATTATAATTTTTTCGGGCTGAAACATAGCGGTAATTCCACAAAAATCCTAGGGTTATCTTATCGAATAACCCCAGGAATACAATAGCTTACTTTTCAGGGGTATTAGCAAGCGTTGCAATCAACAATTGCCAGTATTGCTCGACTGTTGCTATCTCTACCTTTTCATCCGGTGAATGTGGGAATTTGATGGTCGGCCCAAACGATACCATGTCCCAATGAGGATAAGCCGTTTTAAACAAACCACATTCTAAACCAGCGTGAATCACCATTACTTCTGGAATCTTACCGAACAAAGATTGATAGGTATCGCGCACCGTATTCATGATGGCTGAATCTGTATCTGGTTTCCAACCCGGGTAAGCGCCCGAAAAGGTCATCGTAGCACCTGCCAAGTCAAATACAGATTGCACCTGCTCTTGCGCCGACAAGCGGCCATCGTCATGCAAGCTGCGAATTAAAGTTAAAGCAACAAATTTATTGCCCTTGCAACGCATAACGCCCAAGTTTAACGACGTTTCTACGATGCCTTCAATATCATCACTCATGCGAAGTACGCCATTAGGGCATGCGTTTAAACCGTTAAGAATATTGCTTTGGATGTCTGCCTGCCAACAATGGTCAAAGGTTTCAGGTGAAATCAATAACATCGTCAGGTCATTTTCGATAACAGCCAGATTCTGCTGTATTTGCGCAAGATGCTTCGCTACCGCTGCTTTTACAGCATCAACATGCTCTGGTGCGACAACAAAACTTGCATTAGCTTCTCGCGGAATGGCATTGCGTAAACTGCCGCCATTAAGCTCAGTTAAGCGTATACCAAATTGGTGGCTAAGCTGTGTTAAACAGCGCACCAGTAATTTACACGCGTTCGCTCTGCCGGTATGGATATCAACGCCAGAATGGCCGCCTTTTAAACCCGAAATAGATAAATTGAATGATTGCCAAGTCGCGGGGACATCGTCAAAAGCTAGCGCAAAGCTCGCTTCACCATCGATACCACCTGCGCAGCCCATGTAGACTTCGCCTTCTTGCTCAGAGTCGGTATTAATTAAAATATCACCCTCTAACCAACCAGCTTCTAGTCCAAAGGCGCCAGACATGCCTGCTTCTTCATCAATTGTCACCAACACTTCTAATGGGCCATGCGGTACATCGTCACTGGCCAATACTGCCAATGCAGAAGCCAAACCAATACCATTATCAGCGCCTAGCGTTGTGCCTTCAGCAGTCACCCATTCGCCGTCAATATATGGTTTGATTGGGTCGGTTAGAAAATCATGTGCAGTGTCATTATTCTTTTGTGGCACCATATCCATATGGGCTTGCAATATAACCCCTTTACGCGATTCCATGCCCGGCGTTGCTGGCTTTTTAATAAAAAGATTGCCAACACTATCTTCTTTTACCGATAACCCTTGTGCCTTAGCCCAAGATTGGATCCATGCGGATATTTTTTGCTCGTGTTTTGACGGATGCGGTATTGAACAGATGTGTTCAAAAAGTTGCCATAACTTGTTAGGCGCGAGCTCAGATAATGTCGCCACGTAATTCTCCTCTAAACCGCAGGAAGAACTATTTTCCTGCCATTAAAAATTGCCATTGTTCGTTAAAATCGGCGCTTGGTTTCTTATCAAAACCACTGCGCACGTATTGAGTAATTTTGCCTTCTGCATAAGACACAAGTAAATTTGCCAATGCTTGCTCTGCAATCGCAAATTCTTGACCGTCTCTAAGTTTACGCTCTCTGATCACTTGTTTAAATTGCGATTCGAGTTTTTCGAAGAATTGATGGATGCGCGTGCGTAAACGTTCGTTTTCACCTACCAAGGCATCGCCCGCTAATAAACGGCACATACCCGGGTTACGTTCTGAAAAGACCAACAGAACATGCATGATATGTGAGCAACGTGTTACCGCTTCTTTGTGGTCAGTTAGAATGATATTAATACGAGTAAAAATTGAATCTTCAATGAAATCAATCAACCCCTCAAACATACGGGCTTTAGACGGGAAATGACGATATAGTGCAGCCTCAGAAACACCGACCTCTGACGCGAGTTTAGCGGTGGTAATGCGTTGCCCCGGCATAGTTTCCAACATCAACGCAAGGCTTTGTAATATTTGTTCTTTTCTACTTGGTTTTGGATTTGCGGTCATTTTGTTCTCAGTATAATTGACTCATGGTTACTAAAAATACGAGGTTGGTCGATGTGTGGTTCAATTGCATGAATAAAGCAAAACGCTTACCAACTTCGTAAGAATATTGAATATGACTAATTGCTAACTACGTTTCTCGGCGATGAGTTTAACCAGTTGGGTTGCCACCATAGCCTTGTCAGCAAGCGGTATCTCTGTTGACGAATCTTTATCAAACACAGTTAATGCGTTTTGATTCGCATTAAATCCTTGCGTTGCAATAGATACGTCGTTGGCGCATATCATATCTAATTTTTTCGATGTCAGTTTACCTAAAGCATAGGTTTCGACATCTTGCGTCTCGGCAGCAAAGCCAACCACAAAAGGTTTGTTCGCTTTCGCTGCCACATCTTTCACTATATCGGGGTTTCGTACAAGTGAAATTGACATGTCTTGTGATGATTTTTTCATTTTTTGTGGTGCGATATCGGCAGCGCGATAGTCAGCAACAGCCGCACACGCAATAAAAACATCAGCATTGTCAGATTGCTTCATGGCCGCCTGATGCATTTGCTCTGCCGATTCTACATTAATTACCTTACAACCTGCAGGTGCACTGATAGACACAGGACCAGAAATAATAGTTACGTTAGCACCTGCATTGACCGCAGCTTGCGCAATTGCGTAGCCCATTTTACCGGAGCTATGATTAGAGATGTACCTTACTGGATCAATGGCTTCTCGCGTTGGACCTGCTGTTATCACCCAATGCTGTCCGCCCAACGTTTTTTCTTGGAAAAAAAGCAAGGTTAGTTCAACAAGTTCTGGTACATCTAGCATGCGTCCAGCACCTATATCGCCACATGCTTGGTCGCCTACGCCAGGTCCCCAAACGGTAACACCACGCGATACTAATGTATCCATGTTGTGCTGTGTTGCGCTAGCCTTCCACATTTGTTGGTTCATCGCTGGCGCGACAACAATAGGCGCGGCTGTTGCTAAACAAATCGTGGTAAGTAAATCTGATGCTAAGCCGTGACTTACTTTCGCCAACGTATCAGCTGTAGCAGGCGCAATGATCACTACATCTGCCCATTTAGCGAGTTCGATATGGCCCATTGCCAGTTCTGCTTGCGGGTCGAGTAATGAATCAGATACAGGATTTGCCGACACTGCTTGCAATGTAAGCGGTGTTATAAATGCTTTCGCACCCTCGGTCATAACCACACGCACATCTGCGCCATGGTCTTTTAGACGTCGAACGAATTCAGGTGCCTTGTATGCAGCAATGCCGCCGGTGACACCTAATACTATGTTTTTACCCTGTAGTTCTTGCATAAGCTGCTATGCTTTAAAAGCACATCACATTTAACTAAAAGTGCGCATACAATACCATTTATCCCTAACAGGTTAAAATAATTGTCGAGGCAAGGATGCTAAATACGATAAAAAATTGGCCCAAACAGCAACGGCCAAGAGAAAAACTGCTGCAATATGGCGCCCAGAGTTTAAGTGACGCTGAACTACTCGCTATATTTCTCAGGACAGGAATTAAAGGCTGCAATGCGGTGGAATTAGCTCAACGAGTGATCACCCAATGTGGTTCTCTGCAAGCGCTGTTACAAAGTGATTTAAACGCCTTTTGTCATATTAAAGGATTAGGAAAAGCTAAGTATGTGCAGTTGCAAGCATGCTTAGAGTTTAGCCGCAGGTACTTGCAAGAATCTATGGTTGAACAAGCCACTTTAACAAGTCCTTCACAAAGCTATGACTTTCTTAAAGCCGCACTCAAGCATGAAACGCGTGAAGTATTTGCTCTGTTGTTACTCAATAACCAGCATAAAGTCCTGCGTTTTGACAAGTTATTCTATGGCACAATTGACGCAGCGGCGGTGTATCCTCGCATCGTTGTACAGCACGCTTTAAGCCATAACGCGGCTGCAGTTATCTTTTGCCACAATCATCCCTCGGGCATTGCAGAAGCAAGCCATGCCGACGAAGCGCTGACGCATACACTAGTGCAAGCGCTTAAACTCGTTGATATACGCACGCTCGACCATATTATTGTGGCCGGTCACCTATGTTATTCCTTTGCTGAACAAGGAAAATTACCGAATTTTTGAACAAATTCAATATTAACTGTTGCATCAAAAGGCAATGACAGTTAATTTACAAAGTTGAAACAAAAATAAAAAGACAGTTAAAAGGTGTTCAGATGACTGATAGTAGTAATGAAGATGTAGAACGTCGTCAATCTATCCGCCTCGATATGGAAAAAGAGATAGTCGACATCCAATGGACTGATGAAAACAACAACACGCGCATGAAAAAAGTTGCCTGCGTTGATATTTCACGTGCAGGTATCAAATTAGATTGCGATCAAGATATTCCTCTCGAAACCCGAGTACAAGTAACGTTAAAACCTAATACTGATGGTAGCCAAGAGCTCGGCGGCACTGTAGCGCGCTGTATCCAGCAAGACAATGGTTGGTTCGACATTGCGTTGGCTTGGGATGAAGGTTCTTCCATTTAACTTCAGCCCCCCAAGAAGTAGTAGTATAAGGAATTTAGAAAAATGATGATTTTGGTAGGTGGCGAAAAGGGCGGTAGTGGTAAAAGCTGTTTAGCGCAGAACCTTGCTGTGTACTTCGCACGAGATAAAAATGCCATCGTGCTTATGGTCGATTGTGACCCGCAAAGAACGACTTCCGACTGGATTCAGGCGCGTAATTCAGATCCGTCTTTACCGGCAATAAATTGTATTCAGTTATACGGCAAAATCCGTAATGACTTGCTAAGCTTAAATGAACATTATGATTACGTGATCGTGGATTGTGGTGGTCAAGATAACTTAGCACTTCGTGCTGCTATGTCTGTAGCAGACCACGTACTTATTCCACTGCGTCCTAAGCGCCGTGACTTAAAAACAGTACCACATATGGAAGATATGCTAAGTACATGTAAGATGGTTAACCCTAAAATGCTAGCCTCTTTCATTCTTACGCAATGCCCTTCTTTGCCTAATCAAGCAAATCGCATTTTAGAAGCGAAAGAAGTGTGTAATTCATATGGTGTAAATGTGCTTGACGGCGTGACGTTTAGCCGTAATATCTATGATGATAGTGAAGAAGCTGGTTCATCTGTACTTGAAGCAGAACCTAACGGTAAAGCGGCTGGCGAAATCACTGGAATCGCAGAAGAAATTTTAGCCATGAAACCGGACGACTCCCATGAGTTTAACTGATCTAAAGAAATCTAAAACTGACAAAGGCAAGAAAAAGTCCTTTACTGTTGATGAATTTATTTCAGATTCTGAAAACTATGCTAAAGGTACGCCTGAGATAGTTAACGAAGGTAAACCGGTTGTTGAAGATGTAGATTTAGCAGCAACCATTGCTGACGCCCAAAAAATGGCAGAAAATAAGGTAAATACGCCTTCGCCACAAGTATCGTCAGCGCCAAAACCACCGGTAGTAGGTCAAGCGGTAACACCTAACCCTAAATATAAGCAAAACAGACACTTTAAGCACGCAACCTTTACGCTAAGTAAAGAAGTGATTGAAGAGTTAAATCGCATGTCGGTAGAAACCAAGCTTGCTAAATCGCTGATTATTCGCCTCTTGATTAATCATACTAGCGATCAGGATCTTATTGATCTTGCGCAGGATCAGAGTGAAAATATCGATTGAAAGGGTTTGGGTGCCTGGATTTACCAGGAATTACCTTTATAAAGACAAATCTCAAGTAAAAAAATAAGCCGTAACTTATTGATTTTATATTAGTTAAGATCAAAGTTCGGCTAATTTTTGATTTAGGCTAGATTTCAGCAATTTCTTTCACTATAATATGCCACCTTTTTCAGGATCCCAAGGCGACGGCCGAGGGGAAGTAAAGCTCGAGCTGAAATTAATTTTGGAGTGACTCACATGTCTAGAATTTGCCAAGTAACTGGCAAAAAACCAGTTGTAGGGAACAATCGTTCTCACGCTAGAAACGCGACACGTCGTCGTTTCTTACCTAACCTTCAATCTCACCGTTTTTGGGTTGAGAGCGAAAACCGTTTCGTTAAATTACGTTTAACTCCGAAAGGAATGCGTATTATTGACAAAAAAGGTATCGATGCAGTATTAGCTGACATCCGTGCCCGCGGTGAGAAAATCTAAGGAACCATTATGCGCGATAAAATTCGTTTAGTTTCTAGTGCAGGTACAGGTCATTTTTATACTACTGACAAGAATAAAAAGACTATGCCTGAAAAAATGGAAATCAAAAAATTTGATCCTAAAGCACGTAAACACGTGATGTACAAAGAAGCAAAAATCAAGTAATTGTTTCTTTCAGGAATGCAAAAACCCAGCCTCGGCTGGGTTTTTTATTGCCTAAAATTTATGTTTACTTTCTTTACAAGGACAGGCACTGTAACCACTATAATTTGCGCTTACGCATTTTTATCTCACCAATTAAATAGGACGTAATCAATGAGTAAACTTTTCTTCACCAGACTACTGATGCTAACCACTTTCTTTATCAGTAGCGTATCACTTGCACAAACCTCCATTTGGAAAGTCAGTAAAGGCGACGACTATTTTTATCTAGGTGGCACCATCCATATGTTGAGTGCATCTGATCATCCTCTACCATCACAATATGCTGAGGCGTACAAAGCATCGAATAGTATTATTTTTGAAACAGACTTAGACGCCACTACAGATCCACAATTTCAAGCGAAAATGATGCAGATGATTTCATACCAGGATGGACGCACGCTTGATTCAGAACTAACAGAAGAAACCTACAAGCGTTTAAAGGCATTCACTGACAGCCGCGAAATCCCATTAGATATGTTCAAAACGCTTAAGCCTTGGGGCGTAACTTTAATGATCACTGTTCTAGAGTACCAACGCTTAGGTATGATGCCGACCTATGGCATAGACAATTACTTCAATGTTTTAGCCAAGCAAGACGGTAAAAAAATTGGCGGTTTGGAAACACCTGAAGAGCAGTTAGGGTTCCTTTCATCAATGGGCACAATTGAACCAAATAAATCAGTGAACTACACATTAAGAGATTTAGAGCGTTTGCCTGAATTTATCGAATCAATGAAACAAACATGGCGCTCAGGCGAACTAGAAAAGTTCAGTGAGCACGCTTTTATTGAAGAAATGAAAACAGAATATCCAGCCGTTTATAATGCGTTGCTTAAAACTCGAAACAACAACTGGATTGCACCTCTTCAAGCCTTATCAAATAATGGTGATACCGAGTTTGTACTAGTCGGTGCAATGCACATTCCTGGCGAAGATGGCTTGCTTACTTTATTAAAAGCTAAAGGTTATACCTTAGAGCAGCTATAGCATGTGAAATAACCAAAAAAAGCGACGTTAAGTCGCTTTTTTTATCTCTGCAAAACTCCATTTACTAAAAAGAAACAATAACTTAGATATTCAAATAAGGCATATATATTGATAAAGGTGACTGTCCCTGTAAGGAAAAATTGTGCATCTTGTAGGTAATTTAGGTAGTATTTCGCCACGTCTTTTTGATTCGTATTATTATGCCCGAGTTACCTGAAGTTGAAGTCTGCCGTTTAGGCATTTCGCCCCATATTCAAGATCAAACTATTACCGATATCGTCGTTAGGCAGTGGCAACTTCGCTGGCCTATTCCAGAAGAAGTAAAGACAATCACTGGACAAAAAGTGGTATCGGTAAAAAGACGCTCGAAATACCTACTGATTGCCTTTAACACAGGGACGCTCGTATTGCACTTAGGTATGTCTGGTACGCTTCGTATATTGCCCACTAAAACACAACCTGTAAAACACGATCACGTAGACATTCATTTTGACAATGGCGTGATGTTAAAACTTAACGATCCTCGTCGGTTTGGTGCAGTGCTTTGGTTACCTGAACATCAAGATGTTGATGGCATTTTAGCAAAACTTGGGCCTGAACCACTCACCGAAGCATTTAATGGCGACTATCTCGCTGACAAAGCTAAAAATAGAACAACAGCCATCAAGCAATTCATCATGAATAATCCGATTGTTGTCGGCGTAGGTAATATTTATGCCAATGAGTCCTTATTTATGGCAGGCATTAGGCCAGACGCCCAAGCGGGAAAATTATCTAAGAAGCGATTAACCTTGTTGGTCGACTGTATTAAACAGGTGCTGGAAAAAGCAATTGCACAAGGCGGTACGACGCTCAAAGATTTTACCCAATCAGACGGAAAGCCAGGCTATTTTGCTCAAGAGCTTCAAATTTATGGCAAAGCAGGTAAGCCTTGTCCTAAATGTCAGTCACCTCTAATGGAAATACGCCAATCCGGCAGAAGTAGTGTCTTTTGTAAATCTTGCCAAAAAAAGTAAGCGCCTACTCTACGCACTTCCCTTGCAAAATATAGTATGTAGGCTCAGAAACGCGTTGAGTAATATCATAGCCATTGCTGCATAGTTCGTTAGCTTCAAGCTCATGTTCAAGCATAGCGGCTAAGTATAGATATTGGTCTTGTTCCATCGCAGCGCGATGTTGTGTTGGCGTTAAATACCCGTCGTCATCTTGAGATAGGTTTTCCACCTCATCAGCAAATCCACGGTTGTCCAACATTAAAATGATATGAAAACTCGTTGGCTTTCCTGCGCCTTGTGGTTGAGAGGAAAAATGATAGGCGCTGGCTGGCGTAGTATAAGGCTGATATATACAAGCACACAGGGGAAGCACTGTGAGTAAAGTGACTAGCTTTCGTCCCAACATGTCCTTGTAACCGCATAATTCTACAACTACGAAAACATTAGTGGAATTAGAAAAATAGTCAACCTTTATTTATGTTGCAGAGCTTGCGCAATAGCCTGATTGACTTTATCGGCAACAAACTCACTAATATTGCCGCCGTGTAAGGCTACCTCTTTTACTAACGTTGATGAAATAAACGAGTTCTCTTCTGCTGGTGTTAGAAACACACTTTCTAAATCGGGCGACAAACGTCGATTCATATTCGCTAATTGGAACTCATATTCAAAGTCTGAAACAGCACGTAGACCACGCACTAGCACATTGGCATTGTGCTCCTTCGCAAAATCCACCAACAAACCACTAAAACCAACTACAGTGACGTTATCAAGATGTTCAGTTACCGACTCAAGCAGTGCTACTCGTGTGTTCAAATCAAACAACGGCTTTTTACTTGGGCTCGCTGCTACACCTACAACGACCTCTGAAAATAGCTTACTTGCGCGCTCGATTAGGTCGGTGTGACCATTAGTAACCGGGTCAAACGTTCCCGGATAAATTGCTTTAGTTGTCATATTCTTATGCTCAATTTTTTCCTACATTGTAAAGTTTGTGCGACGACTTTTCTACTTTGGTTAAAGTAATTACTCAAAAAGACTTTCCGTCAATCGAACTTTAGTTGTATGATAGGCGAATAATTATTAATCATCTATTTAATTGCAGCGCTAGCTCAAGGTTTTATTAAAGGGAAATCCGGTTAAATGAAAACGCGTGAAAAGATTATTCAAGCAAGCATTGAACTGTTTAATGATCGTGGTGAACGTAACGTTACAACAAACCATATCGCAGCGCACCTAGGCATCAGCCCTGGTAATTTGTATTATCACTTTCGAAATAAAGAAGACATTATCTTTTCAATTTATGAAGAGTATGCACGTAATCTTTTACTTGATACCTTTCCTAAAGTGTCGGCTGATGTTAAACCGTTAGATGCCATTATTTTGTATATGGATGCGGTATTCCAAGCGATGATGAAATTTCGCTTTTTCTACGCAAATCTTCCGGTATTGCTTGGCAAAAATCCAAGCTTGCGTGAAAAATACGTTGAAGTTCAACATTGTTTAACTGACCGTGTAAGTCAGTTGCTATTATCGCTACGCGATACTGATATCATGACATTTGAAGATGATGAGCTACCTGACATTGTTAGCATATTGCGTTTAGTGAACACCTTTTGGTTGAGTTTTTATCAAACTCAAACCAGTGACACGGAAATAAACGACGCAGTATTTTATCAGGGTGTACTTAAAATTTTGGTCATCATAAGACCGTACACCACTAAAACTGCATTGCCTGAATTGCTCAAGGCACGAGATATGTATCAAGAACGATTCGAAAAAGCGGCCAGTTAGCCGCTTTTTTTATGCTCGTTAGTACTAATTAGCTTTGTTGATACCCTGCCATTAACAGCTGCCAATCCTCTTGCTGCCAATAAAATGTTGGTAGTCGCGCCAATTCTTTTTCAAAAGAACGTTTCAAACGCGCCATGTTTTGTTGCTGCCATTGTTGATTCGGCTGTCTTAACTGGCCGCGATCAAAATCGATTAGCCACGGCTTGTCATTCGCATCAAGCAAAATATTGTGACTATTTAAATCATCGTGATATACACCCGCTTGATGAAAACGTGCAATCATTTGCCCAATACTGTGCCATTGCGCCGGCGTTATAGCTTGTTCGGCTAACACCGCCACCAAATCTCGCGCATGTTCAATACGCTCGGTAATAATGTCCGCCTGATAGCTAAGACCTCTTTTTATCACACGACAAGCAATGGGTTTTGGCGCAGGCAACCCTAGTTGAGCAATGGCATCAAGTAGCCTAAATTCAGCGACAGAACGCGTTGTTTCAAGGCCCGTATAAAAATAATTATCGTGCACAAGCTTACCAATTAGCCCACCTCGGTAATAATGCTTAAGTACCCATTGTTGCTCCTGATAGGTCACAAAATAGGTGGTGCCTCGGCCCGTTGCACTGCCGACAATCGCATCATTTTCTTGCCAATAGTCTGCTGTAAAAAACGCCGACGGACAGTTTTTCACAAGATTTCGATTGAATAATATGCGTTCACACCCCTGTTGCGAATATTCAATGTGATCTGATTTTACTTTTGACTCGAGGTTCAAGATAATATGCTCTATGCTTTACGTATGTTCGCCATTCTAACCATCCTCAATGACCGATAACACTATTACATTGAAAAATATTTGTATTTTGCGCCTGTCGGCTATTGGTGATGTTTGCCATGCCGTTGCCCTAGTGCAATACCTGCAACAGCAACTGCCTCAATGTAAAATAACGTGGATAGTCGGAAAAGTCGAAGCCCAGCTTATAAAATCCCTGAACTTAAGCAATGTATCATTAGTTGCTTTTGACAAAAAAGCCGGTCTAAAAAGCTATTTTGCCCTTAAACGTCAACTTAATGGGCAAGAGTTCGATGCGCTGCTACACATGCAAACGGCAACACGAGCGAGCGCGGCCAGTTTATTTATTAAAGCTAAGCGTAAAATTGGCTTTGACGTTAAACGCAGCCGTGAATTACAGCGCCTATTTGTTAATGAATTTATCGCTGAACAAGAAAATCCCCACGTTGCAGAAGGTTTTATGGCCTTTGCCCAGGCGCTAGGGTTGCCGTATAAACAACCGACGTGGTCAGTCAAACCAGATGCACAAAGTAGTTTATGGGCAAACAATATTGTGACCAGTAATCGCCCTATTGCACTCATCTGTGCCAGCGCAAGTAAAGATGAACGAAACTGGCATACAGAGCATTATGCTGCCGTAGCCGATCACATCCACAATCAAGGCTACAAGGTAATTCTGGTTGGTGGTAACACGCAACGCGAACAGGCGTTAAGCGAAAATATCATTGCAAAATCAACAACAAAACCAGCAAGTTTAGTAGGTAAAACAAGCTTGCCGCAACTGCTGGCTATTATCGACAGAGCTCGTTTTATTGTGGCGCCAGATACAGGACCTGTGCACATGGCGGTTATGGTAAATACTCCGGTCATTGGTCTATATGCACACAGTAACCCTGACCGCACAGGACCGTACTTATATCCGCAATACACCATTAGTTGCTATCAACAGCACATAGAAGCGCAGCAACACAAATCGCTTGCTGATATCCCGTGGGGCAAACGTGCCAAGGGTGAAGATTTAATGGATAGCATCTCTCTTCCTAGTGTTATCGACACCATAGACAAAGTGATTACCACACAGCTTTCAGCAACTATTTAGCGCGATAATAAGCTATCAACAGAATTGAGTGTTTTTGCCGTTGCACCTTGGTTTTGATCGACGACAGCACGGGCATTAACACCAAACGCGGCTCGTTTTTCTGGGTTTTCTAGCAGCGCTTTTACCTTTTCAAAAAGTGCCTGCTCAATATTGTCATTGGCGGTTAGTTGCTCCATACCATGTGCATCAAGTAGCTGCTGTGAAACTTCGGCAAAGTTTTTCATGCGAGGGCCAACAACAAGCGCTCGCTGATAGTAAGCAGGTTCAAGCGGATTATGACCTTCAATATCGCTAAAGCTTCCCCCCATGGTCACCACATCAGCATGTGGAAACAACGCCATGAGCTCACCAAGTGAGTCAATCAGCCAAACATCATGCTCCGCCACTACATTTGTGTTCTCACTGCGTTTAACCGTTGCAAATCCTGCTTGTACGCATAGGTTTGCGACATTAGAAAAACGCTCTGGGTGACGAGGTACCAGCACTAACAACACTGATGGCAGTTTTTGTTTGAGTTGTTGTAATACATGAAGTGCAATCGCTTCATCACCGGGATGAGTGCTTGCCACCATCCAAACATGTTCTCTTTCTCCCAACAAGCGACCCAACTCTTTTGTCTTTGACACCACTTTCTCAGATACAGAGAGGTCATATTTCAAATTGCCGATACATTCTGTTGTATCTGGGTTCGCACCAAGTGCGATAAAATGCTCTTTCGCAAACTGCGACTGTGTTTCGATCACATCAAAGGCAGCAATGGCTGGTGAGAAAATACCTGATAACTTGTTGTAAGGACCGATAGATTTTTCTGTCAAACGACCATTAATAAGCATTAGCTTTGTGCCCTTGCGTTTCAACTGAACCAACATACTTGGCCAAATCTCAGTTTCCATAAACAAGCAAAGTTGT
This sequence comes from Thalassotalea agarivorans, assembly GCF_030295955.1. Lineage (NCBI taxonomy): Bacteria > Pseudomonadati > Pseudomonadota > Gammaproteobacteria > Alteromonadales > Colwelliaceae > Thalassotalea > Thalassotalea agarivorans. The sequence continues at coordinate 3,109,002 of NZ_AP027363.1, forward strand.
GGCTTTAATCGGGCAAAAAATAGTGTGTGCGTCAGTATATTATCGAGCGGTAAATAACAATGTTGAACTCGATCGCCATACAAAGAAGTTACTTGTTCCGAGCCTGTTGGTGTAAAGGTAGTAACCGTTAAAGGAATCTCAGGGTATCGACTTAACAAGGCATCAATAAAAGGCCTTAATGCCATGATTTCGCCAACACTGGCGGCATGCAACATAATACCGCGCTGTTTAAACGATTTTGGGGCGAACCCTAAACGTTCGCTAAGACGCTTTCGATATGCGGCTTGTGTTTTGCTGCGCAACAATAATAACAACAGCGCAATGGGTAACAATACAAACCACAAAATGCGATACAAAAACAATGAGATGAAGGCTTTCAAAATAAACCCTTTAATTCCTTGATTAGCCGCTAGTATAACCTAGGCTTTTGTATAGTCGCCTAAGAAATTTTAAAAGCGACCAAATTTCAACGTGTTTGTCAGCTCTAATGTACAATTAAACACAACTGAAAGCGGCAAATAAACTGTGCTAAGTAAACTATTTAGGTAAAATAAGCGCAATGATTACATCCTACGTTTTGTCATAACAACAAGGTTAACGGGGCAACTATGGCTTCTAATTTTTATCAACACATACAACAACAGCTTGAACAAGTTAAAGCAGATGGTCTTTATAAGTCTGAACGCGTTATTACCACAGCGCAGCAGGCGCAAATTGCGGTAGCAAGTGGCGAGCAAGTGGTCAACTTTTGTGCCAACAACTATCTTGGCCTAGCTAATCACCCTGCACTGATTGATGCAGCTAAAGCGGGCTTAGACGATCACGGCTTTGGCATGGCGTCAGTTCGTTTTATCTGTGGTACACAAGACATCCACAAAACCCTTGAAAACAAGCTAAGCGCATTTCTAGGCACAGAAGATACCATTTTGTATTCTTCTTGTTTCGACGCAAATGCTGGCTTATTTGAGACTATATTAGGCCCAGAAGATGCCATTATTAGTGATGCCTTAAACCATGCGTCTATTATCGACGGTGTGCGTTTATGTAAGGCAAAACGTTTTAGATACGCTAATAATGATATGCAAGAATTAGAAGCAAGACTACAAGAAGCAGAAGCAGCGGGTGCTCGTCACAAGCTCATCGCAACAGACGGTGTCTTTTCAATGGATGGTGTCATCGCAAACTTAAAAGGTATTTGCGACCTTGCTGACAAATACAACGCGCTTGTCATGGTTGACGATTCTCACGCTGTTGGCTTCGTTGGTGACAAAGGTCGCGGAAGCCATGAGCACTGCGACGTGTTGGATCGTGTTGATATTATTACCGGTACTTTAGGTAAAGCCATGGGCGGTGCCTCAGGTGGTTATACCTCGGGTAAAAAAGAAGTAATCGATTGGTTGCGCCAACGTTCTCGCCCTTATTTATTCTCTAATTCACTGGCACCAGCGATCGTAAGCGCGTCTATTCGCGTATTAGATTTACTTGCAGAAAGTGATGACTTACGCGATACCCTAAAACAAAATGCGGCCTATTTCAGAACAGAAATGGAAGCTGCCGGATTTACCTGTGCAGGTGCAGATCATGCCATCGTGCCAGTAATGATTGGCGACGCAAAGCTTGCAAGCGATATGGCAGACAGACTGTTAGCTGAAGGCATCTATGTTATCGGCTTTTCTTTCCCAGTTGTTCCGCAAGGCAAAGCACGCATTAGAACCCAAATTTCTGCTGCGCATACAAGAGCGCAACTAGATCAAGCTATTGAAGCCTTTACCCGCATCGGTAAAGACATGAACATCATATAATTGCCTGGAGACTAACATGAAATCTCTTGCCAAACTCGAAGCCAAAGAAGGCATTTGGATGACAGACTCACCAAAACCAGAGGTGGGTCACAACGATTTACTTATAAAAATCAAAAAAACGGCAATTTGTGGTACTGATATCCACATTTACAACTGGGATGAATGGTCACAAAAAACCATTCCTGTGCCTATGGTAGTTGGGCATGAGTATGCGGGCGAAGTCGTTGGCATGGGCCAAGAGGTAAAAGGCTTTGCCATTGGTGACCGTGTGTCAGGCGAAGGTCATATAACCTGTGGCCATTGTCGCAACTGCCGCGGTGGTCGCACGCACCTTTGTCGCAATACCGTGGGAGTTGGTGTTGATAGAGAAGGGGCATTTGCCGAATACCTTGTTATTCCTGCCTACAACGCATTTAAATTGCCAGATGAAATCTCTGATGATCTAGCTGCGATTTTTGACCCATTTGGTAACGCTGTGCACACTGCGTTGTCTTTTGATTTAGTCGGTGAAGACGTATTAATTACTGGCGCTGGCCCAATTGGCATTATGGCAGCCGCTGTGGCAAAACATGTCGGAGCACGTCATGTTGTCATTACAGATGTGAATGAATACCGATTAGACTTAGCACGCAAAATGGGTGCAACGAGAGCGGTCGACGTCAGCAAACAAAAATTATCGGACGTGATGAGTGAATTAGGCATGACCGAAGGCTTTGACGTTGGCTTAGAAATGTCTGGTGTCCCTATGGCATTTCAGGACATGTTAGAAAACATGAACAATGGCGGCAAAATTGCCATGCTAGGTATTCCAGGCCAAGATATGGCGATTGATTGGAGTAAAGTCATTTTTAAAGGACTTACTATCAAAGGAATATACGGTCGCGAAATGTTTGAAACCTGGTATAAAATGGCCAGTCTTATTCAATCAGGCCTTGATTTATCGCCGATTATCACGCATCAATTTTCAGTAGATGAATTCCAACAAGGATTTGATACTATGCGCAGTGGTCAGTCAGGCAAAGTCATTTTAAACTGGGAGTCATAATGACGTCGTTTCAACACATGAATGTCGCACAATTGCATGAACGCTTAAATGAAGAGTCTCTTGTGATTGTCGATATTCGCGATCCAAACACGTTTGCACAGGGTCGCGTCACCAAATCACAACACTTAACTAACGACAATCTAGCGGATTTTCTCAGAGAAGCTGATTTAGATGCACCTACTGTCGTGGTTTGTTATCACGGTAATTCTAGTCAACAAGCAGCCGATTTTCTTGCCAGCCAAGATTTCACCGAGGTTTACTCACTTGATGGTGGATTTACCCAGTGGCAACTTGTTTACCCTGAGCATGTTGAAAAGTAATGTCAGATACGCCTTCGCTCACGCCGTTTGTCACAATCAACACGCACAACATTGCGTTGTTGTTTGCTCAATACCTTAACTCACAACACATCACCTGTGAGGTTAAGCAGGCGGAAGAAGGCTTTGTACTGTATTGCGATCCAAATCAAATCAATCAAGCAAAAACCTTGTTTGAAGAATTTATCCAACAACCTAACAATCCTAAATATCAGCAGTCGGCTTGGCAGTCGAATGATACAACCCAAGTTAAACGCAGTTATCCAAGCCTGCTAAGCGAGTTTAAGCGTCAGTTTATTGCGGGTTCAGGCACGGTCACAACCAGTGTATTTCTGATCATTTGGGCAGTGTTTGCCAGCGCATTTATCTTCAAGACAGACACTCTATACAACTTGCTGATGTTCTATGGCGTTGTCTCTATAGATAGTTTTCTAGCCAACCCACTTAAGCTTATCGGCCCTGCTTTTATCCATTTTTCATGGCTTCATATTATTTTTAATTCCATGTGGTGGTGGCAGCTAGGCGGCGCGATAGAGCAACGCTTAGGTAAAGGCGCCTTGCTTAATTTATTACTTGTGTCTGCTGTGGTATCTAATTGTGCGCAATTCGTCGCTAGCGGCCCATATTTTGGCGGTTTGTCGGGTGTCGTATATGCTCTACTAGGCTATGTTGCAGCACTGGGTTATTTCGCACCTCGCGTTGGTCTTGGTTTACCGACAAATATCATGTTCTTTATGTTGGCATGGCTTGCTTTTGGCTACCTAGATTTACTGCCGGTTAAGTTTGCCAATACCGCTCACACGGTTGGTTTAATTTCAGGTGTTGTTTTGGCCTACATAAGTAGCAAAAAATTGCGAAATAGTCGCTAGTGATTAGTAGGCCATGCTACACTAGCCTCAATATTTTAATAACACTAAAACGATGACAACATCCTCTCCTTTGTTTCCCGTGACCATGCCAGAAAAATGGCAATTACCTGAGCAATTTTCGTTATCAGCTAAATTGCTAGATTGGTTAAGTGACTCCGGATCGCTGACAAGTCGTTTAAAATCGCTTAGTGATCAATTTGAAGTTGTGGTGTTGGGCCAACAAATTCAGCCTTGTAGCGAACACGAAGCAACTGAAGACATTAAAGCCGATGAGCAAATATTGGTGCGAGAAGTCCTATTAAAATGTGACGATAAGCCTGTCGTATTTGCTCGCTCTCTCATTCCAATGAGCAGCCTTACAGGCGACCAAAAAGCACTAGCCAATGTTGGTAACCAATCGTTAGGGCAATTGCTGTTTAATGACCCAGCGCTCGAGCGAACCGCCTTTACTGTTGCTGAATTTTCCCAAAGCGGCCCTATCATCTCTCTGTGTGAACATCTTGGACTGCAGGTGAGTTATCCACTTTATGGCCGTCGCTCAATATTCAAACTTGCTGGCAAGCCATTGAGTGTAGCAGAAATCTTTTTACCAGATAGTTTTCCCTATCAGCAGGAGTCTTAATTGGTGAATAAAATGGCGGCATTAGGCCAACTAATGCGATTAGATAAACCCATCGGCACTTACCTGTTGTTGTGGCCAACATATTGGGCGCTATGGATTGCCTCTGATGGTTGGCCAAATGCGCATCTGATAGTGGTGTTTACCCTTGGAGTTTTTATTATGCGTAGCGCCGGTTGTGTTATAAATGATTTTGCCGATAGAAAGGTTGATGGTCAGGTCAAACGCACCAGCGAAAGGCCACTAGTTACTGGCGCTGTAACCACGAAAGAAGCCTTGGCGCTATTTGCTGGGCTGGTTATTGTCGCATTTTTATTGGTGCTCACCCTATCAAGCTTTACCATAAAAATGTCTGTTGTCGCGCTCGCACTCGCCAGTATGTATCCATTTATGAAACGCTACACCAATATGCCGCAACTTGTGCTGGGGTTAGCCTTTAGCTGGGGCATGATTATGGCCTTTGCAGAAGCACAAGGTGCAATACCACTGACAGCTTGGTTACTATTTAGCGCAAATGTATTGTGGACTATTGCATACGATACTATGTACGCCATGGTTGATAGAGACGACGACCTTAAAGTCGGTATTAAATCGACAGCCATTCTATTCGGGCGTAACGACACGCGTATTATTTTAACGCTACAACTACTCACGCTCGCTTTGTTATGGCAGGTAGGGGAATTAAATGCCTTTGGTTGGCCTTATCAGTTAGCGATGGTAATCGTTGCTGCACTTTTTAGTTATCAACAAATTTTGATAAGAAATAAAGCTCGCGATGCCTGTTTTAAAGCCTTTCTCAATAACCATTGGGTTGGCCTTGTGATTTTCTTTGCTATTGTCATTGAGTACTTATAAAAAAAGCCGCTTAAGCGGCTTTTTGCTTATCTAGCGATACTCTGCAACACTTCGATATCTATCAGGTTGTTCACTATCGTTTTTAGATGACCTAACGATTCTGTAGTGATCAGCTTTCCTTCGTCATTTTGCGCTATTAAGCCTAATTCGCGCATATGACTTATCAACACGGCTTGCGCTTTCTTATCAATGAACTCTGGCGCATTAATATCGTTTAATACAGACAAACGCTTAGCAATAGAAACAACATTCTCTTCAAAGTTTGACTTAGCAACCGGTGAAAGGCGCCCCATCAAATTAATAATAATGGCCAAACGCTGTAATGTTTCGTCACAAACCTCTGCCATAGCACGGGTTTGCGTAACATAGGCATTGGCGCCGACTAGTGACCAAAAGCCTGCTTTCGTGTGTTTAGCTACGCCTAATTCTTCATACCAAGCCAATGTTTGTTTAACTTGTTTTGACACATCTTTGTCTTGTTGCCACAAAAACAAATCTGGCTTTATTAACGCCATCAGCGCTTGTACTTGTTCAATTAATTCAGTTTCCGCAATTTTACTATTACGTAATAAAACTCGCGTCACTAGTGACGGCAATAAATATACTTGCACGATATTGTTGCGATAGTAGCCCATCTCTAATGAAGCTTTCTCGTCGAGCGACACAATATCACCGAAGCTATCTTGCGTCACAGAGACTTTATTAAGCTTAATTACATGCGCGAGCAAATCACGACCTGACTGCTGCGGGAAAACAATTTGCTTGCTATAAGGCGCTTTGTTCAATGTCTCTAAAAAGAAATCAAGCTGCGCTTCAAGTTCTACTTTTGGTAGCGCTTTGTTTTGTGCCTGATGCAGAACCATTGCCACCAAGGCGTTACCGCTCACTGCCGTCGCCTGGTTAATCGATGTCATAACATTGTTCGCTAATTTATTGACCGTTGGCGTTAACCAATTAGGCTTTTGCGGATCAATAGGATCAATCGCACTTTTCCAATCTTCAACATTATCATTTAAAAATTGGTTTAGATTAATCGGCTCGCCAAAGTTTACATAGCCTTTACCGTAGTTACGTAAACTTTTTATCGCCTTTAACACGCCAAATACCGACTCGTTTTTCTTTTGGCTACCACTTAACTCTTTATGGTAAGTGCCCACTTCCATCACGTGTTCATAACCTAAGTAAACAGGTACTAGCGTTAATGGTCTATCGACTCCACGCAGCAAACTTTGAATGGTCATCGCCAACATACCCGTTTTTGGTTGCAATAAGCGACCCGTGCGACTGCGACCGCCTTCGGTGTAGTACTTAACCGAATAACCGCGTTCAAATAACAAGCCGAGGTATTCTCTGAAGATAGTCGAATACAGACGATTGCCTTTAAAACTTCTGCGAATGAAAAACGCACCGGCTTTTCTAAAAATTGGACCTGCTGGCCAAAAATTAAGGTTGATACCTGCAGCGATTCTCGGTGTTACTAGGCCTTCGTGATAAATCACATAGGTCAACAGTAAGTAATCCATATGGCTTCGATGACAAGGCACATAGATGATCTCATGGCCTTCCTGCGCCACTTCTCTCACACGCTGTGCATTGGTCACTTCTATATCGTCATACAAACGATTCCAAAGTTTAGCCAATACTCGCTCACCAAAACGAATCATACTATCGCGATAGTCACCGGCAATTTCATCCATCATTTCCAGTGCTTTCTTTTTCACGCTTTCTTCAGTAACACCTTTACTGCGCGCTTCATCTTCGATGATTTTCTTAACGGCTGGATTAGCAAGTAAGTTATTAAACATCTGATTACGATGCATCAATCGCGGACCTGTGGCTGCAACTGTTTGACGGTGGAAATGAAAACGAGCAACGCGTACTAATTTATGGGCAGTTTCTTCATCGCTACCATGCTTGTCCGCCATATAACGCAGTTGCACCGCTTGGCTAAAACGCACGAAATTATGACGGCCTAAAAATAAGACAATGAAAAATTTTCGTAGCCAGCTTGGTGATTCTTGATCGGCTATCACAGTGCCAACATTAGCGTCGTTTTTCTCTTTGGTTGGCACTCGCCCCCAATTCAAATTAACCGGGACTAACTGTGCATCAAGTGATTCATCTTGTTCATGTGCTTGAAGTAACTCCAACCCCTGTGCAATCGCCGTGGTTTTAGTTTTCTTAAAAAAAGGAAGAACCGGACTTGGATTTTCCAAACAAAGGGTTCTATCAAAGGTCTTGTCACCGATAACCACGGGTGAAAGTGGATCTGGCAGATGAACTGCGCGACACGCTTTTTGTAACGTTAAAAGATCGCTCGCTGACTGGTGGCGAACAATGTAAAAAATAGGTCGTGTTGTGTCTATTGTTCTCGACGTTGCTACGTCGTCAGGCACAATTTTACTGCGTACTAATAACTTTAATGGATATTTAAGCAAAAAATACTGCAATGCTTTTAATAATGACATAAAAGTCTCTCTTCTGAATTCCCCAAAGGTGTTGAGCCGTTTTTTTATTTTAGTTTTTCGGTCATTTTACTGGCGCTCGCATAAAAACTTAAGCTTATGCAGAGCGGAAATAACAGCTAAGTTTAGCATTTATTGAATTAACACTACACGTTTAATCCTTGTATTTGCTGATTTTCTGAGCATACACATGTACGCTGAAATGAATACTAGAAAGGTATAGCACTATGGTAGTACTCCCAAATGACCAAAAAACGCGTATTTTTATAGGAGTAATAAATTAGATAGAGGTTTGTATGCTAAAGGGTAAAACAGCGTTGGTCACAGGTTCTACAAGTGGTATTGGCCTTGCAACGGCACAACATTTAGCAAGCGAAGGGTGTAATATCGTGTTGCACGGTTTAATGCCTGAAGCTGAAGGTAAGGCATTGGCACAGTCTTTTGAACAAGAATACAAGATATCTTGTATGTTCAGTGACGCCAATATTAAGTCAGTTGAAGCGATAAAAACACTGCTAGATAGCGCCATTGAAACATTTGGTGCAATCGATATTTTAGTCAATAACGCTGGGATTCAGCACACCGAAAACATTGTCGATTTCCCAGAAGAAAAGTATCAAGACATTATCGACATTAACTTATCATCGGCGTTTTACACGATGAAATATGCCTTGCCGGGCATGCAGAAAAAAGGCTGGGGGCGTATTATCAATATTGCTTCAGTTCATGGCCTAGTCGCGTCAATTGACAAAGCGGCCTATGTTGCTTCAAAACATGGTTTGGTGGGCATGACAAAAGTCGTTGCTATTGAAAATGCCGCAAACGGCGTCACTGCTAATGCGGTATGCCCAGGCTGGGTTGATACACCACTGATTGGTAATCAAATAGATTCCATCGCTGAGCAAAAAGGGATTTCCGTAGAAGAAGCTAAAGTGGCACTGATAACTGCCAAGCAACCTCGCCCGGAGATGGCCAAGCCAAGTGAAATTGGCGCCTTAATTGGATTTTTGTGTAGCGATGCTGCCCAAGGAATTACGGGCAGTGCAATGCCCATAGATGGTGGCTGGACAGCACAATAAAAAAAAGCGGCTAAGCCGCTTTTTTTTATTTGTTTACGAATCTGGCGATATGCTGATAAAGCTCATCACATTCATCTGTAACCAAGTCTTCAATATTCATAAAGGCATGAATCATACCATCAAACTGATAATGATTAACGTCGACGCCTTGCGCGGTTAATCGTCGCACAAATTGCTGCCCTTCATCTCGTAATGGATCACATCCAGCGGTAAAGATTAACGTCGGTGGTACGTCACTTAAGTCAGCAAATAATGGCGAAGCAACGCGTCTATCCGCGGCCGCATCAAAGTAGTGGTCGAAATACCAAGCGATACGATCTGATTCCAATAAGAAACCTGAACCATTCTCTTTGATTGAATCAGACTGCATGGTGTAGTCCAAACTTGGATAGATCAATATCTGTCCCGCTAATGTCGGCATTTTGCCAACACCACTAGATAACCCTAATGTACTTGAGATTGCACCGCCTGCGCTGTCACCAGCGACATAGAACGTATCAAGATGATTCACGCCCGCAAGTACCTCTCGATGATTCACTAACATCGCCTTACAATCATTCAAGCCAATCGGATACTGAAACTCAGGCGCTAAACGATACTCTGTGCTGACAACAATAGCATTAGCTTCGTTTGCCATGCGTCGGCACATAGGGTCGTATAAATCTACGCTGCCACACATGTGTCCACCACCATGGTAAAAAAAGATCACCGGCAATGCTTTGTCTGGTGCAGGGTGATAAAGTCGAAAAGCAATATCATGTTGAGCCACGGGTAAGACTCTATCCTCACTCCAGGCGATATCACTTTCTCTCGTCAATAAAGCAGACAATTTATCTAAGTTTTCGCGAGCCAGTGCTGGCGTTCGTTGAACATTGTCGGCTTTTGCTTGCGCTAAAGCTTCGTTAACCGTCGCTAAAAATGGCTCTAGTTTTTCGCTCGCTATACCTCGCATAACTATTCCTCTGCCTTATTTGTTTCCGGTAAAAAGAAGCTACCAAAGAAAAATGTACTACTGACGATAGCTATCAACAAGAATGAACTTGCATAGTCACCGTTGCTATCAGCCAGCTTACCAAACAACCACAAGATAAACGTCGCCAGCAAATAGCTGATGGAATAAAACAAACTAAATACAACAGTTAATCGCGCACTGTGCATGCCTTTTAATTCGTAAGGCAAGGTGACCAAAGCGGTGATTGGGAAGAATACAAAGAAGCCAAGTACCATAGCACTAATGGTTTGCATCAACGGATTAGGGGCAAAGGACAACCCAACAACTGAAATAGTAATGACAAGACCTGACCAGCGGATAACAGGAACTCGCTGCGTAATGTATTTACTATAAATAATCCCCGCAATGGTGCCGATAATGCCAAAACCTATTACCCACTTACTTTCACTGATGCCAGCCTTCGGATAAAAGGTAAACAAGCAAATATAGAAAGCCAAAATGCCAGAATAGGTAAGCGCATAAGCCCAATTAAAACGATCTTTTAGGCCTTCTGCGTAGCTATAGGTTTGCGCTTGTTGCTCACCAGATTGATCATCTGCTTTTTCGAATGAAACCAATATCCAAACCATAGCTAACGCTAAAGTGGCGATAGAAAACGCGATCAAGCTCCACTGCCAGTCACCGGTCATGGCGTTAATGTCAGCCATAAACCATAAAATAATTGCGGTACCAACATTAAATGCAACAGCATTTAAACCGTTGACGATAGGACGCTCTTTCGCATCAAACCATTGCATCACGATTGGGTTAAAGTAAACAATCATAAAGGCGCCACCGAGTCCCATTAGAAAGCGACTGACAAGCAACAACTCATAATTTGGCGCTACGGGAGTGATAATGCCGACAAAAATCAACAGACATGACACAAAGAATGCGTACTTCACACCAAGTTTTACCGCGAGCCACGCTGCGGCAAATGTGCCAACTATTTTTGCCAGCGTAACCGCGCCACTGATAAAGCTCGCGCTTGCGAGCGAATCGACGTCCATAGAGCGCATGATCTGATCCATGCTAGCTGTACCGCCGACCCACGCCATGGCAAACAACACGTAGCTTAAAAATACTAATGTCTCTACCAGGTATTTGTTCGTAATTTTCATATGTGATAACTTCATTACATCCTTTTGATTGCTTTCAGATTAACGAATCAGCTGTCAAAAATAAGTACTACCTTAGTGCTATACCCAGTATTCATTGAATCTATAACAATACTAATAACAGTACTTTACTTATCTTTTTATTGAAAAAGTACACTTTTAAATGAGGGCATTATTTTGGGTTGGCTATCTGTTAACGCTTGGCTAATTTCAGCATTAGCTATTGGTTATCTAGCATTGTTGTTTGTTGTCGCCTTTTACGGGCAAAAAATGACAGACAAAGATTGGCAAAAAAGGCCTTGGTTATATAGTTTAGCGCTCGGTGCTAGTTGTACTTCGTGGGCGTTTTACGGCATGGTTGGGCAAGTCGCTGAAAGTGGCGCGATTCTGGCGCCTGTTTATGTCGGCACCATATTACTGTTTGTTTTGATGTGGCCGATTTTGCTCAAAATTATTCGCATTGCCAAACAACAAAACCTAACATCAATTGCCGATTTCATTGCCTGTCGTTACGACCGTTCGACTAAGCTCGCCGCCTTAGTAACCTTGCTAGCATTAATAGCCACCATTCCCTACATCGCGCTGCAACTTCGGGCAATATCAACTAGCTTCGACTTATTAACAGGGAGTTATCGAACAGGTTTAAGTACTACCTTTGTTGTTACCATCGTATTAATTCTATTTAGTGTCTTGGTAGGTACAAGACAAATCGAAATAAGTAAGCAAAACAATGGTCTAATGCTAGCTGTTGCGTTTGCATCAATCATTAAATTAGTCGCGCTATCTGCCGTTGGTATTTTCGTTACCTTTTATTTATATGACGGTTTTGGCGCACTACTTTCACAGCGCGAACATGTCATCCCAACCAGTCAAAGTGGCCTCAATTACTTGGTGTTTGCGCAAGCCATTTTGGGGATTCTAATGATTTTGGTTTCTCCTCAGCAATTCCACTTAATGGTCATAGAAAACCATAGTGAAAATGAACTCAAAAAAGCGCGCTGGCAATATCCACTTTACTTAATTGCCATGAATATTTTTGTACTACCGATTGCAATCGCTGGTCTATTAACCTTTGTTGGCGGTAGTGTCGATGCCGATACCTTTGTATTAAGTTTGCCCCTGTTTTACCAACAAGCATGGCTAGCGGTGATCGTGTTTATCGGTGGATTAGCAGCTGCCACGTCGATGGTAATCGTAGCCACTATTGTATTAAGTTCGATGTTAACCACAGAGGTAATTACGCCTGCACTTCTTAAAATCAATTCTAGTGCCGGCAACAAAACCGATCACTATTCCACCTTCTTACTTTATCTACGTCGAATTACAATTGCCGTAATCTTGTTACTCGCCTTTATTTTTGAATTGCTTATCGGGCAGAAGAGTCACCTCGCGGCAATCGGCTTGTTATCCTTCGTGTTACTCGCCCAATTTGCTCCTGCCGTGCTTGCCGCCTTGTTTTGGCGTAAAGCGACAACAAAGGGTGCATATACTGGCATTATTGTTGGCAGTGTGGTTTGGTTTTATACGCTATTACTACCCGCGATTATGCCCAGCTTACCTTGGTTAGAAACAGGGCCTTTCAACATCGCTTGGTTAAAACCTACGGAGCTTTTTGGTACCGCCACATTAGATATAACAAGCCACGGGTTGTTTTGGAGTTTAGCTGCTAATTTAAGCTGTTTTCTGATTATTTCTGCTTTTACACAGCGAAGTATTGGCGAGAAGTTACAGGCACAAGTGTTTATCGATAAAGAGGCGCATACGCAAACCGCACATCTTTCTATTGCAGATTTATATAAGTTACTTTATCGCTTTACCAACAAGCAAACCGCTGAACAGTTTTTATTAGTTAGTAATAGCCACGAAAAAGACAAAACAGTGGCTAATGAACAACAGCTTATCATGTGCGAAAACTTACTCTCCGGTGTACTAGGCTCGGCATCAACGCGCATGGTAATTAATGCAGCTAGTGCCCGACAGCAAGTACAACTTGAAGATGTCGCTAGTATTGTTGACGAGGCATCACAAGTACTTCAGTTTAACCGCGAATTATTGCAGGCCGGTGTAGAGAACATTGAGCAAGGGATCAGTGTAGTAGACGCGGATATGAACCTTGTTGCTTGGAACAAACGCTATATAGAACTACTTGAATACCCTGGGGAATTAGTTCAAGCCGGCGTACCCATAGCCAAGTTACTCGCCTATAACGTGGAGCGCGGTATTATTCAAGGCGACAATACCCAAGCGTTAATTGATAAACGAATTGCCCACATGCAGTCAGGCCATAGTCATCATTTACAACGTAAACTGCCCAATGGCTTAGTAATTGAAATTCGAGGACAAGCAATGCCAGGAGGCGGCTTTGTATCAACATTTACCGATATCACCGCGCATATTGAAGCCGAACAAGCATTGCAATTAGCCAATGAAAACCTAGAAAAACGGGTGCAACTGCGCACACAAGAGCTACAAACGGCTAAAGCACAAGCAGAAGCAGCTAATAAAAGTAAAACGCGATTTTTAGCCGCAGCAAGTCATGACCTGATGCAGCCCTTTAACGCATTGGCGCTATTTACAGATATGCTTAAACAAAAGGCGACCGATAAGTCGTTGAGTCAACTGGCGGATAACATAGAAAACTCTCTCCATGTTGTTGAAGATTTACTCTCTGACTTAGTAGAAATTTCTAGGCTCGATAGCAACAGCGATAAAATTAAAACCCACGCCTTTGCACTTGCCGATATCCTGCAACCGCTCACTAAAGAATTTGAAGCGTTATCTACCAAGTACAACGTCAGTTTTAACTCGGTTAACAGTAGTAAGTGGACAGACACCGACCCTCGTTTGCTACGACGTGTAATTCAAAACTTTTTGTCGAACGCATTTCATTATTGCGAGCAAGGTAAAGTGGTACTTGGTGTTAGGCATCAAGCGGACAAACTTTGCATCGAGGTATGGGATAATGGTCCCGGCATTGCTGACGACAAAATCAATGCAATCTTTAAGGAATTTGAACGCTTAGAGCACACGCGTGAAATTCCAGGTTTAGGGCTTGGATTAGCAATATCTGAGCGTATCGCCAAACTGTTAAAACTAAAAATAAATGTACGTTCTACTGTGGGTCAGGGTACCTGTTTTAGTATTTCAGTACCCATGATACAACCGGTGAAACAGCCTATCCAACAAGCTGAAAAATTAGATGCGGATAAGTCAGCAGAGCTTTCCAGTAAACATATTCTATTAATCGACAACGATGAGCTTATGCTAACGGCATTGTCGCAACAGTTACGTGATTGGGGATGCGAAGTAGTAGCAATCAAAACACGTGAAGCTGCGCTAACATACGCACAAACTGCAACCCAACAACCCGATTTAATTATTGGTGACTATCATTTGGATAATGACGACAATGGCGTAGATTTAGTCTCAGAATTGCTCGCCACCTACCAGTGGCTTAGCCCATGTGTAATATGCTCGGCAGATCCTTCTGAAGCTGTCAGAAGCCACACTAGTGGCGCGCAATTTCAGTTTGCTCGCAAGCCATTAAAAGCGATTGCGTTAAAACGCATCCTTAAGCAATTGGCGCGCTAATCAAAGAAAGATATCAGTAGTTAAAGCCAGCCCCAAGTACAAAAAATCCCGCTTAACTGCGGGATTTTATTATTGCGTTTATAACTAATGGTTAGGCCGATGGAGTTAACATTAATTGCTGATAAACAAGTCCTGCTTGCGTGCGATTTAACACTTCAAGCTTAAGTAAAATAGCAGACACATGCTTTTTGACAGTGGTTTCTTTTATATCCAAATCGTATGCGATTTGTTTATTTAATTGGCCATCTGCAATTCTCGCGAGCACGGTGTATTGCTGAGGTGTTAATTGTGCAAGTTGCTTCGCTAATTTTTTATGCTCTTTGGCACTGTCATCATTGGCAGCATCAATACCTGAAGGCAACCAAACATCACCATCAAGTACGGTATTAATTGCACTCGAAATGGTTTCCAAATCTGCAGCTTTTGGGATAAAAGCACTAGCACCATAGTTAATCGCTTTTTGCATAATCTCTGGGTTATCGTCTGACGACACCATGATCACCACAATATCAGGATAATGATTTTGCAGCTGAGTGAGGCCGGTAAAGCCATCATTGCCGGGCATATGCAAATCGAGAAATATCATTTCTAGCGCTGGCGTACTTTCAACGATAGTTAATAAATCTTGAAAGTTATCTGCTTCGAGAATGTCTTCTTTGGTCACACACTCTACAACAGCGTGTTTTAATGCGGCGCGAAAAAGCGGGTGATCATCAGCTATCGCTACTTTTGTGGTACTCATGTCTAAATTGCTTTGGGCTAACATGCAAACCTCATTATAGGAATATCTGTTAAAACAAAACAAGCGCTAAATATAGCGCTTGTTTACATTTATAAAAAATGCCACATTGGCCGCTCACCGCAGTGGCACTAGGGAGGATTAGAAACTATAACCTACAGTAAGTGCGATAGTTCTTGGGTCACCGTAGTAACCGATTAACGTTGTATCACCGCCTAGACCAGGTGCAAAGCTACCGTCATCTTGAGGTGTTACGAACGCGTAGTTACCCACTAAGTATTCTTCATCCGTTAAGTTCTTCAAGTGAAGACCTGCAGTCCAACTACCTTCTGGGCTGTACCAGTTAAGACCTAAGTTAGCTAAGCCGTAACCTTCTTGCGTTAACAAGTTACCCGTGGTTGTTAGGTCATACTCACTACGGTAGTAGTAGTTACCGTTGATAACGAAATCACCAATACCTGTGTAGATATCATAACTAAAGCCAATGTTAGCCGTCGTTTCTGGTGTGTAAGTAATAGTAAATTGATCAGTAATATCAATTGGCAAGCCCGTATCAGGGTCAAATGACGTTACTTCTTCAAACGACGAGTCAATTAAGCCCACTGTCGCAAATAGGTTAAAGCTGTCCGTTACCGCCCATTGCGCTTCAAGTTCTAAACCTGATGCTGTTGAGTTACCGATGTTACCTAAACGTTGGTTAAGATCTGTTGAATCTTCACCCGGCAATACGGTTACGTATTGACGGTCTTGGTGGTCAAGATAGAACACAGTCGCATTCAAGCGAAGTGCGTCAAACCATTCACTCTTAACACCAATTTCAAATGAATCTACGATTTCTGGATCCGCTGCCGGCTCTGCTGTAGAAGCACGCGGGTTAAAGGTACCTGATTTGAAACCTTGTGAATAACTTGCATAGAACATCATGTCGTCCGTTGCTTGGTATTCAACGCCAACACGTGGTGTGAAACGAGACCAATCTTCAGAGTCATTTAATACTTCTGGTGTTAATGGACCGCCGTCTCCTGGACGAACATAGCCTGGAATCCAGCCGCTATATGGATAAACCGTTTCAAATAGCAAACCGTTGTTTACATTCGCTTCTTTTTCTTCATTAGTGTAACGAGCACCTAATGTAACAGAAAGCTGTTCAGTGAAGTTGTATGAACCTTGTGCATATACCGCAGTACTTGTACCGTTGTTACAACCACTAACTTCACGTGTTAGGCCAGGTGCACCGAGTGCATTACCTAATACTTCTAGAATTGCTTCGAATTGACCACAAGACTCTGAATCAAAATAGTAAACACCTGATACAAAAGATAAGTCTTCACCATCGTAGTTAAGCTGTAATTCTTGGCTCACCTGTTCATCGTCATAAACCGCTGGAACGTCGAAGATACGTAAGTCTGTGTTATCAAAATCGATATTTGTCGGTGAATAGCTTTCACGCGATGCTGTTACTGATTTTAATGTCCAGTTTTCCGACAAGTAGAATTCAGCCGTAAAACTAATACCTTCTGTTTCTACTTTGTTCCAAGTAGGTAAACTCGTGTAAGAGTCATAAACGCTATCTGGTACAGGCGCTTCCGTTAGGATTGAAGGAAGTAAACGGTAACCACCTTTTGAATTTGAATCATCTTCCGTCTTATCGTAATTCAAACGGAAGAACATGCTATCTGTTGGCGTCGCTTCAATCGTTAAACGATACGCTAGCACGTCTTTGTTATAGTTTTCTAAATCCTGACCATCTAGATCAGATTTTAAATATTCACCAAAACCATCACGATTTAATTTCGCAACAGCAGCACCAATATAAAGTTTGTCATCGATAACAGGAATTTGTGTTGCTACTTTGAAGTCACGACGTGCGTAATCACCAACTGTTGCATCTAAATCAAGTTCAAAGTCACCTGACATCTTCTTGGTAACATACTTGATAGCACCACCAATGGTATTCTTACCATATAGTGTACCTTGTGGGCCACGAAGTACTTCCACTCGCTCAACATCTAAAATGTCTAGTACTGCACCTTGTGGGCGAGCAACATATACATCATCAATGTAAATACCAACGCCTGGCTCATAACCCCATAGCGGATCTTCTTGACCAACACCACGCATGAATGCTGTTAGCGTTGAGTTTGTACCACGGCTAGCTTGAAGCGTTGTATTTGGAGAAAACTGTTGAATCTCAGTTAATACAGCAATACCGTTTTGCTCCATTTGCTGAGCGCCAACTGATGTTACTGATACAGGTACTGATTGTAAGTTCTCAGCGGTTTTACGCGCCGTTACTTCAATCACTTCTAAACCTGAAGATTCTTCTTGTTGTTGCGCTTGTTCTTCCTCTGCAATTGCAAAACCGCTAAATGCTGAAGAAACTGCTATTGCTAGCAAAGTGCGCTTCATACGTTGCTGTCTCATAGAGATACCCTTGTTGTAATTTTGTCACTATTTTTATTGTTCTTATTCACTCTATCGTAAAGTTTCAAAAAAAGAATTTGTACGATAGTAGTATATGGATCGATGACTATTTACCTATTGAAACATCATAATAACCCCATGATTTTTAATTATTTTTTCAAATCCAGCTGCCATCTGCTGACAATATCTTGAGCTGTAGAAAGCGAATTTTCGATAAAAAATGGTCCTGAAGTACCACCCATTTTTTCATCAGGATTGACGAAAATGCCATGCCCCTTTTCGGCAACTTTTATCAAGGTGACTGTCGCTTTATCCGCGGTTGGCCAAAAGGTCATTTTCATATCACCTTGCGCATCACTCGTTGACGTTTTCACTTTGTGTAAGTGCGCCCAGCGTTTTGCAATAACATCGGCATTAACCGCTGCTACTATGGCGTCCTTGGTGCCCGTCCACACAATAATGTTTGGGTAGGAACCTTGATATGTTGCATCGGCTTGAATAACACCTTGTGGATCATTTGGACCTGTTCTCATGCAAGCAATCGCTTTGATTAAATCATTAGCACAGCCAAAAGGTACGCCTGCTATAATTGCCCCTGCAGAAAACATAGAAGGATAATGAGATAACAAGACATCTGCCATTGCACCACCAGCCGAAAGACCGACAATGTACACTTGTTCACTTTCTGTATGTTGTTTCGCCGATAGAATAACGTTTTTCAGCGATAAGGTCTCGCCTTGATCTTTGTTTATATCCGCTTGAGAGAACCAATTAAAACAGCGTTTTACATTGTTTTTGTCGCTTTGCTGCGGTAGCAATAAGTTAAACTGATGCTGTTTTGCTAGCTCTGTGAATCCCGATTGTTCAGCAAACGCCACTGCATCTTGAGCACAGCCATGAAGCAAGACCACCAACGGGGCCTTATTACTGTTAACGATCAAGTTGCTGGTAAGTTCACCAGGGTTATCACCAAAATCATTAAAGGATTGCGCCGATACCTGCATTGCACAGATAAGGGAGATAACTGCAATGAATTGTTGTTTTATTCGCATGTTTGACACTCCATTTATACCCTTACCAGTGTGCACGGGAATTTTTGTTTATCCTATGGTACTTTAGTGCCCATTGGCGCTCGACTGAGACATCAAAGATAATTATGCAAGAATTTGGACAACCACAAATCACCTACGACCAAGGCATTGTTAGCTATACCTTCAATGAAGATTGGCAACAAGAAGATATCGCCCAACTCGCTAGCACGATACTAGGCAAATTAGACGGATTTAATCAGCTCGAACATATCGCTGGCGCTGACAGAGAAGATTTCAGACTAAAGCAAGGTGACATTGTGTTTAAATTAAGTTTTGACATGTACAGTCAATCGATTTGGCTTGAAGGTGAAGACCAAGCAGCGCGCGAATATCTAGCGACACTTTTCAACAAGGGTTAACGCAGCGATGGAAAAAATACTGATTAGTGCCTGTTTTCTTGGCGAAAAAGTCCGCTATAACGGTGAAATTAAAACAGCGCCAAATAGCATCATTGCCAGCTGGCACGAGCAAGGTAGGCTAGTTAGTGTATGTCCTGAAGTAAGCGGTGGATTACCTGTGCCAAGAGCAGCAGCGGAGCAGCAGGCAACTGGGCTAGTTATCACGCAAGCCGGTGTCGACGTAACCGACGCCTTTACCCGCGGTGCGAACATCGCCTTATCGCTTTGTGAAACACATAACATTCGTTATGCCCTGTTAAAAGAATCGAGTCCATCTTGTGGTAGTAACACCATCTATGATGGTAGCTTTAGCCATCGAAAAATACCTGGACAAGGTGTAACGGCAGCCCTGTTAAGCGCGCACGGCATAAAAGTGTTTTCAGAAGAGAATATTGACCAGCTAATTACTATATTAACTGCTTAACGCGTAGCTACCACCACCAAGGTGATTGCTCTGTAAAATAGCGCGCGAGGTTTTTATCATATACTCAGCACTTTCACGTACTGAATATTGACTAACACCAACGGACACATTAACGCGGGGTAAACTCAAGCCAGACTTACTGCTGACAAACTTGAGTTTAGATACGCCTAAACTAATTTTTTGAGCAATAACGTCGGCAACAGTTTTTTCAACTTCAGGTAATAAAATCAAAAATTCATCACCACCTGAACGAATAGGCACGCCACTGTCATCAACATAAGTACTGATTTTCTGTGCTACTTTAGCCAACAACACATCACTAATTAGCGGGCCAAACCGCTGCGAAAATTGCGCAAAGTCGTCGATATTAACGACAATAGCCGCTAACGATAGGTTTGGATTTTTCCCTTGCCAATGATCAATTTGGTTCACTAGCGCTTTACGATTGTAAAATTTGGTGAGCGGATCAAGTAAAGCTTCTTGTTTTGCTTTAGAAATATCTTCTCTCAAGCTATTTGCTTCTCTACGGGACTTTAACAAGTGCTGACGTAGTTTTAATTGTTCTGTTTTAATCGCACGGGTGGATTGCTTTAACTGCGCTACCGCCTCAATAACATCGTTGATGTCATCAGAATCAAGCTTCGCTAGATTGCCATCGATCTTATTGACAAAACCATCGATAGTTTTACTGGTGGTGACCGACGTTTCTTGCACACTGCGCAGCAGGTCGTCTAAGTCACTTAATAAGGCATGTTTTACTTTATTATGACCAAGTAGATGCTCACGATACACTTCTTCAATGAAAAAGCTGTCGATAGTTTTCTTGGCATCGATATGTTGGTTTATTGCGGCGATAAGGTCGGCATTGTGCAATGAAACATATTCATAGCACACAGAATAATTTATTGGGTTAGGCGGTAAAGACCACGTCTTGAGTTGAGCAAGCGATTGACGTAGCTTTTTTTCGGCTTCTGAAGCCGAATCGTGATATTTCATTACCTTGTCTTAACTCCATTTTAGCGCAATATTATTATTAAAATGCTCAATTACTTAGGTAGCAATGCACGTTAAATAGATAGTATAAGAAAAGTTAACGTAAGTTAAGTGATTTAATTCAGAATGGAGAGGCGCACGCAAAGTACCGACAAGAAACTGGGATAGAAACTAACAAACATAGATAAGCCCCCACTATATCTCATTTGGCAGTCCCGCTATCGTAGGTTTCCCCTTAGACCGGTAACTTTGCGTCTCTAGCTTTCACTAGATTTGCCCTTAAGAGCCAAAGCTCTGACTCGCATTATAGACTTAATTTCATTGTTGTAAATAAAAAATTTATATTTTTTATTTACCTAGCACTAAATTTGTTGAAAATATAGAAGACACGAGCGCTAGTTTTTGCTTCAATGAATCTCATGAAATGTTTCTCTTTTACTGCTTACCTATTGGCGTTATCTGTCTTAATATCGCTGGTTCTAAGCCCTATTAGCTATAGCCAACAAGCGCTTTCCAGCGAGGAAGTAGAAGCATTAGTGGAAGATTTGTATCTGCAAGAGGCAAGCAAACTCGATCAGCAGCAAGTGGTGGTGGCAGTGCGCAACTCGCTTAAAAATCGTCACAGCGTTTCGCCACTAACGCGCATTAAAGCCCATATCCTATTAATTCGACTAGCTAATAATCGGGGTGATTTTGCAAGTGCTTCGGAATTCGCCGGTTCAGGCCTTCTGCTACCCAACCTACCAGATCAGTATTCTGCCTTGTTTCATTTGCAACTCGCCAAAGGATATTACGTTCAAGGTCAATTTGAAAAAACATTAAGAGAAGCAAGCACCGCTGCGAGCTTTTTATCTGAGTATCAAGAATCGCAAGCACCGCTGTATATCGAGGCGTTAAGTTATCAAGCAATGGCGCATAGTCTAATGGGACAGGTTGAGCAAGCTGACGAATATTTTGATGCCTTGCAGGATGCTTTAGTTAAAAACCCGAGCGCTCAAGATGACGAGACGGTCATTGCCATTATCGCCAAAGCGAATTTTTATCAAGGCGACTACCAAAGCGCGATCAACCTCTACGAAAAGCTCCTTACAATTAAGTTTACTGAGCAAAAAACGGCAAATATTGACGAATATTACTACGAGCTTGGTCGCAGTTATATTCAACTAGGCAATTATGACGATGCGTATAGCGCTTTTTGGGAAGCCAAACTGCATGCAGAAACCAATAAAAGCAACATAAGAATGGCGTTTGCTTATCTTGGTCTAGGTAGCGTGCTATTGAATATGGAAGACAACCAACAAGCCTACAATTACCTAATAATGGCGCGTGATTTATTTAAAGGGCAAAACCAAACGCGTGGCTACTTATCGACGTTAATCTATTTGTCGCAAGCAGCACAGAGACTAGGTAAACCAAACGAACGTAAGAATGCTCTGAATGACGCCCAACGAATGAGCACAAGTATGCAGTTGTCAGCCGAGCAAATTAACTTATATTTGCTTTTAGCACGCAATGCTATTGCCGAAGGCAAGATGCAACTTGCCGTGAATTTCTATGAACAATACATTAACAGCTACAAAACCTACTACACCACACGTAGCGGAGCCGCGAGCTTTGCCGAGCAAAGTGCATTGAAACAACAAAGTCAGTTGATTGCACAAAATTTGCTTGAGAAAAACGAACTAAAGCAAACGTTTGCGATAGAAATGAATCAGCGCAAACAAGTCATTGCGGTACTTATCGCGTGTTTACTTATTGTGCTGTGCCTTTGTTTTGTCGCTTATGTTAAATACAGGCAGGTCAAACGCAGACTTTCCAATGTGAATTACCGGGGTATGGAGCAATTTTGGTTCGACACAGCGAAAACGAAAAATCTTTACCAAAAATACTACAACATGGCGCGTAAGTTCGATTTCCCACTATCGATTTGTTTAGTCAGTATAGAAAACTGGCAAGAGTTCAAATTTAGATTTAGCCAAAAATCACAACAAGAGTTTAACGAAAAGATAGCGGAAATATTTACCGAGTACTTAGAAGAGTTTGACTTGTCAGGCAACTTTTCAAGTGGCAGGTTTTTGATCATATTCCCACATCAGCAACCGCAAGATGTGGTAGCAAAACTTAAAAAATTAGTGACTGCGGTAGAGGTGAGATACTTCACCAGTTTGGGAGGGTTTCAAATTTCGGTCGACTATCAGTGCGATACACCGGAAGTACAAGACATTGACCCTTTCATCTTTCTTACTGAGCTAGAACAGTCGCTCGAAGAAAAAATAGCTAAGGGCCATGCCTTTACGATCTAGACGTAATACTGAGACTACGCGCTTCTTAAATTGATATCAGGGCTTGTGTCTATTTCGCCGTCATTAGCAATTGTTGCGGGTGCTTCATTACACATCAACACCGCCATTGCTCCAGCGCCGCTAGAACGAATAAATGCTAAGTCATAGCCAAACTGGGTTAGATTGCTCGCAGCAAACTTTTGCGCCAGTGACAATTTGCTCCAAAGTAAGGCTTTATCTGCTTGTAATTGCCTTCTTTCATTTGCATCTTCATGGGTAAACATAACCGATCCTTTATTATTAACGCACAGCTGTTTTGTCGGCGCCTTACGGCTATTTTTTAGACGCCAAACAAGACGTTATACGAGGATTGTATAAATTTCAACCTTTTATCGTGTGGTTGTACCAATAACGTAACTCTTCGTACGATATAAAACGTATAGAATGTACTCGTTATTAGTACGGCATTTGTTACACTAAAGTTCATCGCTGTAATAAAGAGAAATAACATGAGCAAAGCGCTTAAAGAGCTTTTAAAGATTCTAGAGCTCGAAACAATTGAACAAGGATACTACCGCGGCCAGAGCCAAGACTTAGGCTTTAAAGCCTTGTTTGGCGGTCACGTTATGGGGCAGGCAGTATCAGCCGCCTTAAAGACAGTACCAGAAGATCGCCATATCCATTCATTGCATTCTTACTTCTTAAGACCGGGTGATGCGCAGCATCCTGTCTTATATGAAGTTGAAAATATTCGCGATGGTAAAAGCATTAGTACAAGGCGCATTAAAGCGGTACAGCATGGAAAAACTATTTTCTTTATGACCGCTTCGTTTCAACATGAAGTGGAAGGTTTTGATCATCAAGACATCATGCCAAAGATGCCAGAGCCTTTATCTCTGCCATCTTATGAAGATTACATTAAGAAACACCAAAAACTGATCCCAGAGCCCATTCGTGAGAAATTCTTGGCGGAAAAGCCGATTGATATGCGCTGTGTGGAAGAATATGACTGGATAAAGCCAGCAGCAATGCCTGGAAAGAGCCATACTTGGATGAAAACCAATGGCGCTTTGCCAAACAATAACGCCGTACATAGCGCGGTGCTCGCTTATGCCTCTGATTTTCACTTTCTTTCAACATCGCTTTTTCCGCATGGCGCATCACACTGGCATCCAAACTTTCAGATCGCCACCATAGATCACGCGATGTGGTTCCATCGCCCTATCAAATTTGATGAATGGGTCTTGTACGCAGTGGATACACCGTCGGCATCAAGCGGTAGAGGATTAGTACGCGGGCAGCTATATTCCGAAAGTGGAGAGCTACTCGCGTCTACTATTCAAGAAGGGGTTATCAGGCAGCGCTAACTACTTTTGCCAATCAAATCCTGATGGTCGTTGATATATGCGTAAGGAGAACTCAGCGGCCATTGCATAGATATGGTCAAAAATATCTGCTTGGATATTCTCATAATTTACCCAGTTGTAGTCTTTACTAAAAAAATACAGCTCTAGCGGCAAACCATATTCCGTCGCTTTAAGCTGACGCACCATGCAAGTCATCTCTGGGTGCACCATTGGGTGTTGATGCAGAAAAGCTTCGATATATGCTCGAAAAGTCCCGATATTAGTTAGTTTACGCGCATTAACGTTTGTTTCATCAACGCCCTTTTCAGATCTATCTTTGTTTAACTCTGTTGTTTTTTGCGCCAGATATGGTTGTAAAAGCGCAATATCTTGAAGTTGGTCAATCATGGCTTGGTCATAGAAATGAATACTCGAAATATCCACTAAAATACTGCGTTTTATTCTACGCCCGCCACTGCGGTACATGTCGCGCCAGTTCTTGAACGAATCGCTAATCAATGCATAGGTAGGCACTGCCGTAACAGTTTTATCGAAGTTTTGTACTTTAACCGTGGTTAATCCTATTTCTAGTACATCACCGTCTGCACCATACTTAGGCAGCTCAATCCAGTCGCCTGGCGCTACCATCCGATTGGCAGAAATTTGAATACTAGCAACAAGCCCTTTAATGGCGTCTTGAAATACCAATAAAATAACCGCAGTTAAGGCACCTAAACCACTTAAGAGATAAACAGGTGAACGATCTAGAATAATTGAAATTGCCATAATAATGGCAACCAAAAAGACAATTAGCTTTATCACTTGTACGCTAGCTTCAAGTGGCAGGTATTTTTCTTTTGCTTTAGACGAATACGCACTTTTAACTACGTTTAAAAAGGCGCTGATGCTAAATGCTACTTGGAAACATATGCCCACTTTCGCTATCAGCACAATGAGCAAAGTAACTTTCGCGTCTTCAAGCAATATCAAGGGCGCCGCATAAAGCACTAAAATAAACGGAACTAACAACGCAAGCCTTGAAAACACACGATTATGAACTAGCAAGTCGTCCAATGAGTTTTTCGACATCACAACAAGCTTATGCACCGCTACAAGCAATTGATGCTTAGCTAAGTAATAAGACAGTAGGAATAGAACCACTAGAATAGACACACCAACTAAGGTACCTGCAAACGGTAAATATTCCGCGGGCAAGCCCATTTTTAATAAGCTTTCTAGTAATTCTGGATTCATAAAGCGCTGTCCTTATTATTTTGCGTCTTCAAACAATGCAATGCGTCGATCTTTTTCTTGCCAAAGCTCATTGAGCCACTTTTGAAATTGCTTTTTATGGGCTTTGTCATTGGCGTAATCACCCATCAAAGCGTCGGTAATTGGCAATGTTTCGATATAGACATTCACCTGCTTTACTTTGCCTGATAAAAAGTCGATAAAGTTTGGGATCTTCTCTGGATAATGAATCGTCACATTGACGATTTTGTTTAGATGCTCTCCCATCGCATCAAGCACAAACGCCATGCCGCCAGCTTTAGGACGCAGTAAATGCGAGAATGGAGATTTCTGACGATCATGCTTTTCGGGCGTATATCGAGTGCCTTCCACAAAATTCATCACGCTCACTGGCTTATGTTTAAATTTGGCACACGCTTTCTTTGTAGTTTCGAAATCCTTGCCAATTAAATGAGGATTTTTCTTCAAAAATGATTGGCTATAACGTTTCATGAAAGGGAAATCGAGAGCCCACCAAGCAACGCCTAAAAATGGTACATAAATAAGCTCTTTCTTTAAGAAGAATTTTAAAAACGGAATCTTGCCATGCAAAATGCGCTGTAAAACCACAATATCAACCCAACTTTGATGGTTTGAGACCACCATATACCAATCTTTTGGTGTTAGTTGATCAAGCCCAGTGACATTGACCTTCATCTTATAAAATAGGTTTTGAATCTGGCTATTAATCGCGACCCATGAGCTTGCCATTGCATCGAGTAAATAACTGAACAATGATTGCCAGGCGTTAAGTGGAATTAAGGCCTTCAAAAAAGACCCTATTAAAATAGGTAGCAGCCAAAACAAGGTATTAATGGCATAACAAGTAAACGATAAAATTAATGTAATAGGCGCTGGCAAAAAGCTCAACATGGTGAAATTACTCAAAAATAACAATGTATTTATTCTAATGCAGTGAAATTATATTGAAAGCAGAAATCACGCGATCTAAAAAAAATCATCTATCAACCGGTGGTCAACGGTTTAGGTTATAAAAAAGATAAAAATAGTCTTGCCAACATTAACCAAATATTGACATCCTTAAGCGTGTTAAGGGAATCACTATGCAATTTAATCGAATCGTTATAAAAGTTGGCAGTGCATTAGTTGCACCAGGCTCGTCTGGATGCAGCGGCGAGTATCTATTGGCTATTGCACAATTTATTACCAAGTGTCAGCAGCTTGGCAAGGAAGTTTTGCTTGTCAGTTCTGGCAGTGTTGCGGCTGGCCGCAACCTTATTCCTCATGGCAGCCCCAACTTAGCGATCCCCACCAAGCAAGCGATGGCGTCGGTGGGCCAAATGCAAATGATGGCAAACTGGCAACGCTTTTTTGATAAACCTTGCAGTCAACTGCTACTTACCCATGGTGATTTAAAAGACCGCCAACGTTATATCAATATTAAGAACACATTGCGTGTGTTGCTTGAAAATCAGATTCTGCCGATCGTCAATGAAAACGATACGGTGGCAACCGAAGAATTAAAAGTCGGCGATAACGACAACCTTGCCGCGCAAGTTGCATTGGTTAGCGAAGCAGATTGCTTGATCATTTTAAGTGATATTGATGGCGTTTTTGATAAGAACCCTAAGTTATTTGATGATGCCACGTTACTTCCGGAAATACCGGAGATTACCGCCGATATTTACGCGCTAGCAGGTAGCACCGCTAACCATATTGCTACAGGTGGCATGAAAACAAAAATTGAAGCCGCCGAAAAAGCAACGGAAAATGGTATCGCAACCTTCATTGTAAATGGCAAAAGTAATGACACCTTTAAACGTCTATTAGACGGACAAAACCCGGGCACTTACTTTGCGGCTCGGCAGCCAGCCGCCAAGGCTAAAAAATACTGGTTAAAGCACACATTAAAAAGCCATGGCCAATTGCACCTCGACCAAGGTGCTAGTGTCGCAGTACTGAAAAAAGGGGCGTCGTTGTTACCATCAGGTATAAGTAGTGTGAAGGGCCAGTTTTTAGCCGGCGAAAGCATTGATATTGTAGCGCCAAACGGCGATGTCATTGCAAAGGGCATCAGCCAATACAGTGCCAACGACCTAAATAAAATTAAAGGCGTCAAAAGCGACCAAATTGCCTCAGTGTTGGGGTATTGCCAAAGTAAAGTTGTCGTTCACAGAGACGACCTAGTCATAGTAGGAGTTTCCCATGAGCAGTCAGTTTAGCATTACTGATGCCGCCAAAGCGTGTAAACAAGCAAGTTTACGAATAGCACAATTAACCAACGCAGAGAAAAATAGCGTACTTGAAGATATCGCTAAAGCAATCATCGCCCATAGCGATGCAATTTTGGATGAGAATCAAAAAGATATTGATGCAGGTAAAGTAAAAGGTTTGTCCAATGCCATGCTAGACAGACTGCTACTTACGCCTGAGCGCATAGCAGATATTAGCGATGCCATTATCGATATTACCCGTCTCGACGACCCTACTGGTAGCATTAGCAATCTAGCGCTAAGACCAAATGGTATTCAGGTGGGCAAAATGCGCATACCGCTAGGTGTAATTGCAATGATTTACGAAGCGCGCCCTAATGTTACGGCTGAGGCGGCGGCGCTATGTTTAAAATCAGGCAATGGCGTTGTGCTTCGGGGCGGAAGCGAAGCTATTCATAGCAACAAAGCAATTGCGCGCTGCATTGGATTGGCGCTGAAACAACATAGCATCAATCAAGAAGCGGTTTTAATCGTGCCAGACACCAGCCGTGCAGTCATTAATGAACTACTAACCTTGCGTCAAAGCATAGACTTGGTTATACCGCGCGGTGGCGAGGGGCTGATCAACTTTGTTACCGACAATAGCGCTATTCCAGTGATTCAGCACTTTAAAGGCGTGTGCCACCTTTTTGTCGACAAGTTCGCCAACCTTGATAAAGCGTTAAACTTGCTGATAAACGGTAAAACCCAAAAACCAAGCGCATGTAATGCCATAGAAACCTTGATTGTTCATCAAGACATTGCCGAACAATTTTTACCTATAGTAGCAGCCAGCTTTGCCGAGAAAGGGGTAAAAGTGCATGCTTGTGATAAAAGCTTACCGTTTTTCCAAGGCGCAGAGCTTGCCACAGACCAAGATTATGACGCCGAATATTTGGATGATGAAATTGCCATAAAAGTGGTCAATAGCTATGAAAGCGCCATTGATCACATTAATCAATTTAGTTCAGATCACACCGAAGTAATCGTTACCCAAGACACTTCCAGAGCGCAGCAGTTTGTTCGCCGCATTAATTCGTCTGTTGTCATGGTAAATGCCTCTTCACGCTTTTCGGATGGTGGTCAATTGGGGCTAGGTGCGGAAATTGGTATTTCAACTAGCCGATTACATGCTTATGGCCCAATGGGGTTAGAAGCATTAACCACAGAAAAGTTTGTCGTCTTTGGCGACGGCCATACAAGGTAGTAGCAAGACACAAAAAAAGGCTGCATCATGCAGCCTTTTTTAATCTAACCGTAGACTTAGTCTAACGTAAGAAGATAATTAACAAGCTTTATGTAATCGTCTTCTAGTGCAGTACGTGAGCTTCTGTCTAAGCCTTGTGCTTCCACTTTATACTTACCATTTACGATTACCGTTGGTACACCTGTTAAAGCGCCCTTACGAGAAAAGTAGTCTTGTTGCTTTTTAAACTGTTTTGCTTGGCTGTTTACCGAAAAGCTCTTCATCAGTTTATCGAATTTAGCGCCGTCTGCACCGTTTACAACGAAAAGGTTACGCAAGTCTTTTTCTGACGAGAAAGGTGCGCGTTGAACATGAATGTACTTGAAAATAGCATTCATGATTTGCTTTTCCATTTTCATTTGTTGGGCAACAACAACGCCTTTAGAAAGCATTTGTTGAATCATTGGTGACGCGCCACGCAAAAAATCAACGTGGTTATAAACAAACTTAGTATCGCTTGGAAGTTGCTTTTTAATTTTGTCCATTAACGGCGAAAACTGATAACAATGCGGACAATAGAAAGAGAAAAACTCTCGCACTTCAGGCTTACTTGTTTTTTGTTCATTTACCTTAGTGTAATGCGTGCCTTCTTTATAATCCGCCGCCATTGCCGTAACTGGCAACATGAATAAAGCAACTAAGGCTAAAAATTTCTTCATTATTATGTTCCTACTTTGGGGTTAAGGCATTAACGTTAATGCCGGTTGTTGTAATGCGGCAAACTGTTCTTTTAGCGACAGAATTTGCTGCTCCCAATATTTCTCTGTATTAAACCAAGGAAAATTTTGCACAAATGCTGGATCTTGCCAACGATTACATAACCATGCCATATAATTAACCATACGCATTGTACGCAAAGATTCAATCAACACAAGTTCATTTGAATCGAATTCACAAAACTCTTCATAGCCACAGAGCAAGGTATCAAGTTGCATGGTTTGTTGACTTCGGTCACCCGATAGCATCATCCACAAATCCTGAATAGCTGGACCACTGCGACAATCATCTAAATCTACAAAATGAGGACCTTGATCTGTCCACAATATATTTCCTGCGTGGCAATCGCCATGCAGGCGAATACTAGCAAAGTCGCGATAATGAATTAACGCTTCCTGAATTACTTGGTCCAATATGACAGTAAAAGGTTCAATCAAATGTGAGGGAACATAACCACTAGCAAGTATTTGCTCACGCGCTGTTATTAAATAATCTTGTGCAGTTATCGCGGGGCGATGCTTAAAATCTTTAGTTTTAGCAATGGCATGAATACGGCCAATAAAGCGCCCCATCCATTCAAGCTGATCGAGGTTATCCACTTCAAAAATACGCCCGCCTTGGCAGGGATACAAGCTAAAGGTATAGCCTTTAATCTCAAATAGCGACTGACCGTCAATGACTAGCGGCGCAACAATTGGCAATTCATGATGGGCTAACTCAAGCGCAAAATCATGCTCTTCCTGCAACTGAGCTTGGCTCCAACGTTGAGGCCGATAAAACTTAGTGACATACTTTTTATCGTCACGCGCGGTAAATTGATACACGCGATTTTCATAACTGTTTAACGCCAGCAAACCGCTGTCGGCGATTAGTCCAACAGATTCAATACCATCTAGAATAAGGTCTGGCGACAAGTCGCCAAAATTAAATGCCGACATAATTAACGTTTGTTAAAGAACTTACTCGGTTGTGACACCGTTACCGAAGTATCATCTGCCAGCGTCACTTCAAATTCAATATCGTTAACGAAGCCTTTCAAATCGTATGGGTCGACAGTCAAACTGATAGGTAAGGTATAAACCGTTGCCGCTTTTACTACGACCTGTTGGTCGCCATTCCAAGTAACGTTGCTTAAACCTTTTACCGACAAGTTATAGGTTGCATCATATTGCGACTTATTCAATATCTTGAGGGTATAGACGTTCTCAATCTCACCATCAAAATTTTCTGTCGCAAGCGCTGTTCTGTCTCGAATGATATCGAGATCAACTGGCATGCGACTAATAATCGTCCACAACAAGGCGGCGGAAATTAGTACCATCATAAAGGCATAGCCAACTAACTTACCGCGAAGGAAATGCACTTTTTTACCTTCTAATTCATGCTCGGTGGTATAACGTATAAGGCCTTTGTCATACTTCATTTTTTCCATCACGCCATCACAGGCGTCGGCACATGCCCCACAATTAATGCACTCGTATTGAAGACCATTTCGAATATCAATGCCTGTTGGGCACACTTGCACACACAAGTTACAATCGATGCAATCACCGAGTCCTAAGGCTTTAGGATCTTGTTTGCGACCTCGCGGTCCGCGATTCTCACCGCGGTTTTTATCGTAAGAAACAGTTAATGTATCTTTATCGAACATGGCTGATTGGAATCGTGCGTATGGACACATGTGTAAACACATGACCTCCCGCATCCAACCTGCGTTGCCATAGGTACAAAAGGCAAAGAACACGACAACACCAACAGCGGTCAACGATGCGCTGAAGGTAAAGAAATCGATAAACAGTTGGTCAATAGGCGTAAAGTAACCAACAAAGGTTAAGGCCGTTAGTAGCGAAAAGAATAACCAACAAAAATGTTTTAGCGCTTTGCGCCAAAATTTGTCGAAATCCATCTTTCGACCATCGAGTTTTTTACGTTGGTTAGCGCTTCCCTCTATCTTTTCTTCAAACCAAATAAAGATGAAGGTCCACACCGTCTGTGGACACATATAGCCACACCAGACTCGCCCTAAAAAGGTGGTAACAAAAAATAATAGATAGGCGGCAACGATAAAGAGAAACGCAAGTAAGGTAAGGTCTTGAGGCCATAGCGTGAGCCCCCAGATAGTGAATCGTTGTTCACCAATATCAAACAACAGTGCTTGGTTGCCGTTGTATTGTAGCCAAGGAAGGATCGCAAACAGGCCTAAAAATACAAAATTCATCTTTCGGCGCAAGCGCTGGAATACACCTTCAACTTTGCGTACATATATCTGATCACGAGGTTTGTATTCAGCGACACCGGACTTTGCAGGTTCAATTGCAATGGTTTTTACAGGAATGCGTGTCGATTTTTTTGGTGCGTCTTCGTTTGTCACAGTGAGCCCTTAGCTGCTGCCTGATTGTCTACATTATCTTGGCTGCGTCACATCAATGTGCAAAGTGATAACAAAATATGTGATGCAATTGGTATTATTCAAGGATAATGTATAATCTCGAATAATTTTATTATCCTATAGTCTATATGACATTGTAAGATGAGCCATGAAAAAAATATTGATCTTAATCGTGCTTGCGGCACTTTATTTGCACTTTTTCCCAGAATCAGTAGCTAGTAAAAAATGGCACCAACTCACAGCAGACGCTAAAGCGTGGTTTGCTGGCGTCACTGATACTAATATTAGATTGAAAGCCGATAAAATTTATCGTGACCTGCAAAATGAATTCGACAGCTTTACCGCTGGCGAACAAGTGTTTCTCTCTGAAATAACACGTTCTCGAGATACAGTTACCGCTTTTTATACCGACTTCTGCCTAACTGGGAAGCTCAATCCTCGTTTTCATAGCGTAAACCAAGATAAGGTTTGCAATAAAATAGAAGAATATTCGAATTTGTTATAGTAACAATTCTTCTCTATAAAAAAGGTCGCACAAGCGACCTTTTTTTATGTCTGATAGCCTATGAAGACAAACGTTGTAGTAAGGCTGAAAATGCTTCGTGGCTTTGCGTTTCAAGATCATGCTTTTTGTCACGAATGACCCATTGCCCATTAACCATCACATCCGTTATCGCTTGCTCACCAGTAGCAAACACAAAACTATCTAGCAGGTGCTCGTCGGATTGTGCATAGCGGCCTAGCAATTGTTGATCTAGCACGAGCAAATCAGCTTGTTTACCAACAGCAAGTACACCCGTATTTTTGTTCGTTGCTAACGCGCCACCGCGATTCGCTGCTTGCCATAAGTTAAGACCAACTGATGCTTGCGCTTTGTTCGCCAGTACCGCTCTTTGACGCCTAGTTAAGCGCTGCGCATACTCAAGCCAACGAATTTCTTCGACTGCATTGACACTTATATGGCTGTCTGAGCCAATAGCAATGGTACCGCCTTCTTGCATAAATTCTGCGGTAGGAAATACGCCATCGCCGAGATTCGCTTCTGTTGTAGGGCAAATACCGGCAACGGCACCGGTATCGATGATGGCCTTTCTCTCATCAGCGGTGATATGTGTTGCATGAATCAAACACCAATTGGCATCTAAGCTAAGTTGTTCGCAAAGCCATTGCACCGGACGTTTTCCGCTGTGCGCAATACAATCGTCTACTTCTTGCGTTTGTTCAGCTATATGAACATGTATAGGCGCCTTACTGTCTAACGAGCGGACGTGTTTAACCGCTTGTTCAATCGCTGCAAAATTAGTTGCACGCAAAGAATGCGGCGCTATACCAACATTAGCATTGTTGTATTGCTTGCTTAGCTCATAACAGTCGGTCACCAATTGGTTGAACTGCTCGGTTGTATTAATGAAACGCTTTTGACCATCAAGTGGTGCTTTTTCACCAAAACCACTGTACTGATAAAGTACCGGTAGCATTGTTATGCCGATACCGCTTTCTTGTGCGGCATCAAATAAAGCTTTTGCCATTTGCGCTAGTGCTGGATAAGGTTCACCGGTTTGCTGATGATGTAAATAATGAAACTCGGCAACTGATGTGTAGCCTGCTTTCAGCATCTCTATGTACAGCTGCTTTGCAATAATATGAGCTTCAACATCGCTGATTTGAGCCAAGAATTGATACATGATTTTTCGCCATGTCCAAAAACTATCTTGTCCTTCACTGCCTTGTTCACTAAAACCAGCAAAAGCGCGCTGAAACGCATGGGAGTGACAGTTAATTAGCCCCGGTACAACGGGACCACTAGCAACTATTGCATCGTCTAATTGACCATCGACAATATCGGTAATCTCGCCGTTTTCTATGATGAGTGTTTTGTTTTTCGCCCAAGCAGAGTCGAGCAGTACACGATGTGCAAATACTTTCATGCGTTTCCTAAGCAAAGCCTTGTGTTTTATATTCGTTGCTATATGCAAGTACGGTTTCGATAATAGCCTTCAGATAAGGCTGCACTTGAGCAAGTTTATCTTGACTCAACCGCGCCAATTCTTCGTGCATATAGGTTGCTTGTGACAATTCTAGTTGAAGTGTAAAAATATGCTCGCTCGGCTGCGCATATTGCCTAGTGATATACCCACCTTTAAAACGGCCATTAGCCACTGCGCTATACGGCGTGAAATCTAAATCAAGCAACCTGTTGACTAGCGTTTCAGGGCAACTTTTGCCGTCAGCAGTGCCGAAATTAAAATCCGGTAGCGTGCCTTCAAAAAAGCGCGGCACTTGAGACGCAATGGAATGCGCATCATACAAAAACGCCATGCCATGAATAGCCTTAATGCGCGCCAATTCATCTATTATTGCTTGATGATATGGGTGCCAATACGCGTCTATGCGACGTTTTATCTCTGTTGAGTTGGGTTCTTTCCCGGCAAGATACAATGGCGCTTTATCAAATGATGTGGTCGGGCAGAGCTCAGTGCTATCTTGCCCGGGATACAAATTTTCGTCTTCAGGGCTACGATTAAGGTCGATAAGATAACGATTGTAGCGTGGTTTTAGCACGCTTATACCCATTGCCTGAGCAAAATCATACAAGATATCCATAGCCCAATCGGTATCTTTAACTTGTTTACCGGTGTCGGTCATTTGCGTACTAACGTCTTGAGGAAGTGCTTCGCCGTTATGTGGCATGCTAATGAGCAGCGGCAATGTACCTTGAATGAGCTGATAACTGTCTGACATAATCTTTCAAATTGTATATACAACTTGCTAAGTTTACCGACAATAGAGGTTCCCCGCAAGCGAGGAACACCGTTATTGGGCGATACGAGCAAATCGCGCAAGCACCAGATCATTGTCGGCTAATAGGACAAGTTGATCATTTTCAACGGTAAATCCTTTCACTTGCGTGAGCATCTGCAAATACAGATTCTCGTTCGTTTCATTATCTGGACAAGCCTTTCGAGTGCTAGCAAGGCCAGCGAAGCTTATCGCTTCTTGCTCTAACACATAGGTACCTGAATAGTAATTACAGCCAGAAAAACCATGGGCACGATGACTATTTTTATCAAACGCTAATTGAATGGCTTTCTCTGCGGCTGCCACCGGCTGTTCGTTCAAACTAACCAATTGCCATTCTTGGCCGGCTAGCGCGTCCTCACCTAAAGATACATCTTCATAGTCTGCAATGTACTGGCATGCCGATAATAAAAAGGCGCCGAAGATCACTAACAATTGATTTAAAAATTTATGTTTCATCACAATACCTGTTTAAAAAACAACAGCGTATTCTAACAAGTTATTGATTTAGCCATGTTTTAATTTGTAATCGAGGTAGAGTACGTGCGTCAGAAAGGAACGTTCTAATTTATATCACTTCTAGCTTTAAGCTCGTCGGTAATCCGTGTCACTATAGCGTTATAGCAAAAGTGACGGTAAGGCGTTTATGAACAATCAGTATATTTTAACCTGGCAGTGCCCTGACTCCAGCGGCGTATTAGCAAAAGTCACACAAGCGCTATTTGAACATGGCGCGTTTATCACTGAAACGTCACAGTACAGTGACCCTTATACTGACACCTTTTTTTCACGAATTGCCTTTGATGACAGACAGCTTAAAGTGCCGATGGAAGAGTTTACCGACGCACTAGAGGCCTTAGCTAAACCGCTACAACTGCATTATCAATTACGCAATGCCGCTCAGCTTCCTAAGGTAGTTATCGCAGTATCAAAGGACGAGCATTGCTTAGTATCACTGCTAACAAAATGGCGAGCGGGCGTGTTACCTATTGATATCGTGGCTGTGGTGTCTAACCACCAAAAATGTGAGGCGATTTGTCAGTTTCATGAACTGCCTTACCATTACTTGCCAATAGCAGATGATAAAGTGGCGCAAGAACAGCAGCTATTAGCTGTTTTTGAGCAATACCAAGGTGATTTATTAGTATTAGCGCGTTATATGCAGATTCTTTCAGATCAGCTGTGTACTCGCTTGGCTGGTAAAGCGATTAACATACATCATTCCTTTTTACCCGGTTTCAAGGGCGCTAGGCCATATCATCAAGCGCATAAACGTGGCGTTAAAATTATTGGCGCAACCGCGCATTATGTCACGTCCGATCTCGATGAAGGGCCAATCATTGTGCAAGAAGTAAAAGCGATTGACCACAGCTACACCATAGAGCAAATGGTGCACACCGGCCACGACATAGAAGCCATTGCTTTATCTAGAGCTGTGCGTTTGCACGCTGAGCAACGCATCTGCTTAAATGGCGATAAGACGGTTATTCTCACCTAACTGTCCGCAGCGAGTTTACACTGCCTGTAAACCTATCGAAACACCGAGGTGCCGTTACTAGACTAGACTTTAAGGATGACATTAACAGCCACTTTGTCTTTTATGATAAAAAGAGTCTAATTTTCGACAGTAAAGCACCTTTATGATCAAGATAGAAAAATTCCATCACGTAGCTTATCGCTGCAAAGATGCTAAAGAAACCGTTGAATGGTACAAAGCACACCTTAATATGGACTTAACGCTTGCCATTGCAGAAAATGAAGTCCCATCAACGAAAGCACCAGATCCTTACATGCACATCTTTTTAGATGCAGGCATGGGCAACGTATTAGCTTTCTTTGAACTGCCAAATTCACCTGATATGGACCGTGATCAAAACACGCCAACTTGGGTGCAACATATCGCTTTGAAAGTTGAAAACTTTGACGCACTTGTTAGCGCAAAAGAAAGTTTAGAAAGCAAAGGCGTTGATGTATTAGGACCGGTTAATCACGGTGTTTTTAAATCAATCTACTTTTTCGATCCAAATGGTCATCGTCTAGAGCTTGCTGCTGATGTCGGTACACCAGAACAATACAAGCAATTAAAAGCCGTTGCTCATGACATGATTGAAGAATGGTCGCAAACTAAACGCGCACCACGCCATGCCGCTTGGTTGCATGAATTAGACGAGTAAATACAGCGATTTACGCCAATTAAACCCTGAAATTACAGAAAAGTGCTTGATGATATTGTACAAAGGTGTAAAGTAAGGGAC
The DNA here is from genome assembly GCF_030295955.1 of Thalassotalea agarivorans. Lineage (NCBI taxonomy): Bacteria > Pseudomonadati > Pseudomonadota > Gammaproteobacteria > Alteromonadales > Colwelliaceae > Thalassotalea > Thalassotalea agarivorans. Next base: position 3,146,359 of record NZ_AP027363.1, read on the forward strand.
GGTTATTTATTGACCATGCGAGAAAAGGGAACACTGGTTAAGGAAGCCACATAACGTAAAAATGGCAACATGGATGGTTTAATGAGCACCGGAAGTGCAAGTAGTCCAGGAGCATGGAAGAACAATAAACGCTCGGAACGCGCATGAAAAAACTAAAATAAAAACGAGTTAGGGAAGCATTGTTAATAAAACAGGATAACTTCCAGTTACGGACGACCCATAATAAGGTTGGATGCCAAGTTGAGAGATAGGCCAATTGTAGGCCAACATAAAATATACTTAATAAAGCACTACTGTGAAGTAGTGCTTTTTTTATGTTTGTTAATACCCACTGCGCCACAATTGCGATAAAATATACACATTAGCGCAAAATTGAGGTGGTTATGACCCGCAAAAAGAAATCTAGAAAGCCTGGTGCAGGTTCGTCTGGTGTAGTGAAAGCAAGCACATTAGATGTGCGCATCACTAAAGACAAAAAACCGAAGAAGAAGACAGGTAAACCTGCTGGTACTCGCCAGTTGGAAGGACAGCAAAAAGCAAAACCGACGCAAACCGCACAAGGTAATAAAGACGCGCGCGTGGGCAGTAAAAAGCCTATCGACCTAGGGATACCAAACGTTCAGGTTAAAGCACCTAAAAAAGCAAAACAGGTAGACAGCCCTATCGCAAAAATTAAAGTTGTCGACACAGGCCCTTCTATTCAAGCGCAACTAGATGCCATTGAACAAGACCCACGTTTATTGGACATTCTTGATAAGCAAGAGCAAGATATTTCGCTTAGCGAACAAGAAGTCGACTTGTACAATGAGCTTATGGAACAACATGAGCAACTGAGTGCACAATTGACGCCAGAGGAAGACGCGCAAGATACTGAATTGTCGGAAGATGATTTATGGGACAAATTAGACAACGACGACTTGTCACGCTTTCAATAGGTTAGGCCGCAATGGACAACACAATGTGGATGATTTTAGCCGTAGTTGGCGCGCTAGTAATATTGGTGTTGGCGTTTTACGCCGGCCGATTGTTATGGCTGTTAAAGCAACAACAACAGCGCCAAATTGAACAAACCCTAGCGCTACAAAAAGCACATGCAGAACATGATAAGAAGATTCTCGATTCTGTGGTTATTATCGTTAGAGCGATGCAAGAGAAACAATGTGACATCTCTGAAGGTTGCTGGCGTTTGAGCGTTTTGCTCGATTCATTAAAGCTCAGCAATGAGTTAAATGCACAATTTCCTGCTATATTTGAAATGTATGGACGAATTCAACATTTGTCTATTATGGAAGCACGCAAGCAATTACCTAAGAAAGAACGGATGAAACAAGATTTTCAGCGCATGCAAGCAGAAGCAGAGCTTACTGACAAAGTGCTTGAAGACACAAAATCTTTGCGTCAATTTGCGCAGGATCAACTTAACAAACTTGTCGCTTCCTTATAATGGTGGGTGAGCATTAATGCTCACCAAACGCATAGGAGGCCAAATGCCAAGTTCATTGAAAGAATCGTTTACTCAACGCATTGTTGAGCTTCAAAAACGTATCGACTCTATTCATGCAGATTTTGCACAAGGAAGAAACGCCGACTGGGCGGAGCAAGCAAGGGAACGAGAAAACGATGAAGTGTTAAATGCACTGGAATCAGAAGCTAAAGTTGAAATTCAACAATTATCTGATGCCATCTTACGTATCGATGCTGGCACTTACGGTGTATGTGGAAGCTGTGGCGAAGACATCGCTAAGCAAAGGCTAGAAGTACAGCCATCGGCCACGCAATGCATTAAATGTGCAAGTTAAAGCATGTCTAAACACCTTGATCTACATCAAGCTACTTAACAAGCTGTAACAGTATAATACCGCGAAAAGGTTACAATACCCCCAGACTTTTCGCGGGACGTTACATGCAGATTCAACAGTGTTTTGATCAATCACTTTTAAATAAATACAACACCAGTGGCCCAAGATACACCTCGTATCCTACAGCGCTGGAATTTAATACGCAGTTTGATCATCAAATGCTACAACAAGCTATTAAGGTATCTAAAAATAGACGCCTATCGCTTTATTTACATATCCCTTTCTGCCATAGCCTATGTTATTACTGCGGTTGCAACAAAGTGGTCACCCGCCATCGTCACAAAGCTGATATTTATCTCGATTACCTAGAACAGGAAATTAAAGCACAAGCACCTTTGTTTAAGGACTATACCGTTGACCAAATTCATTTAGGTGGTGGCACGCCAAGTTTCTTAACAACGTCTCAATTAACACGTTTAACAGACCTACTAAAAGCACAATTTTCACTAAGCAGCGACGCTGAAATGGGGATAGAGATAGACCCTAGAGAAGTTGCACTTAGCTTACCGGCAGCACTGCGAAAAATGGGCTTTAATCGCATCAGTATTGGTGTGCAAGACATCGATGATACGGTTCAAAAAGCAATTAATCGCGTGCAGTCTACAGAATTCATCGAACAATTTGTCGCTCAAGCTAAAGCGGCAGGCTTCCGCTCTGTTAATGTCGATTTAATTTATGGTTTGCCTCATCAAAATGAACAAACCTTTAGTCGCACTATCGATAAAATGATTGCCATTGATGTCGATCGTATTTCTTTGTTTTCTTATGCGCATTTACCCAGTCGATTTGCCGCACAGCGCAAACTAAAAGATGAATGGCTGCCCAATGCCAATGAAAAATTTGGTTTAATGCGCCTTGCCATGGAAAAATTCACCGACGCAGGTTATGAGCTAATCGGCATGGACCATTTCGCCAAACCTAACGATGAGCTTGCTATTGCACAACAAAATGGGCAGTTACATCGCAATTTTCAGGGCTATACCACCCAAGGCAATTGCGACTTACTTGGCCTTGGTGTTTCCGCTATATCTGCAATTGGCGACAGTTTTAGTCAGAATATAAAAGAGCTAAAACCCTACTACCAACAAGTAGAGCAACTAGGACACGCACAAGAAAAAGGTATTGCGTTATCTCAAGATGATGTCATTCGAGGCTATGTTATTAAGCAATTGATGTGTAACCTGTTTGTCGACAAGCGACAGGTAGAGCAACTGTTTTCTATCAAGTTCGATCAATATTTTGCTAACGACCTTCCGCTGCTTGATTGCTTTATTGCAGATGGGTTACTAGAAAATAACGTTAACAATATTAACGTTCATCAGAAAGCACGACTGCTGATTCGCACTATTAGTATGAGTTTTGACGCGTACATGAAACGCCACATCAATCAGCAGCGTTTCTCTCGCGTAATTTAGGAATATACTCCGAAAAACTGACCGATAACTTCGGCAAAAAGTGCTTTAGTAAAAGTGTGCTAGTTCATTCGCATACGCATGCCACGCGCATATACGATATCTTTGCCGGGGCAAACGTCATCTAATGCTGAAAGCGTACATGTTTGTCCATAGCAAAAATCAAAGCGTGTTTGCGTTTTCGTTGCAACAGGAACCTTGTGTTTAGCTAGTTTTTGCCATTGCCATTTGGGAATTACCTCGGCTGCCGCCTGCCCAAATACTTTATTGCTCGCGGCAACTACCTGGATATCAACTATCTCTTTTGACTCAGTGATCACATATTCAACTGTCGCGCAGCCGGTTTTATTTTTATATACCGCTTCTTTTGGAAACCGAGGCGGAAACCGCTGTAATGTTTGCCAATCGCTAGAAAGCAACAAATCAGGGGTAACCGCGAGAGATGCATATTGTAGGGGTGGCGCGCTGGAGGTTGCGCAAGCAGTAATAAAGAACGTTAGAAGGCATCCTTTCAGTAGTTTCATTTTACTTTCCTTGTATAAAAATCAGTAACTTAGCTTAACCAATAATAGACAACTAATGCAACAGGTAAAGCAATAGGCACCACAAAAAGCATGATAAAATCACTTATCACCTTATGCTTCAACGCGCGATAACCATCAAACAAAGTAAACAGTGTTGTCCCAACAAAAAATAGGCCGGCCCAAAAGCTATAATCAGTTAAATCCTCAACACCTGCCCACAACAAAAAAGGGCATATGGTTGCCCCAATGTATATATGCGGCAGCGCTTTAACACTGACGATGCGTTGATACTGCACAAGCCTCCTAAATTTAATCTATTGCGCCCAAATCAAAAAACACCTGATTGGAATAAAAACCAAGGTGCGTTTTACCTGCAACTTCTTTTTGCTCTGCCATTTCAATCCATTGATAATACACATTGCGATGTACTAGGCCCTGCAAATTGTTGCGTACTGTAATATAGATATGCCCTTGTTCAGAAATTTCAAGTTGCTCCGCATCCTCAAGCCAACATACATCGCCAAGCTGCGTGGTTAACTGCATCACACCATTTATCATTTCCCACTGTGTTATCACATAGGGCTTTTCCACAACCTTGATTTTGACTTTTTCGACCGGTGTGACTAGAAAATAATCGTGCTGTTCGCGCTTTAACACCGAAGCAAATAACTTCACTAAAGGTAGACGCTTTATTTCTCCACCGTTATAAAACCACGTTCCGTCTGACTTAATTTCGATATCTATTTCACCGCAATAAGGCGGATCCCATAAATGTACTGGAGGGTATTTTGTCGTAGATTGTTCAGCTAATTGCTGGGTAATTTTGTCTAAGGACATAATCGCCCCTTTTACGCTACTTTTTCTATGATTTTAGCGGATTTTGCTTGTCTTTGTCGGCCTTTCTGGGATAGAATGCGCCCCGCTATCGAATAGCGCCTCTTGATGGTGGCATTAGCTCAGTTGGTAGAGCCCCGGATTGTGATTCCGGTTGTCGTGGGTTCAAGTCCCATATGCCACCCCACTTTCTCTTTCTGTTTACTTCTTGTAGTTTTATCCAGTTTTTTTGCCCACGAGGCGAAATCACTTGTGATTCCGCAAATACCGATTGGGCGCGGGTTCAAGTCCCAAATGCCACCCCACTTTCTCTTTCTGTTTACTTCTTGTGGTTTTATCCAGTTTGTTTGCCCACGAGGCGAAATCACCTGTGATTCCGCAAATACCGATTGGGCGTGGGTTCAAGTCCCATATGCCACCCCACTTTTCCTTTGTTCCGTAAGCAATTGCTTTCTGAAGTAAGCTTACGCGCTTTTCTTACTCAACTTGCCAAACGTCCTGATACAACCAGCGTAATCCCTTGGTTAAGCCAACCGGAAAAGTGCTGAAATGATCGGTGCCCTCAACAATTTCATCTTTCATGTTAAGCTGTGGGTAATCACGAGCGCGCAGGGCCTTCACGAAATCTATTTGTCCCTTTACCATTGGCTTTCGCTCATATTCAGGCGTTTCAACCGCTCCGGTTGCATAAAAGACATTGGCAGGTAAATCTTGGTGGTCTTTTGCGTAGCTGGCTTCCAAAGCAAAAATCATGTCATTCTTAAACCAATGGGAAGGGCTAGTAAGAATATAGCTAGAAAACAAGGCTGGTCGAGTAACCAATACCCAGGAGCCAAACGAACCGCCCAATGATTGTCCAGATAAAATCCGCTTACTTGAATCTATGCGGTAAACATCTTCGACAAAAGGAATCACTTCAGATTCGATAAACTTGAGGTATTGGGGTGCACCACCCGTTTCATACTTACGCCACGTCGGATCGTTCTCTGGCGTTAGATCTCGCACTCGACTGTGTTGACCATGTTCGCCATGAGCAAAGCCAATCGCCACGATAATCGCTTTATCCATTTTAGGAAAATGGGTTACGCCCAATGCGACTTTAAAGGTATAAGGGGCATCATTTAAATACAACACAGGGTAATGCTTGTGCTGATTTTCTTTATTTGAATAACCTTTGGGTAGTTTTACATGGATATCGTAGCTGCGGTTGAGTACTTTTGAATTGAACTCAAATTTTTGAGTATTATCAGCTTGGTATGGGGAATCCACTTCCTTGAAGTTTTGTTGTGAGTATGCATTTGCACTCATTACCGTTAATAGAAACAGCATCGACTTAATCAACATTAATTGGTTTCCTTGATTAATAGCCATTTGAAGTAAATGGGTGAAAGCGATAGATTTCACTCCATCGCTTAAATCTAACGTAAGATTACTCGCTTTGAGCGACTTCTTCCGATGACTCCCTAGCAGATATTGAGAATGACTTCTTCAACAGTAAGTTAAGTGAAATATCATAAACTTCCAAGGTGTATATCTTATCCGTTTCTAATTCTTTTACTGACTTCAATGCATACCAGTCATAGTGCGGAGCACCATACAATAAAGACGCGTCGAAAGGAGATACGTTTTCTGGATTGCCTGTTGGGGCAGACGACCATTTAACGATAACTGAAAAGTCATCTCTCTTGCTATTTATACCCTCTGGATCAACTTTAAATATGGCACCAACATAATGGTTTTCATCGTCAGTTTTAACGATAGATTCTCGCCATTTCCTTTCAATATACTTACCATTACGACCAAACTTTTCATGTTCTTTGTAGTAAAGCTCACCAGATTGCTCTATATCTAACTCAATTGGTAACGTTTTAAAGTAGAACTCTCTTTTTGCAAAAGAAATCAAACGATTGCGATCGTTTTCATTAAAGTTGTCTACAGTTAGGATATCAGCTAAAAACTCTTTTCTTAACTCGTAAGCAGCTTTTCTATTGTTTTTATGCGTAACGTTATCAATAGTTTTAGTACTCAAGTTTTTAATACAAACATCTAGGTTTCGATTTGCTGCATCTTTACACGCCAAACTTGCCTTTATAAACAATAATTCGGCGGTAATATCTTTTGCTTCAGCTAACTCCAAATAGTATCGCCCTTTTTCAAAGTCCATCTCGACATAACGACCAAAGGTATACATACGAGCTAGCCTAAGATGCCCTCCTTCATAACCAGCTTCACCAGCTTTTTCATAGTATGAAATAGCTTGTTTGATATCTTTGTCAACAACGATGCCACGATGGTAATAAGAACCTAAATTGAAAAGCGCTCGAGAATGACCTAATTCACCGGCTTTTTTGAGATAGGCAATAGCCATCTCGGTATCTTGATCAATATCCCAACCAAACTCATAGCTATCAGCAATCACCATTTCTTCTTCTGCGAGAATCGATTTTTCGTCATCATTCGTAGCTAGCGCAGTTTTATCGAAACCCAATTTACGATACAAGAAATCTACAACTGCAATAATTTCTCTTCGTTGCGCGCTTAATGATGAAACACCATGACCTGCTTGATGATAAAAAAGAGTTTCAACGTCTTTATTTCGTTTTTTCAACAAATAATAGAATCGATGGCTTTGCTCAAAACCTGAAATGTAATCTTTTTTACCTGCAATAACATAAATCGGTACATTCAATTGGTCGATCAAATGGACAGGAGACTGTTCTTGTGTAAGATTCTCTTTGTCACCTATCGTTTTTGTAACGCGTTCTTGAAAGTCTTCATCACCACGCAGGTTACTTGGCGTAAACAACAAAGGTAAATCGTAGACACCATAAGCTGCTACAACGCACTGATACAGAGCTGGATTCTTTGCAGCCAACATAACCGCAGAGTAACCACCGTAGCTGTAGCCCATGCTGCATACATGCTTGAACGATTGCTCTTTAATTAATTTATCAACAACAAGTGATATATCTTCTTCTATCGCTAAACCAAATTGCCCAACACCTGCTTCCTGGAAACGCTTACCGTAGCCGGAGGATCCTCTAAAATTTACTCGCAGTACGCTAAAACCACGATTAACTAGGTATTGGATATCATTAGAAAAATAGTCAAACTCCTGAACGCCGACTGGCCCACCGTGTGGCATAACTATTAAGGAATTGTGATCTATACCATCTTTTTGAGGCTTAATTAGCAAGGCTTCTACATCGTTACCAGCAGCATTTTTAACCGTCAATGTTTGCGATTTAGGGAATTGGTATGCTTCAAGAGACGGATAAGCGTCAAATAGCAACGACTCTGAGTCTTCCGTAACATCATATAAATGATACGCTAAAGGCAATGACGAAGATGACAGTGCAACTACATATCTGTTTTTATCGAGGTCATGATCAATAGGCAATGCCGTGTAACCAGGAAATTTCTTCGACAAAACAGCCATAATGTCATTTTCTTTCTGGTTAATTGGCTCTCGCGTGTAAAAACCATGCTTAAAGTAAGAAACGGCTATCAGCTCTCCATTTTCGTCTAGCTCAGCACCAACAAGGTCATATTTATCATGCTCAAAAATCACCTCGCCTAATGTTTGTTTTTCGATATCAAACGAGTTCACCGATACCTTATCTGTGTTCGTATTTGAAAGCACAGCCATAGTGTTTTCATTAATAAAGCCTATAGGCAAAATAGCTTCTGTTTCTTTATTAACAGTAAACATCTTACGCCATTCCACGCCGTCAAAATCTCGCGTATATATTGCGACTTCTTCTTCGCTTTCTATTTCAATAGACAACAACGATTGATAGGTTGGATCGTAAAAGAACATCAATACATTTTCTCGAGTATCATCTAATAACTCGGCATCACTAAATGATTCCACACCTATGAGTTGATTGACTTTTACGCGAAACAATTCCTTGTACTCTTCGTCATCAGTCTTGTTGCGAGAATATAGAACGCTGTATGGATCTTCTGGATACAGGTCAACAATACGACCTTTGCTAATGCGGTAGAATTTCCCCGATACTTCATCACCCTTGATTGAAAAATCGTAGATAAATTCGTCTAATTCGTCCTTTTTTTCTCGCTGAAAATATACTTGCTGATCGTTTATCCAATCGAGATTGGTAATAGTAAAATTGCTTTCGTTAAACGAGAGGATTTCAATATCCGTTCCCGTTTCAATGTTTCTTAACAACACTCGAAGAGCATCACCTTTGTTTTCTCTAAACAGAACATGCTTACCATTAGGAGACAACGCTACACCGTCATTAACGGCTGCTTTATAAAGCTCTTCGGCAGGTATAAGTGTGTTGGCTACTGAAGATACTGAAAACGCCCAAAGACACAGGGATACTGATAAAAATTTACTTAGCTTCATTGTATTTCCCTATATACTGAAAAAAATCATCTTCGCCAAAACCGCCGTAGATTAATTCGCGTTTGCTTAAAATATTTGGATAATATTCTTCCATGAAAACGAGCGCTTCACTGGCGCTGTTAATCAGCTCAACATGAGATGATGTGAACCAATAAAAACCTTCACTGTAAATGTTTAAATTACCTACATAACTGACTTTTTGATCCTGAATATCAAAGCTCCAGGCATCGTCATCAATCGTTTCATCTGTCCAGAAATTGTTGTAACGGATCTTATCGATGGTGTATGTACCACTCGGCAAATCAGTAAGAATATATTTAGTACCTGCTTTTAAATCTTTATGGGTAAGAAATATATTTTTAGGACCACTAATAGAAATGGACTTAATATTTCTATTTGTAGAAACACCAATGAGCAAGTAGCCCGATTCATTTGTAAGTTGTTTATCTTCGTCGGCTGACAAAGATGTGACGGGTTTAGCGCAGGCAGACAAAAATACTGCCAAAACTGTTAGCATCAAATACCGCATAAAGTTCCTTTTCTTATTCTTATGCTGTTCGTTAAATCGCCTCTATTTTAATCACTTATTAAAGACAATGTATATCAACTTTCGATTTTTAGCGTGTTTTATCAAGGGGTGTAAAATTACTGTTATTTTGCTGTAAATGGCATTTACGCAATTGCTACAACTATAAGATTTAGCCAACTTGCTATCGACAATTGCTGAGCTCAAGCAATTTGCACTTGCCTCGCCTTGCATCCTGTTTTTAGTATTCTTCATTACCAATAGCTAGATAGAACGCAAATCATTGACTATGCTCAATTTACTGCTTAATTTCATCTAAATGTATGCAAGCATTTTCCATTACCAATACGAATTGCGAGATAACCTATGTCATCAATAAATATGATCAAAACACTGTCGATTATTCTGCTCTTTGGACTCACGGCATGCTCCGAGAATCAGCAAATATCCAAGCCAAAAGAAAGCGAACAAATCATTGCTGATGCCGTTTATACCAATGGCATGATTGTGACTGTAAACGACAAGCAACCTAAAGCTCAGGCGGTTGCAATCAAAGATGGTTTGATCATTTATGTAGGTGATTTAAGAGGCGTAAAACCTTTGATGGGTGACGCTACCGTCACACATGATCTCAATGGCAAGACCATGGTGCCTGGTTTTGTCGATGCCCATGGTCATGTAGTAGCAGCTGGTTTACAAGCCGCTAGCGCAAATTTGCTGCCTGCACCAGACGGTTTAGTTAATGACTTTAATGCTTTGGTTAATACCCTCAACGAATGGAAGGCAACTGATAATGGTCAATCATTTATCGAAAATACCGGTTGGCTGCTCGGCTTTGGCTTTGACGATTCACAGCTAGCTGAGCAAGTGTTCCCAACGGCAAATGAGTTGAATAAAGTAAGCATGGATAAGCCAGTAATGATCATTCACCAGTCAGGTCATTTCGGTGTATTTAATGACGTTGCCTTAAAGATGGCGGGCGTAACAGACTGTACCAAGAAAGTCCCTGGCGGCATTATTCGATGTAAAGACGACAAAAAAACCCCTAACGGCGTGCTAGAAGAAAATGCATTCTTTAGCGTGTTGTCGGTCTTCCAGAAAAATATTAAGCCCGCATTTAACCTGAGTTTGTTTGAACAAGGCATGCATAATTTTGCCCGATTTGGTTACACCACAGCGCAAGAAGGGCGGGCATTTGCTCCAACTGTTGATGTCGCAGAAAGCCAAGCACAAAAAACTGAGTTACCTATCGATGTGGCGCTTTATGTAGATTACACAGCCAAAGATAAGCTAGATAATTCGCCCTATTACACGGGCAGTGGTTACGACGGCATTAGCTATAACAATGGTCTGCGTATTGCAGGCATAAAACTCACTTTAGATGGCTCACCACAAGGTAAAACTGCCTGGCTTTCGTTACCTTATTACGTGCCGCCAGAAGGAGAAAGCAAGGATTATGCAGGTTACCCTGCAATGACCGCAGAGCAAGTTGAAAATGAATTGATGGATGCTTTCGCAAAAAATCGACAAGTGCTTGCCCATTGTAATGGCGATGCAGCAATCGAGCGCTATATCTCAGCGGTAGGTAAAGCTACAGAAAAATACGGCGATCGCGACCGTCGCATTGTATTGATTCACGGACAAACACTAAGAAAAGACCAAATACCGCGTTTGAAAGCGCTTGGTATTATGCCTTCGCTGTTCCCGATGCACACTTTCTATTGGGGGGACTGGCATAAAACGTCAGTGCTTGGCCCTGACCGTGCCAAATACATTTCGCCTACCCGTGATGTATTAGACGCTGGTATGATTTTCTCGTCTCATCACGATGCACCGGTAGCCTTACCTGATTCAATGCGCGTTTTAGGTGCGACTGTAACTCGCGTTACACGTTCAGGTGAAATCCTTGGTCCTAATCAGCGTGTAACGCCTTATGAAGGCTTAAAAGCAATCACCATCTGGCCTGCATATCAGCACTTTGAAGAAAAACAAAAGGGTTCGATTGAAGTTGGAAAACAGGCTGATTTTGTTATTTTATCAGCCAATCCATTAACGGTGGATCCTTTGACCATCGCCAGCATTAAAGTGTTAGAAACCATCAATAATGGTAAAACAGTTTTTACCTTAAACGACCAAGAGCAAGTGGTTGGAAATGACAAAGACGAGCATGGCTGCATAGCTTCAGCGGGTTATCAGTGGTGTGCTAGCCAACAACAATGTATTCGCCCTTGGGAGCTTGCTAAAAACGAAAATCTTGCCAATGAGCAAGATGCGGTTACCGATTTTTGCAAAGGCTAACGAATTAAAGTGCCGCGCGTTGGAGCCTGTTACAGACTCGACTGCGCGGCCGCTTTCACTTGCTTTGCGTGGGCAATTGCTAGCGTAAACTTTTCTTTCGCATCAGCAAGCTTTGCTTCATCACCTGCCGCTATCACGATGTTTTGTGACAACGCCTGATAAATACCTTTTACCTGTGCTTCAAATGCTTTATCAATCGCTTGTTCGATAAGTGCCTGATCTTCCATTTTGAACTTCCTCTTCTTATTTTAACGAGTCACCTTAATACTGGTGGCTGGGTTTAAATCTTCTCTTGGGTCTGTCAATAAACCTTGTGGAAATGAAACTTTAATAGGTGTGCCATCCTGATCTAAGCACAGCTTATGAATGTTATCACCGTCGCCTAAATCGCCCAGTGCAAAGGGAGTAACCACCTCGGATTTGCCATCATTGCCTTGTAGTGTCACTTGATAACTATTTTGCTCTAACTCATCTACTTCAGCGCCGCCTGGCTTAGTAATGCCACCATTCCATACTGCACGAACTATTTGCTTGGTGCCTACTGGGCAGCCACTGCCACCGCCAAATGGCAGCATTGTTGCGCTTTTATCAAGTTCCCAATGTTCCTTTGAAACGGGTTCTGCGATCACCAGTGATGGACCGTCAAGCAAAGGGATAACAGGCGCTTTCTTTCCTTTAAAGTTAAATTGATTGTCTGCAGAGAGTAAATTACCCACTACAGTTACCGACTCGGCTGGATTTTCTATTGAACCAAAGTCACCGATCAATAACATCGTTCTTAGTTCGCCTTGGTCGAATGCAGGAGCCGGTGTTACACAAATTAACGACCCCTCAGTGCCATCCTCGCGAATAACGCTAAAGTCAGCCATTTGTAGTGTAGAAAGATCTAGCTCTACCGGAAACGTTACAGGCATAGCGTCCTTACCGCTAGCACCACGACAAACAAACAAGCTAGACAAAAGGGGGGATTCGCTATTAAAGCCCCAAAAAGCCGACAAGATTTCAGGTACCATTTGGTTTGGCTCAATCGTTACCGGCAAATCAACTTGATCATAATTTGCCAACTTTAATGAGTCGGCACATCCCGATAGAAACACTAGCATAAGCAAGGGTTTAAGATGTTTCATGTTTGTCTTCCTCATTCTTGCTAGCAGCCTTCTTTATGTGTCAGCCGTGATGCCTGCGAATGTGTTTGATAAGCCCTGAATCATTGAATTCCAGCGACATAATATTAGTGCTGGTGTATTCAATCACTTTGTCCATATGACTTGGTTTAACTTTAGCGTGTTCCGTGTACTTAACAAATACCACATTCCGTCCTACCATTAACTGATCGATACGTATATTGGAAAAATATACGTCGTCTTTCATTTTAGCGATCATGCCTTGTCTTAACGCGGCTTTGTCAGTCACAGTTACATTGAACTTAATATGTTCATCAATAAAATCGTCTGCTAAAAAACCTATAAAATGATCAATATCCTCTACCGTTGTGTCGGGCTGTTGCCTCGCATTTTTAGCAGCAATAAAAGCTTTGGTTTTGTCTGTTAAGTAAACTTCCGTCAACGCGGTATTTGCGATTAGCATGGGAGACATTAACAAAAGTAACGAATACAAAAGTGGTTTCATGTTTCATCCTTAATTATCAAAACACGGCACGAACAGTACAAAAGATTAAAATCAGCAACGGAATATTCGACAAGATAAATACCGCAAAACGCAGTTCAATGATGTTAGACAACGCCTGCACTAAGCTGTGTACAATACGTAGGGCGACATAAGCCCATGCGGCATATCTAGCAAGCATGGAATCAACGCCTAAATAAGCGAGTGAAAGCACCAAAGCATAAAAAATGGTAGGTTGTTCCATCAAATGGTTATAGTTGTCGGCTTTCCAACGCACATTGGCGGGTAATTGCGACATTTGTTCGCCTGATGGCGCCTTGGGATCTAGATGCATTTTCATCGCAGTAATCGCTGGAATGCGGGTAATATACATCCAAAGCCACATCACCATAGACCAAATAACGAGCGCGACTAACGGCTGAATAAATTGAACGTTGGTAGTCATATTTCCTCCCTGACACGGTTGCTAGTTAAAGTTGCCAGAAACCTTGTTCTGAGCCCCCTTGGATATAGATAGCGAATGTGCCTTTTGCGGGTATTTCCATAGGAGGAACAGCTATTTCTGCCCCTTGCGTCTGCACAGCGTTTACTGCAGATTCTATATCTTCAACAAGCCAATAAGGACGAACCACTGGCACCTCTGTATCGCGAAGTGGCCCGCGCACACCAACAATACTACCGTCTTGTAACTTGCCTGTTCGAGCGCCACCAAGCATTTCATCTGGCGCATTAAACTGCACCTTATGCGTTAGCTCATAAGCAGCACACACCGCGTCAACATCTAAACATACGATTTCTAAATAATGTAGTTTCATCTTATGCTCCTATTTATGTTGTTACTTTATTGAATTGCTACGCTCGACTTTACCGTAATTAGCAAGGTTCCCATTACAATCAATAACACACCTGAAATGGCGAAAACATCAAATTTTTGTTGCCAAATAAGGACTGACGCGATACAAACGAGCGCAATCCCAACGCCTGACCATACAGCATAAGCTAAGCCAACATTCATAGACTTTAATACGAAAGCAAAAATAACGCCCGATAGCGAATAGAAGAAAATCGACGCCATGCCAAATTCCCACTTCTCCCAACCATGAGAAGCTTTCAGTAAAAGTGTGGCGACTACTTCTGTTACAACCGCTGCCGCGAGCAATAGGTATGTCATGTTTGTTCCTGATGATACTTACTTAGAAAAAGATGAATCGCACATGCGTTGCACCTGAATCAAAAAAACCTAATAGAGCCTATTGCAAGTAAAACAATAGCAACAAGAAAATACTTATAGCTGTCTTTATGCATACCCACGTTTTGCTTAAACCAATCTCGTGTTGGGGTGCTAAACATTAGTGACGATAGTAACAAACCTCGTAGCAATGACAGCAATCCGATATTGGTCGCAATTGATCCCATACTAACAATACCTGATTGATATATACGCATTCCTTCAAACACGATAATAAACATCATTGCTAGCTTAATTGCGACATTACTGCGCTTGATTTTTATTGCATGTTCTTCCAAAACTAACTACTCACCATCCATTAAATACTACTAACTACTTAACTTTCGAATTAAATTTTTTAACGAATACTTTTTAAAATACCCTGTTTTGTATCGCCAATCAGTGCAGTCCCAACCTAACATTTGCTCTAGTTGTGAGATTTCACTAGTAAAGACCTCATTAAGATATTGGCGGTCTGATTCATTCATTGCTTCTACATAAGGTCTGACATGAACCTTTTGCTCTTTTATTGGATCCGATTCCGAAACACACAAAAATTGACATATCCTCTTAATTACGACATTTGGATTCAACTTCAAATCTTCATATTTAATAAATAATGTTTGCTTCTTAGGAAAATAGCGCCAAATATGCCTTATCTGTTCTGTATAAAACCCTCTATCACAATAAGAATAAACCCTATGTTGCAAAGGAAGCGCTTCTCGACACCTATGAGATTCCGTTCTTATTGCCGTTGAAAAATCTAACTTATCGGAATTTCTGTCTCTTTCCATATTCCAATGGGAATAGGCTCGATCTATTGGACTTCTTAATACAGCAATTATTTTCATTGACGGATTATATTCGTAAATTCTTTTTATAGCTGGGCGCCAATACATATATATAGGTGTGCATTCACCTTTAGCTGTCCTGCTTGACTCTGCAAAAAATTGATAATATTTGGTGTAGTCGACTTCACTCGAATAGTATTCTTCATTGTCAAAAAAATGTACTTCTTTTTTCTTAGCAAGTTGAATATCTGGATGAGCTTCCAGATATTTTTCCAATGCAGACGTCCCTGATTTTTGTGCTCCTACAATTAGAAAATTTACTTTATCTACCATCTGTTTATATCTTTACCTATCTTTCACTCAATGGACGAATACATTCTTTGTATGTCGTATTAACGTTGAATTGAGTCACGTATCTATAGTTTGCATAGTCGGTGAATGCAATCTTTCCACTGAAAGGGCTAGCGCTGTTCGAGTACCTGTTTCCACTAGACAAGCTATCCTTTCGCTAGCTTCTTTCCAGGTGGCAAACTAAGGTAAAACTCAATCACCGTATCACTCTCTTGAGCATTCTCTTGCTCATATTTCCATTTTTTAAGCGCCCGTATCGCTTCCTTTTCAAAGCCATACCCTTTAGGACTCACGTCAATAACTGTGATATCAACAACACCGCCGTCTTTATCAATTCGGAATCCTAAATGCACCCACCCTTCTTGGTTTCTTTTAGCCGCTTTGCGGGGATACTTTGCCCAAACCATGGTGGTAGGTTTTAATTGAGAATTAGACTCTGGCACAGGCCTAACCTCACTTCGTGTAGAAGAAGTGGTTTGGCAGCCCACACACAAGAGAGCCACTAATAACAAATTTAAAAATTTCACCCTTACTCTTTCCCTTTTAAAAACGGATTAAATTAATATTCAGCCATTGGACTTTACCTCTATTGAATAATTTAACCAAGTATCTGATCTCTAATATTTTTTGAGGGTAACTTATCTTTCTGACTCAAGCATTGATATGCAATAAATTGTCGACTCCGAGAATTCAAAACTAGAAATAATATTTGGGGCTAACAACTACCATCATCGTTCGCTTCACGTTGCTTTAATTCTTCCACGGTATAGGAGTGTTTTGGGGTAAAGGCAGGGCAAGGCTTAAATTCCGGATCTTTTTGGACACAGCCTTTCTCACATAGCAAGAAAGTCGCCTGATCTTCGAGAGAAATTACCCAAAATCGCCCTCCTGGCGTCGCGACATAGCCATCAATACCTTCTGAGAAGTCTGCTACTAAATCATCTACAGATGGCGTTTCTGTATCAGCGTCTGCCGAATAGCTACCGTGAGTATGATATGAAGCGATGACATCGAGCTCACCATCATCTATCGGCTCACAGCCGTCCGCATCACCTGCATTAGGTGTAGTCGCCACGAGACTTCGCTGATGGTCATAACCAATAAAGCCGCAGTACTCAATTTTATCGCGAAAAGAGAGCAACTGTGCATTCTGAAACACCTTTTGCGCAAAACGGTCAACTTCGTCCATTTCAGGTATTGCATTGTTATGAGCGTTAGCACCGAAAAACACAAACGTTAACACGGTGGCCAAGCTGGCAACGCGCAGATACTTCTTAGTAAGCATTTGACGGCCTCTAGTTAAAGTGGGATTAGACAATACTTAGCACAAGCATTAACTAATTTGCTGCCAAACTAAGTAACCTAAAGTCGACAATATCATGAGTGCGGAGGTATAAAAACAGAGTGTAAAACCAACGGCTCTTGATGGCGCGCCTTTTTGATATCCTTTAAAAAACAAGATACGACCTAAACCAAAAGCTAATGCCGCTATTGGCACAACAGAAAGCCAGTGTGACGGCATTGCGACTGACCAAATGAAGTATGCCATTACAGCCAAAATAGTTTGCTCTAACGTGTTTTGAATAAGCGCTTGTAGCAACTTTGCTTGTTCAGTCCCTTCAGTAAGGCCGCTACCATCAATATCTTGAGGCGTGAAGAATCTATGCCGAGCTAAACGACCAATTGATACAGTAAGAAACAATATAGGCACCAAACACCATAAAATAGCTATTTGTAACCTGTCTATGACCCCAAGGCTTTCGTTAAAGTTAAAAGGATTTAAATTACTACCCAGCACTAAAATTGAAAGCGCTAATAGAAAACCAATTAGCATCCCTTTAAGCACGCCTTTTTGTTTTGCAGTTAGACTCATATTATTTCCTTGTGTTTAACGATTAACGCCCCGTTTAGGCACAAAAAAGTTAACTTAACTATCACGCCCGGCCCAGAGGCTGATAATTGATTGTGGCTTTTGGGGTAAAGTGACAAAGCTACCCCAAATGGCGCGAGCTGTTAGCAGTCATTTTTGCTGCCGCTGTTATGAGTATCCATCAGCCTTTTCTGTAATGTAGGTCTGTAAGCTTTGAACAGTATCGAAAATTATACTTGATGGAAATTTATCCGGATAAGCGTCAATTTTTCCGTGCCAGACTAAATGCACACAAGCAAACCTGCCATCATTGAGCTGAACTATCACATCATCATTTGCATCGGTTTTAGCAATTGCAACAGGCTTTAGTTGCCATAAAGGATGTTTAGGCCCAACTTCAGATTCGAGTTCTTTTTGTATACTGGCTTTAATCTTTGCATTCTCATTTAAATGCCACCACGGTTCTATCCAATTGATTTTTTCATCCATAGCTAGACTCTGACTGACACATAAAAGTTTTTTAATGGGGATTCCCTATAAGTCCTAACCAATTTGAACCAAATCTTAATAGCTTCCACACTAAATCATTAATTAAAACAGGAAGATAACAGCTATAACATGACTAATCAATCTCGCAAACACAACGAGCAGTGCAACATAACCCATTCCCCATTGAGGGTTGCCGATAGTGTTTTTTGATGATCATGTATAAATGCTTCATGGAAGAAGCATTAAGGTGAAATAGGACAGGGATGTGCTATTGAGACGGTACATCGACATCATTGAAAAACAATAGCGGAGTCGTCAAACCGAGTTGGGGCGTGGGGGTACGTCCTAGGGGTGTCACGCAACACCCCTGGACTATTACTCCTTTAGGAGTGATACAAGTTCAAAGTGAAAAAAGAGATTCCGTGTCACAGGTTTTCAGTTCCAGACAAAACCTAAGTACCTACATCCTTGTAGGCACGCACGGAATGACGCTGATTAGATACTCTTTCAGTTGTAAGTTCTAGAGCTATAAGCAATAAAGTAAAACTACAAAATAGCTCCACGTTCCCTGTCCCTTGTTCCTTGTTCCTTGTTCCTAAACTACATCACCACTTGTGCACTCCACGTTAGTGGTAAACAAGACGTGTTATTAAGGTAAGGAAGTAGCGGTGCACGCTGCTTTTGAATTAGCTCTACTTCTAGATAAAGTGGCTTAGTCATAGTGCTGCGCCAATACTTCTTATCTTGATCAAAATGAATATCGTCCACTGAAAACTTATACTTAACGCCACCCGCTAACACCTTAGCCACTTCCGATTTTTTTTCACACATCACGATAAACGACAGCTGATGCTCCTCAACAATATTGCTACCTAACTCCGCTAGCGTATCTATCAATTGTTGATCGGCCTTAGCATAGTTAAATATTGGCGCTTCATCCTGTGCTTGTTTAGTGGGTGCTGTCGATTGACAGGCTAGTAATGCCGCACTTGCTAGTAATACAGTTAACAAACGAAAACGCATTATAATGCCCTATAATCGGCTAGTTTTGATAATAGCCACTGCTCACTTTTTACTGGCTTTTGTGACGGGCAATGCATCATATAGTATTTACCTGACATGGTACTTTTAGTGGCAGATAGCTTGATAAAGTCTTCGGCGGTTTCAATATCAGCCTCGAAATAGTCATACTTTTTCTTGATATGTTTTACCGCATCTTTCGCTTCGTATTTCTTGCCATTACGCTCAAATTTGCAGTTGCTACTGCTGACTTGCGCCAACAAATAGTTAATTTCAGCTTGGGTGTCTGCAATACTCACTGCAGAGAACAATACCAAAGCGGCGTACACTAATTTTTTCATATGTTTCCCTTCATCATGACAACGTTAAACTTGGAGCACTAGTGCAGTAAATTAGTTCCCGTAAGGTAACTCAATACCCCCAAAATAACCGCGCCGGCAACGTAAAACATTATGTGAATGTTAAATCGTCGCAGCAATATAAAGCCAACAAAAGCTATGGTAATCGCCAGCCAAGAAGTAGAAATACTTAGCAGAACCGGCGTGTAAAACGCCGCTAACAAGAGTCCTACAACTGCCGCGTTGATGCTTGCAGCCGTAGCAGCAAACTTGGCATGTTTGGCTAAGCTTTGCCAACTAGACACGAACGCCAGAACCAATAAAAAGCCAGGTAAAAATACGGCAAATGTTGCCACAACAGCGCCCAATAGTGGCGCGTCTGGGAAGGCAACAGCACCTAGGTAAGTGGCGATGGTAAACATTGGCCCCGGCACGGCTTGCGCACTGGCGTATGCCGACAAAAACTGATCGGTTGTTACTGTGGGTAATGCCTGTTGCAGCAGCGGCAACACCACATGACCACCACCAAATACAAGTGCGCCAGCGGTATAAAACTGGCCAAACAAAGCGAGGATATCTACCGACACCACAAAAATAGAAACAAAGCCAAGGAAAAACAGTACTAAATAGCTTGGTTTGACGCGTTCTAAGACAACTTTTTGTGAAGCCTGAGCGCTTGCAAAGCCAACCATACCAGCAATGAGTATTACTGCGCATTGAGTAATCAAACTTGGCATAAAAAGCACGGCGATGGCGGCAATGATGGCAGTGATGCGATGCACCGTTGATTTACAAAAACTCGAAAACATGGTGACGACAGCATCAGCAACCACGATAGCAGCCAGTATTTTTAATGCACTAGTGATGTGATCAACAATGGGTACGCCTGCTGTAGGAACTAGCGCCAATGCAAACATGATAAGAAAAGACGGTAAGGTAAACCCTAAAAACGCTGCGATGCCGCCCAGCTTGCCACCGCGTTGAAGTCCAATAGCAAAACCTACTTGGCTCGAGCCTGGGCCCGGTAAAAACTGACTCAGCGCAATAAGCTGCGCGTATTCTTGTTCAGATAACCAGGCTTTCTTAACAACAAAATGTCGATGAAAATATCCGAGATGTGCTGCTGGGCCGCCAAAACTAGTTAAACCAAGCAGGAAAAATTGCCAAAATATCGTTGCCATAAAAATACGAATAAAGTGCTTTACTGATACTCTACCGTATTTTTATGACAGAAATAATAGTTAGGCGGTTTCAGGCGAAGTTATATCTTTGATCACAAATGTCGGCGCATGCTCTTTTATAATGCCGCCCAGTTCTGCTTTACACGAACCACAGTTGGTACCACATTTTAGTTTTTCACCCAGTTTGTCAACGCTGTTACAACCGGTTTTGACCGCCTCGATAATAGTTTTTTCGCGCACATTAAAGCAGGAACAGACTTGTCGTCCTAAATTGAATTCTTCAGATATTTGGCCGTGAAGCAGCAGATGAAGATTTTCTAGCGACAACAAATTCTGTGCAAACAAAGAATTTATCCAGTCTCTATGCAAGGCAATTGGCGCGTTAGCAAAATAACCAATAAACACCAATTGTTGGTTTTGCAGACACACAATATAGGTGCCGTTTTCACTACTTTGACTGAGCCATTCACCTGTTAGTTGCGTGCTTTCTTTACACCAAGCAAAAATGTCTTGTGGCGCTGTTTCAAAAGCAATATTGGTTTGAAATGATGCCTGCCCAATGCTTTTTACAAAGTAGTCAGCCTGTACTTCTAGCGTTTGCTTTGACTGTATCGTGCCATAGTAGGCAAAAGGATGTGCTGAGATTGCTACCGGCGCATGTTTACTTTCTGGCTGACCTGAAATCGGGTCGACAACATCTTGATACAATTGGCTAACATTGGCGTGGCTGGCAAATTGCTGGTTCCAATGTATCGCCATAAACAGCTCGCCCACGCGTACTGTATTTGAGACGTTTAGTGGCGCAATAACATGCCCTAAATCATTACTCACGCGCACAAGTTCTCCTTGGCTCAAGCCCTTCTGCTCAGCATCAAATGGGTGCATCATGACCTCAGGTTGGGTTTGATGCAAACCAAGCTTGTCGGCTTTGCCCGTGCGAGTCATGGTATGCCATTGATCGCGCACACGACCACTGTTTAATACAAATGGTAGTGCTTGTGTTGTTTGCTGCACTGGCGCTTTAGGCGTGATTGCAAATAGCTTTGCTTTGCCATTGCTGGTACTAAACTTGCCATTAGCAAATGGGCGCTGTCCATTTAACGGCCATTGCACAGGCTTCATCGTTTGATATTGCGAAGTGCTTAGCGAGGCCAATGGCGACAAATCAAGCACGCGATTAAATTGCTGAGCGACCCCAGTGAGTTGTGCATATTCTACAAAAACTTGATGAGGCGACTGATAATCAAAGCCACTAAAACCCATTTTTTGTGCTACGTCACTAACAATTTGCCAGTCATGTTTTGCTGCTCCAGCAGGGGAATGCACACCGCGTTGACGCGAAATAGTGCGCTGCGCATTGGTCACCGTACCGTCTTTTTCTAGCCATGACGTTGCAGGCAATTTTACCGTAGCAAAATCCATGGTATCGGTATGTTCATTACAATCAGAGACAACCACAGTTTCACAGCGACTTAATGCTTGCTCCACGAGTGCACGATTAGGCAAACTTACCATTGGGTTGGTTGCCATAATCCAGACAAATTTTATCTCACCATTTGCCATTTTTTGGAACAGATCAACCGCTTTAGCGCCAGGCTTACTTGCTATCGTCGGTGACTGCCAGAAAGATTGTACCGCCGCTGTATGGGCGCTATCTGTTAACGACAAATGTGCGGTTAATTGGTTGGCCATACCGCCAACTTCTCTGCCGCCCATGGCATTGGGTTGGCCAGTAATAGAGAAAGGGCCACTCCCTGGTTTGCCAATTTTGCCACTAGCTAAATGACAGTTAATAATGGCTAAACACTTTTCAACACCAGAGCTAGATTGGTTAATACCCATCGAATAAAAGGTAACGGCTTTATCGACTTGGCAAAAGGTTTTGTAAATGTCGGTTAAGCTATCCGCAGGTACTTGGCAATAAGACGCGACTTTGTCGATAGTCCACTCGCTAGCGGCAGTAATTGCAGCTTCAGCGTCGTCGGTATGGCGCAGTAAAAACTGCTGGTCGAGACCGTCATTGTTGGCTAAGTAACACAGCAAACCGTTAAAGAACGCTGCATCGCTTCCTGGTTTTATTTGCAAGAAATGATCGGCGATATCGCTGGTAAACGTGCGTCTTGGGTCGATAACAACAATCTTAAAATCTGGATTAAGCTGCTTCGCACGTTCGATGCGTTGATACAACACAGGATGCGTCCACGCCGCATTTGAACCCACCATGATCAGCAGGTCAGTTTGTTCCAAATCTTGATAATCGCAAGGCACCACATCTTCGCCCAATGCCATGGTATAGGATGCGACAGCAGACGACATACAAAGTCGTGAATTGGTATCAATATTAGCGCTACCTAAGTAGCCCTTCATCAACTTGTTGGCTACGTAATAGTCTTCGGTTAACAGTTGCCCTGATACATAAAACGCGACCGATTCTGGACCATATTGCTCGATGGTACGTGCAAGTTTATCTGCAACATGATCAACCGCCGTTGGCCAATCGCATGGCGTGTTATCGATCTGTGGGGTAAGTAAACGGCCGCTTAAGTCTATGGTATCGAGCAAATGACTGCCTTTTACGCACAGCCTACCGAAGTTCGCGGGATGATCTTCGCTACCTTTGATAGCCTTTGCTTGGCCATTTTCTAGTTGAATATCGACACCACAACCTACGCCACAATAGGCGCAGGTGGATTGAGCCAGTAAAGGCACTTTGTCTGCCACGCTATACCAACCCTCTAAAAGAACACCTGTACCCTGTCGCTATGTGTGCGAACAGGGTAAACAGGCACAAATTGATCAGGTTGTTGAATACATTCGCCTGATCGCAGAGAGAAATGTTGTTTATACAGTGGCGAGGCAACGATCGGCTCTTCGCCTGCGCTTCCGACAATTCCGCGATACAAAACATTGGCTTTGCCGATAGGGTCAAAGTTACCAATGGCAAAAATATCAGGTTCAAGTCCTGTTATTTTAAATAACGCGATTTGCTGTTGATTTGGCAATAATGCGGCTACACCTGTGTTTTCGACAAGTGCCGAGATGTCACATATATCATGCCATTGTTTCGTTTCTGCAATACCCATGTGACCCCCTTATGCCATCTCTACTTTTACTGGTATTTTTTCTTCTTCTGTTGCAGGTCTAATTTGCCCGCGCTCTTCAACAAACTGAATATTGCTGTCGCTTTGATCCGAGTTAACAAACGGCTTAAAGCGTTTTAATGCCTCTGGATCTTCTATCGTTGTTTTCCATTCACATTGATACGTCGACACGATATGCGCCATTTGCGTTTCAAGTTCGTCATTTAGACCTAATGAATCCTCTACAACTACTTGTTTTAGATAATCTAAGCCGCCTTCCATGTTTTCCATCCACACAGAAGTACGTTGTAATCTGTCACCTGTTTTGATGTAGAACATCAGCACACGGTCGATGTATTTGATTAGCGTTTCATCGTCTAGGTCTGTGGCAAACAAATCTGCATGACGAGGCTTCATACCGCCATTACCACATACATATAAGTTCCAACCGTTTTCAGTGGCAATAATACCGATATCTTTACTTTGTGCTTCTGCACACTCACGGGTACAACCTGACACCGCGAATTTCAATTTGTGCGGAGCACGTAAGCCTTTGTAACGATTCTCAATAAAGATGGCCATCGATACGCTGTCTTGCACACCATAGCGGCACCAAGTGCTACCAACACAAGATTTTACGGTACGTACAGATTTGCCGTAGGCATGGCCTGTTTCAAATCCCGCATCGACTAATTCTCGCCAAATTTCAGGTAACTCTTCTTTACGCGCGCCGAACAAATCAACACGTTGTCCGCCGGTTATCTTGGTGTATAAGTTGTACTTTTTCGCCACTTCACCTAAAACTATGAGCTTGTCTGGGGTAATTTCACCGCCAGCAACACGCGGTACAACAGAGTAGGTTCCGTCTTTTTGCATGTTCGCTAAATAGGTGTCGTTGGTATCTTGTAGCGGTTGATGCGCTTTTTCTAAAATATAATCATTCCATACCGACGCTAAAATAGAGCCTACTGTCGGTTTACAAACGTCGCAGCCTAAACCTTTACCATGTTTGGCTAACAATTCATCGAAAGATTTAATTTCTTCTACACGAACAATGTCGAATAGTTCTTGGCGTGAATAAGCAAAGTGCTCACAAATATCTTTCTTCACTTCCATACCAAGATTAAGCAATTCGCTATCGACGATATTCTTCAATAGTGCCGCACAACCACCACAGCCGGTGCTTGCTTTAGTGCACGATTTAACGTCAGACAAATCGGTATTGCCCGATTGAACCGCCGAAACAACATCGCCTTTGGTTACGTTATGACAAGAACAAATGGTTGCGCTGTCAGGCAGTGCATCTGCACCTAACGCTGGCGTTTCTGTTGCCATAGGCAAAATCAGACTTTCAGGCATTTCAGGCAGATCTAAGCCGTTCAACGCATATTGCAGTAAAGTATCGTAATCACTGTTGTCGCCAACCAGTACAGCGCCAATCAGTTTGGTTTTGTCGTTAGACACCACCATTTTTTTGTAGATACCTTCGGCTTGGTTTTCGTAAACATAACTAAGTGCACCAGGTGTTTTGGCATGCGCATCACCAATACTACCAACATCGACACCCATCAGCTTTAACTTGGTGCTCATATCGGCACCGGTAAAACTGGCTTGCTCACCTAGCATATCTTGCGCGGCAACTTTTGCCATGCTGTAGCCAGGAGCAACTAAACCAAAAATAAAGTTATTCCAAAGGGCACATTCACCAATAGCGTAAATGTTTTCGTCGCTAGTACGGCATTGATTGTCGACCACAATACCGCCACGCTCGCCCATCTCAAGATCAAAGCTTTTGGCTAGTTGATCAGAAGGGCGAATACCGGCGGAGAAAAGTACCATATCTGTTTCTAGCACTTCACCGTCGGCAAACTGTAATTGATAGCGACACGACTCACCTGGAGCGATGTTTTGTGTCGCTTTTTGGGTATGAACACTTACCCCTAAGTCTTCAATTTTTTCTTTTAGCACACGGCCGCCAGTAACATCCACTTGCACCGCCATTAATTGAGGTGCGAATTCAACAACATGTGTTTCCAATCCGAGTTGTTTCAAAGCGTTTGCTGCTTCTAGACCAAGTAAACCACCGCCAATAACAACGCCAACTTTACTTTCTTTTGCACTTGCTTGAATCGCTTCCAAATCTTCGATGGTGCGATACACCAAACAATGTGCTTGGTCATTCCCCGGAATAGGCGGAACAAATGGATAAGAGCCTGTTGCCAATACTAACTTGTCATATGGAAACACTTCACCGGTTTCGGTTGTCACTTGCTTAGCTTGACGGTCAATATCAACCACCTTGGCGTTAGTGCGATAATCCACCTGCCATTGTTGATACTGCTGTTCATCCGTTAGCGCCAAGTCATCTGCGGTTTTGCCAGTAAAATATTCCGACAAATGCACTCGGTCATAAGCTAAACGAGGTTCTGCTGATAGCACACTAACGGCTACTTCACCCGACAGCGACTTTTCAGCAAGTTGCTCTACAAAGTGGTGGCCTACCATGCCATTTCCAACAACAACTATACGTTGGGGGTTCACTTCGTTTGATTGCGACATATGTATTTCCTTTCCAAAAACAAGCTAGCTAAGCACATGCTTTACTAGCGGGATAACAACTAGAACCTAGCCGTCATCCAAAGCCAAACTTTATCGGTGTCTACTTTGCCTGCACCTGCGTCGCCCGCTGAGTACATTGCAAATTTAAGACCCGCACTATAGCGCCCACCAAACTTCTGGGTGTATTGCGCATTGATTTCATTACCTAAATCATCAACAAGCGCTGTAGATTCAGCCGCTGTGAAATTGTGGTAAATAAACGCCCAGTTACCTTCAAATAACTTGCCAGATAACGAAACGTACAAGTCGTTTAAACCTTGTACAGGCGTGTTTAAGAATTGATCTGACCAACCGTTGAATTTATGCAAGGTTGCCAGTGGTGTTGAAAAACCGTATAGGCCGTCGTCACTTCCTAGTGACTCGTACCCTAGTTTTGCCATGATGCCACTAAATCCTGCGCCCGCTTCTAGCAAGTAGTAAGGAGCGGTGAATTCAACGCCGGCAGTGTCTGAGGTTTGAGTTGCAAACTCTGCTTGATACGATACTTTTAACTTGCTGACATCCGTGCTACCAGCTAAACGCACACCAAAGGTGTTCAAGCTGTTGTCGGTATTGTTGTCGACTTCAAGTAAGTAGCCATAACCAGTTAACTTAGCAAAACCTAAGTTGTAGCTAGCATTTAACATGTGATCTTTTGATTTAAGATCTTTTTCTTCACCAAAAATACGATTGCGTTGCGTGACATAGGCGTAGTTAAGATCTAAATCTTTGCCTAGCTTATAGTTAAACGTTGCACCATCGAATGTTTGCTTGTCTTGACGCCAGCCAACATGGCCAACAAAACGGTGGTTATCAAAGGTGATCACTTGGCGACCCACTTTTGCAGTTAAACCTGAACCCGCCCATTTCACATAACCTTGGTCAAGCTCTGTTGTTTCTGGGTCAGCA
The DNA here is from genome assembly GCF_030295955.1 of Thalassotalea agarivorans. Classification (NCBI taxonomy): domain Bacteria; kingdom Pseudomonadati; phylum Pseudomonadota; class Gammaproteobacteria; order Alteromonadales; family Colwelliaceae; genus Thalassotalea; species Thalassotalea agarivorans. The sequence continues at coordinate 3,173,668 of NZ_AP027363.1, forward strand.
ACCACCGAGTAGTCTGGCTTAGAACCATTACCATCGTTATAGTCGTCAATACCTGCAACCACGCGCGAGTCTTCAAATTCAATAAAGCCTGAAAAGCCGCTGTAAGATTTTGAGGTGTAGTTAAGTAACGTACGTAGTGTTAACGCTGATGCGTCTTCAAGTGGGTTATCCTGTCCCACGTTTTCATAACGAAGACGAAAGTCTAATGTTGTTTTCGCTTCGTTCTTGTCTGCTTCTTCAGCAAATACATTTGCTGTTAAACCCGCTAGTGTTAATAGTGTTATTGTTTTAAGTTTCATGCGTTAGATCCTTTTATGGCTGTTAAAAATCGCCTTTTAAATATAGTTTGTTATGCGACATCTGTAGCTTGATCTTTCTCAACAACTGTTGATTTGTTGGAAAAATTTTCCACTTTTCGCTGCTTTTCATACAAAAAGGTCAATACTGCACTGCGTAAACGGTTATATTCCGCATCTTCGGCAAGCGCTAGTCTTTCTCTTGGTCTAGGCAAGTTCACGGGTAAAATTTCGCCTATTGTGGCGGCGGGGCCATTGGTCATCATAACGATGCGATCAGACAACAATACGGCTTCGTCGACGTCATGCGTGATCATAATGACGGTATTATTTAGTTTTTCCTGAATCTCCATTAAGGAGTCTTGCATGTGGGCGCGAGTTAGCGCGTCTAGCGCACCAAACGGTTCGTCCATAAGCAATACTTCAGGTTGCATCGCCAGTGCGCGTGCAATACCAACACGTTGTTTCATACCGCCTGATATTTCATCAGGGCGTTTATGCATGGCATGGTCCATATGCACTAACGATAAGTTTTCTTCGATCCAGTCTTTCATTTCAGCGGCAGACATTTTGTTTTTAAACACCTGATTAACCGCTAGTTCAACGTTTTGGTAGGCAGTAAGCCATGGTAATAACGAGTGGTTTTGAAACACTACAGCTCTTTCAGGGCCTGGTTCATTCACTTCTTTACCATTTAGGATAACGCCACCTGTTGACGCTTGTAGCAAACCTGCCACTACGTTAAGTACAGTAGATTTACCGCAGCCAGAGTGGCCTATAAGCGAAATGAACTCGCCTTTTTTAATCTGTAAATCTACTTCTTTAAGTGCGGTAAAAGGGCCTTTCGGTGTATCAAAGACCATGTCGATATTACTGATGTCTAGTAATGTACTCATTGCTCTTATTCCTTTTAATTAACGCACTTGCGCAGTTTTGTCCCACGACGCCCAACGTTGCAGTTGAAGCATCATGCGGTCGAGTAAAAATCCAATAAAGCCGATCACAATAACTGCCGTCATAATGCGACTAAGCGATTGTGAGCTACCATTTTGGAATTCGTCCCAAACAAACTTGCCAAGACCAGGGTTTTGCGCGAGCATTTCCGCAGCAATAAGCACCATCCAAGCAATCCCTAAAGACATTCTCATGCCAGTAAAAATGCTAGGTACCGACGCAGGTAAAACGATTTTTCTAACATGCGTTAATGCCGGTAGGCTTAACACACGTGATACGTTAACCCAGTCTTGATTCAACGACGCCACACCTACAGAGGTGTTAATCACCATCGGCCATAAACAACATAAGGTGACCGTGATCATCGAGTTGATGAAAGACTTTGAAAACATAGGGTCTTGCGACACATAAACCGCGCTAACAACCATAGTGACAAGGGGTAACCAAGCCAGTGGCGAAACTGGTTTAAATATCTGAATAATCGGATTAATTGCTGTGTTTAAACTTTTACTTAAGCCAATCGCTATACCTAAAGGAATCGCAATAATGGCAGCTAATAAAAAGCCGCTCATTACCGTTTTTAGACTGGTAATAATCTGATCTAAAAACGTTTCTTTTCCGGTATAAGCGCGTATTTTTGGCTCATAGTTTGGATCTTTTGCAAGGCGTTTTGCGTTGCGCTCTTCTTGACGCTGATAAAAAGCAGCTTCTTTTTCACGCGCATCTTGATGTTCCTGATACAGATTGCCCATTTGCTCGGCAACCGCTTTAGGGCCAGGAAACTTACCTAGCGATGTGTCGATGTTTGACGCTGCTACTGACCAAATCAATAAGAACACCATGACACCTACAAAAGGTAAAGCAGCCACACGTGTGAACTTGCCAAACCACAGCTGGAACTTATGACTTGCTGGGTCGTTACTATTTTTTGTGATCAACTTACGTATTAAGGTAGTCATGTTGTTCTCCAAAACTAGGTAACCTAGTTAAATCTTGTCACCGTGTTTCAAACCAATAGAAAACTTATTGATGTATTCGTTAGGCTTTTGGCCGTCGTATACAATGCCGTCAATAAAGTGTGTTTGAGGTGATCTAAATCCGTCTTCGCCAGCAAGAGAGGCAAAATCTGATGCGTCCATAAGCTTTTCATCAACTAATGACTGAGCCGCTTTCATGTAGATGTCAGGACGGTAAACTTGAGCCGCTACGTCTTTGTACCAAGTATCTGGTTTGTCTTCGCTGATTTGGCCCCAACGACGCATTTGCGTTAAATACCAAATCGCGTCTGAATAATATGGATAAGTAGCGTTGTAACGGAAAAATACGTTGAAATCAGGTACTGCACGCTTGTCGCCTTTTTCATATTCAAAAGTACCAGTCATGCTGTTTGCGATAACATCGTAGTCGGCACCTACGTATTCTGATTTACTTAAAATTTTCACAGCTTCTGGACGGTTAGCATTGTCGTTTTCATCTAACCATTTGGCAGCACGAATAAGTGCACGCGTTAAACGAATCGTGGTGTTTGGATATTTTTTAGCAAACTCTTCCGTAATGCCGAACACTTTCTCTGGGTTGTCTTTCCAAATTTCGTAATCAGTTACAACCGGAACACCAATACCTTTGAATACAGCTTGTTGGTTCCACGGTTCACCTACGCAGTAACCGTAAATTGTGCCGGCTTCAAGCGTTGCAGGCATTTGAGGTGGTGGTGTTACTGACAACAAAGCCTGAGCGTCAATTTGACCTGAGGTGTCGCCTTTGTGTGGCGCATAAAAACCCGGGTGAATACCACCGGCAGCTAGCCAGTAACGTAGTTCGTAATTGTGTGTAGAAACCGGGAATACCATACCCATGTTAAACGGCTTACCTTGTTCAATGTAGCTGTCTACAACCGGCTTAAGCGCATCGGCTTTAATTGGGTGAACAGGGCGGCCATCATCCATTTTTGGAATGTTGCCCTTCATTTGTTTCCAAATTTCATTTGAAACAGTAATACCGTTACCGTTTAGGTCCATTGAAAATGGTGTGATGATGTTTGCTTTCGTGCCGTAACCAATGGTTGCTGCGATAGGCTGACCAGCAAGCATGTGCGCACCATCTAAACGGCCATCAATAACGCCGTCGAGTAGTACTTTCCAGTTTGCTTGTGCTTCAATAGTGACATAAAGCCCTTCGTCTTCGAAGTAACCTTTTTCATATGCAATGGCGATAGGCGCCATATCGGTTAGTTTAATGAAGCCGAATTTAAGTTCTTCTTTTTCTGGGTAGCCAATTTCTTCTGCTGATGCACTGGTGAAGATCAAGGCGCTAGCAGCTAGTGCAATTTGGCATAACTGCTTAAATGATTTTGTAGCTAATTTTGACATTTCTATTTCTCCAAATAAAAAAGCCCAAACACGCACTGACAGGTATCAGTCGTCTTTGAGCCACTATGCTATACAACCCGAATATCTTTCGAAGGCTATCTTTGCCATGATTTGGGTTGGCTAATTGTCACTACGTCATTGCAGTTTAGGGTGTAATGCATTAACGCTATTGCTAGTACATTACGATTGCTTTAACTAATACATAAATAGTGCCAACTTTTAAAAACCCTTATAAAACATTGATTTATTAATTTTGATGCACTATTTTTTGGTTTAATTTGATTGGTTTTGATGCATACCTGTGCGGTATTTAACTACTTTGGTGCAATGCTTTTAGGTAAAGTGCATCACTATAAACCTGCGCTAAAACATCACTACTCTGGTCAATATCAACTTGTTGATATTGCTTCATCATTGCCAATAATTGTTGAAACTCTTTTACATCTGCTTGGTTACCTTGGTCAAATTGGCAAAACGCTTGCACTTGCCTTGGCGATTTGTCGAGACCACTTAAACAGCTATCAAGCAATGGCGGGGCGATCACATCAAGCGACAAATCAAGATACTTCGCCTTTGTTAAAAACCGCGCGGCTTCAAGTTTATTTTGAGGGCTTGCCAGCCACAGACACGCTTTATACAAAGCGCGAATTAATGCTGTAACTACATCGGCATTGCCTTTGGCAAAATCAGCTGTCACCGCAATCACTTTCTCCAATGCCCCCGGCCAATTATCTGCGCTAGTTAACACAGTTACACCGACTTTTTCGCGAATCGCTTTCGTATTCCAAGGACTACCAACGCAAAAGCCGTCGATATCCCCAGAATACAATGCCGCGACCATGCTTGATGGTGGTAAGAAAATGATGTCGATATCGTCGAGCGTAATACCGCCTTGCGTTAACCACTGCCTTAACTGGTAATGATGACAACTAAACGGATGCACGGTTGCAAATCGCAGCTTAGTACCAGCATTTTTTCTTGCTGTGGCTATGTCGCTAATTCGTGTTGCAGGTAAAGGTAAGTCACCATCATTGTTCAGCGGTATTTGTTTGGCTAATTGTTTCGACAGAGTAATGCCATTACCACCTCTGCTCAGTACCATAGGGGCAAGCATATTCACCTTGATACCATCAACACCTAAGGTCGACGCTAAAGGCATTGGCGCTAACATGTGGGCACCGTCGAGCAAGCCAGCGGCGAGTTTATCGCGCAATGTCGCCCAAGAATTTTGTTTGCTTAATGTGACATTAAGCCCTTCTTTCTTGAAGAAACCTAATTCATGTGCGACCACTAGCGGCGCAGCATCGTTAAGTGGCATAAAGCCAAGCGTAAGATCGCGTAGAGTCATAATAGGCGTGTTAATCTCCGAGCACTGATACAAAGGATAGGATATTTTTTGCCACAGCTTCCATCGTTTGGCTATTGTCCATCGCCGTTTTTCGAATAAAGTGATAGGCGTCTTGTTCGCTATACCCTTTATTTTCCATTAGCCATGCTTTTGCTTTTTGAATGGTTTTTTGGCTAGAGAGCTTTTGCTTTGTTTCAACTAATTGCTGTTTAAGCGACTGATACTCGCTGAAACGGGCAATAGCGGTTTCTAAAATAGACTGTACCCGAGTCAGGTCTGTACCACCGGCAACATAGGCGCTAACACCCGCTTTGATCATTTTATTGATAGTATTGGTGTTGTCATCATCTGAGAACATCACCACGGGTTTGGGAGCATTAGCCGACAAATGGTTAAGACTATCCAACGTATCGCGATCGGGTGATTCAACATCAATGATCACAATATCTGGCTCACATGATTCCACAGCCTTTAATAATGAATGGCCTGAGTTTGAAAGCCAGTCGACTTGATATTTGTCGCTATCAAGCCCCTGCATAAAAGCTTTTGCCTTTAGCTCATCCGCTTCTATCAGCAATACTTTTAGTTTTTTCGAAAGAGATAATGTCCGCTTAGAATTCATACCTTAGTGGCGTACGTCGACGCTTATACTCAATTATCGGCACTATTGCCAAATGTCTGATAGTTACAAGTCTTGTGCCAACTAATTTTAACCAATAAAAACAATGACTTGTGATTTTTAGGCATTTGTCTATTTTTGCTCGTGATGCAATATGATGCAGGTCTTGCGCCAAAATGATCAGAAATAAAGGTGGCAGCACTCACCGTCATCCCGCACTAGTTTCCGTCATCCCGTACCTTGATGCGGGATCTCCTTACGCTGAGCTTTGGTGCATGGACGCTGCGCTGTTGGAGCATGGGACAAGTAAGTTTTCGCATACGCTGGTGGGAACAAGGAACGTGGAAGCCATTTCAACACACAGCTCATAGCTAGAAGCACGTAGCCCGTAAAACATTTAAGCGCAAAAACACGTCTTTTTACCCTAAAACACTGACAGTCTGCTTAATATTGCATAAGCTCTAGACAAGCTAAATTGCAATACAGAATAAGGTTAAGTATGAAAAAGTTATTAGCACTCTGTTTATTATTGCCCTGTTTCTTGGCTGCACAAGAACATGCAAGGCAAATAGACATCGACCAAAAAGTTGTTACTAAACACAGCACCAAAATTAACGGTAATACCGTCCGTTATACCGCAACAACAGGCACTCAGCCGGTATGGGATGACGAAGGTAATCCAACAGCAACACTTTTTTATACTTACTACCAAAGAACTGGCGTCAGTGATACCGAAACTCGCCCATTAGTCATTTCATTTAACGGTGGTCCTGGTTCTGCATCAGTGTGGATGCATGTTGCTTATACTGGTCCACGTGTATTGAACGTTGACGATGAAGGCTACCCATTGCAGCCTTATGGCGTAAAAACAAATCCACATTCGATTCTAGACGTTGCCGACATTGTGTTTGTTAACCCTGTCAACACGGGATACTCGCGCGTATTGCCCGGTAAAGACGGTAAAATGCCATCACGTGAAAAACAAAAACAAATGTTTTTTGGTGTTAACGCAGACGTGAAGTATTTGGCTGATTGGGTCAACACCTTTGTTACTCGTAATGAACGTTGGCGCTCACCAAAATACCTAATTGGTGAAAGCTATGGTACAACGCGCGTTTCTGGCTTGGCGCTTGAACTACAAAATCGTCAATGGATGTATTTAAATGGCGCTATCTTAGTGTCACCTACTGATATTGGCATTGAGCGCGACGGCCCTGTAAAAGCGGCTAATCGCCTTCCATACTATGCAGCAGCGGCATGGCACCATGGTGTATTAGCTGACGATTTACAAAGTAAAGATCTCTATGAAGTATTGCCAGAGGTAGAAGCATTCACCATTAACGAATACATTCCTGCTTTAGCAAAAGGTGGTTTTATTAGTGCAGACGAAAAAGCCGCAATTGCTAAGAAAGTCGCGAAATATTCTGGTCTTTCAGAGCAAGTCGTATTGCAAGCTAACCTTGATATCCCGACGTCGTTTTATTGGAAAGAATTGCTTCGCGACAAAAACCTCACGATTGGACGTTTAGACTCACGTTACTTAGGCATAGACAAGCAAGCCATTGGTGAGCGCCCAGACTACTATGCTGAACTGACTTCTTGGTTACACAGCTTTACACCAGCAATAAACCACTACCTAAGAAACGAACTCAATTACAAAACCGATGTGAAATACAATATGTTTGGTAATGTTCACCCTTGGGATCGCACCAACAACAACACGGGCGAAAACTTGCGTTTAGCGATGGCACAAAACCCATACTTAAATGTGATGGTACAGGCGGGCTACTACGACGGCGCAACGAATTACTTTGATGCCAAATATACAATGTGGCAGTTAGACCCAAGCGGTTTAATGAAAGAGCGCCTTTCGTTTAAAGGCTATCGTTCTGGCCACATGATGTATTTACGTGCTGAAGATTTGAAGCAATCGAATGACGATTTACGTGAGTTCATCAAAGCCAGCATGGTAGATGAAAAGACACCAGCGAAATATTAAACTTCCGCAAAAAACATGGTGCAAGGAGCATGTTAATAGGTGCGTGATGTTAGATCCCGTGTCAAGCAAGGGATGACGAGGGAATCTAACGGGAAGACGAAGGGTTAACGTGTGATGGCGTTGAAGAAACAATGTCCTGTAAACTGCCAAATGAAAGCGAAACCGTTATAACTTGCTCCATGCACCTTGCACCTTTGCTGGCGTTTTGGGTCCTTGCACAAAACGCCAGCAAAACAGCCTACTTTAGCGCAACGCACTTAAAGCAATTTGGTATAAATTACCTCGGCCATTTTCGATTCTTGTGAAAAATAAGTACTTACCATCAGGGCTAACAATAGGGGTAAATTCATGATCAGGTGTATTAACCTTTTCACCCAAGGATTTAGCCACTGTCCATTTGCCATCGACTAAGTACGACACATATAAGTCGCCTTTACCTAAACTATCGCTGCGGCGCATGCTAAAAATAATGGTCTTTCCATCGGCTAGCATCACAGAATCACCTATTTGACCGCCTTCTCCTAACATCTCTGCCGGCAATGGCTTTGGCGTTTCAAAGCCAGAATCTGTTGCTTTTGCTACGTAGAATAAACGTTGGTCATTTCGAAAAGACGGAAAGTACAAATCACCATTTGCTGTTAATGATGGATACAAATCGTTAGCATCTGAGCTTAACTGCGGCAAATATTCTGGCGCTTGCCACTGACCGTTCACTTGTTTCGAACGCCACATATTTACGCTGCTAGCTTTTTCATTGCTACCGTCAATAGGTCGATTGGAAACAAAATAAATGTACTGTTCGTCGGGACTGTAATAAGGATCTGCCTCGAGATAGCCACCTGAAAAGAATAATTTTTTAGCGGGCTGCCAAGCGCCCTGCTTAAATTCAGATTGCATCATGGTACAACGAGTAAAGTCGTCCGCACAGCGAGCGAAAAGGACATTGTCGCCAGCTTTGTTAAACACGGTGTTAATTTCAAAATGCGCTTTCGTAGAAATAATACCTGGTGCAAATTCAACGGCTTTGGTTAGCGCGGCTTCAGACGCGTAAGCAGGGTTATCGGCATGTACTGTTGCACTGGAAAAACCGACAAGAGCAAATAACGTTACTAGAGATTTAGATGGCATGAAAAGACGCCTTGACAAGCTATAAATGTATGGACTTTATTATAAGCGCTGACGCATGCAATCGGTAGTCAATGGGCGCTGATTTGCGCCTAAATACATTCACAGTGAGATAATAAAAAGACTACTAAAGGGGCTAAACAATATCGCCAACAATGGTGCGATAATCAGTAATCGACAGATAATCACCCATGTCATTCACCCCTTGTTTACTGTCCGGGTTAGCGACAGCAAGAATATGACCAATACCATATTGCTTCGCAGAATTGAGCACTGGGATATTATCGTCAACAAACAAGGTTGTCGCTTTATCAAAGCCATGCTTATGTTGCAGTTTGTGCCACAGTTCTTGAGATTCTTTTGTTACGCCGAATTCATGCGTAGAGTACAAGGTATCGAAATACTGATCTAACTGAGTGCGCTCTATTTTAAGTGATAAGGCATCAGGGTGCGCATTGGTTACTAGTACAACGTCCTTGCCCGCTTGTCGTAGCGCAACTAAAAAGTCATGAGCGTCTTCACGCAATTGAATAAGATGCTCTACTTCTCGCTTCAACTCGCGAATAGGCATCTTAGTTTTTTCTGCCCAGTAGTCCAAGCAATACCAAGAGATTGTACCGACCACAGATTCATAGTCACTGATTAATGCTTCGCGTGCTTGTGCAATGGGTACATCGTAATGTTCACTGTACCTAAGGGGCAAATGCTCCATCCAAAAGAAGGTGTCGAAATGCAGGTCAAGGATAGTCCCGTCCATATCTAGCAAGACAGTTTCAATTTTTGACCAATCAAACATAGATTTATCCCTTAATTTCGATTTATCATAGCATCATACCAAGTTGACGAATGATTTGCCCACCACAAACATGACAAAAGACAAAGCATTGCCCAAAATTAATGGAAGAAAGGAAGTTGCTCGCAGTCGCATATTTGCCATTGAGTCCGTCGACCTCACTTTTTCGAATGGCGAAACACGTGTCTATGAACGCATGATGGGCAAAAGCAAGGGCGCAGTGATGGTTATACCTATGCTAGACGACGAAACTATGTTGCTCGTTAGAGAATACTGTGGTGGTACGCATAGCTATGAATTAGGTTTTCCTAAAGGGCTCGTCGATGAAGGCGAACAAGCTGTTGAAGCCGCCAACAGGGAACTAAAAGAAGAAATTCACTATGGCGCGCGATCCATTGAAAAATTACATTCTTTGTCGATGGCACCAGCGTTTTTTGACGCCCATATGGATATCTTTGTCGCCAATAATTTGTATCCCGAAAGCTTACCCGGTGACGAACCTGAACCGCTTGAAATAGTGCCATGGAAAGTCAGCGATTATCACAGCCTATTAGCCCAGCCTGATTTTAAAGAAGCACGTTCTATCGCTGCGTTAATGCTGTTTGTTGACAGCCAAAAGGAGTCAACATGACCTTAGATGAACTACTGCAAATTGCAATTGCTAGTGCAAAAAAAGCAGGTGAGCAGGTACTTAAGCACTATCATGCTGGCGACTACACCAAAGAAATAAAAGAAGATGACAGCCCGGTAACCAGTGCCGATATCGCGGCCAACGATGTACTTATGGCGGAGCTGAAACGATTAACGCCTGATATTCCAATTGTTTCAGAGGAAGTCGGCGCGCTGCCACTTGCAGAGCGTGTTACTTGGCAAAGATACTGGCTATTAGACCCCATTGATGGCACGGGTGAATTTATTCTCGCCAGTGGCGATTTCGCCGTGAATGTCGCCTTGGTTGAAAATCATTGGCCTGCTATAGGTGTTATTCATGCACCTGAACATCGACTCACCTACTACGCACAAAAAGGTGTTGGCGCGTTTAAAGACAATGGTGAAAGCGCCATTCAAATAAAGGTTGAACCTTATACTAAAGACAGACCGATAAAAGTCGCAGTGAGTCGTCGCCAAGAACTCAATTTAATGGGGCAATACCTCAATAAAGACTTTCGTTTCGAATATGTTGCACTGGGAAGTTGTTCGCTAAAAAATTGTCTTATTGCTGAAGGCGGCGCAGATTGCTATTTGCGCATCGGTCCTACGGGCGAATGGGATACAGGTGCTAGCCAATGTATTTTAGAACAAGCTGGTGGCAGCATTATAGACAGTGAATTCAAACAGCTTAGTTATAATCAGCGAGATACCTTAATGAACCCAGATTTTATCTCACTAGGCGATCCAAATTTTCCGTGGCATGACATTATCAAGCCACACAAAACTGACCGATAGGACATGTTATGAAAACCTTTATTACTGCGCTGTTATTAATTAACTTCTCTGCAATTGCGAACAATTGGCAACTAGATAGCGACAAATCAACGCTAAATTTTGTTAGCGTCAAAAAAGAAACTATCGCTGAAACGCATACTTTTGAAGCACTACAAGGCACCATTGATGCGCAAGGTAAAGCCAAACTTGTAGTGCAGCTAACGTCTGTAAATACCTTGATACCGATTCGCAACGAGCGTATGCAAACCATGTTGTTTGAAACGAATCAATACACTACCGCAGGCTTCAAGACCACTATTGACCCAACATTAATTTCTGGGCTAGCAGTAGGCGAACAAAAGCGAGTTACTTTATCTGGTGAGTTATCATTGCACGGCAAAGTGAATACGATTAGCGCTGACGTTGTTGTTACCAAGCTAAAGGATAAAACTATCACGGTAAATACGGCAGCTCCCATCGTATTAAATGCGGCCGATTATGATTTAACCGCTGGTGTTGCCGCCCTACAAGCGATTGCGGGACTACCGAGCATTAGTTTAATGGTGCCGGTCACATTCCATTTAACGTTTAACGGCTAATTACTCAATTTCAAAGGTGCCGTCGTTCGGTAAAATATTGACCGTTTCGTGCAATTCTGAAAACACGATAACCGCACTGCCATTTTTTAATTGACGACGGACATCCTCTACTTTTTCGGCGAGCGCTTTTTCATGTTCGCCGTAATCAGTTCCCTCTTGCAATACATACTCTTTAATCAAATTTTCTAGCGTGTCAGACGCTATCTGTTGATACGGTATGATCATAAATAGTCCTCAAAAAATTGCGGAATGCGTTGTTCCAACCAAAAGAACGGTTTTAAGCCCCGCGCCGATATAAAGCCAACATGGCCGCCTTTTTCACTCACTTCAAAACGCACATGCTCTGGTAAAGTAGGTAGTTTTACAATTTCTTCATGGGCAAGGAAAGGATCGTCTTTGGCGTGTACAAACAGTGTAGGTATAGCAATTTTATCGATCACATAACGGCCGCTAACGGATTCATAGTAGTGCACAGCGTTATCAAAGCCATTGAGCGGCGCAGTTACTTTATCGTCAAAATCGAAAAGCAAACGAATATCAGCAAGTTCATCAGCCGAAATATGCGTCACCAGTCCATCCGCTATTTTGTCGGCGGTCGACGTCTTTAACATATCTACCAAATACTTTTGATAAATCTTAGAGCTACCCTGCGCAATTCGTTCACTGCAACTAAGCAAATGCAAGGGTGCACAAATAACTGCTGCACTTTGATACGGCGATTGTGTGGTTTGGGCCAAGTAACGCGTTAATACATTACCGCCAAGGGAAAACCCCATGATCGCTTTGGGATTGCTATGAAAGTGTTGCGCTAAATAATCGCTAAAAAAGCTAATGTCATCAGTAAAACCTGAATGGTAAGCATGCGCCTTGCGATTAGGTAAATCACCGCAGCCTCGAAAATGAATAAGTACACCAACCCATCCTTTTTCCGTTACCGATTTAAGCATTCCTTTGGCATAGTGGCTGTCTTTAGAGCCTCCTAGGCCATGCAAGATAACAACTATAGGTTGCTCTGGTGAAATAGAATCCGGTGTTTGCGTCCACGCCAGTTCAATAAAGTCACCGTCGGGTGTGTCGAGCTGCTGCTTGAAAGTGGAAATGGTTTCATTTCTGCGCAAAAGTTTTGCCGCCATGGTTTGCACATGACTATTACTGAGCCACCAAGCGGGTTTGAACGTTGCAGAATAAATCATAAAAAAAGCCCTAACCAAAGTTAGGGCCTAGTATACCAATTCATGTTGCTAGGTATAAGCGAATACGTCTTTCGACGGGAGATATTTCGAGCGTGTCAGCCGACTAATGCGAACCCTTGCTATCGTGTTCAATGTGACTCAAGAAAAACCATACATAATAGGCACAAATAGCTAATACAACCGCTAATCCAGTAAATGAAATAAAGACCACAGGGTCATTGAAAAACATAGTGAAAATATCCATAAACGGCTCCTTTGTTTTGTAGGTTTTGTCTATGGATATATGTTAAATCGCTTTATCTGAAAAAAAGCTGATATAGATCAATATACCAGTCGATTTTGCTCTCTTAATCTCGCTTTTTCTTCAAGCTGAGTGAGAATTTTTGTACGCAGCGTTTCTGCCTGTGCGCGCCCTAATTCAATGTCTGCGCTACTCATGTTGCGCTCATCTAAAATAAGGCTCTTCTCTGCTGGCGTATAGCCCGCGCGCGCCGCAAGGGTATTCCAAATGAAAGATTGTTTTACATCTTTCTTAACCCCTTTACCTTCTGAGTACAGTAGCGCTAAATTAAACTGTGCTAACGCAAAATTTTGATTCGCCGCGCGCTCATACCACTTCGCTGCTTGCTTGTAATCTTTGTAAGTGCCTTGTCCTTGCTCGTACATAACACCTAGATTGAATTGTGCTGCTTCAAGCCCTTTCATCGCTGCTTTTTGGTTTAACTCAAAGGCTTTCTTTTCGTCTTTTGGCACACCATTGCCGTCAGTGTACATGACCGCTAACTGAAAGTTAGCACTGGGGTCATTTTGCTCTGCCGCTTGTTCTAAATAGCCAATTGCTTTTGGGATATCTTTCTTAACACCCCAGCCATTGATATACATTTGCGCAAGTTGAAATTGAGCAGGCGCAACACCCATCTCTGCCAGTGCTTCAAATTGCTGTTTTGCTGATTGAAAGTCACCTCGATTTAGGTCAGATAAGCCTTTTTCGTAATCCAAGGCGAAGCTATTAAAACTTAAAAGAAGTGCAACTACACAGGAGATCAACGCTTTCATAAATATCCTATTATTCGCGAAGTTAGATTAACTATAGTGTAGTCGAGAATCGGGGCTAAGGTCGATAGCCCCGCATAAAATTAATCACCTAAGATGTTTAAAAATGTGACATAAAAGTTTGGATCTACACGCAATGTTTTTGGCTTGCTTGGTAAAATAGACCACTTGTCAGTGACTTCAAGCCAAACAGGCTGACCATCGATAAAAACACGCACTGGCATATTAAAGCCCTTCACTACCTGGTTCCAACGCACTCTCACGTCATCACCTTTGTTAAAATACTCCAAGGTTGGCACGCGATAGTCTCGTAGATATTGGTCAAAGATTTTAGATAAATCTTTCTCGGTTTTTGCATCCATGTAGGCTTCGATTTGCGCTGATTCAACCGTTTGTAAGGCAAAGTCGCGGTTTAATCCACGTAAAATTTCTCGCCACAGTTTATCGTCATTAACTACCTGGCGAATAGTATGCAGCATGTTTCCGCCTTTGTAATACATGTCTTTGCTACCCGAGCGATTAATATGTGGTATGCCTATGATTGGCGCTTCATTGAATATATTGTGGCGCGTACCGCGCACATATTCGTCACCTTCAGCTTTCGAGAAATGGTACTCCAAGAACAGACTTTCCGAATAATTAGTAAACGCCTCGTGCACCCACAAATCAGCGTTGTCCTTAGCGGTAATATTATTAGCAAACCACTCGTGACCTACTTCGTGAATAATAATAAAATCAAACTTATCGCCGTTTCCTGTCGCGCTTAAGTCACGCCCTTTATAACCATTTTGATAGCCGTTTCCGTATGTCACCGAGCTTTGATGTTCCATGCCCAAATAAGGCACTTCTACTAATTTAAAACTGTCGTCGTAAAACGGGTACGGACCAAACCAATGCTCAAAGGCTTCAATAGATCTTGGCGCATCTTTAAACTGTACCTTGGCTTTTTCCAAGTTTTCGCGCAGCACGTAATAATCCATATCAAGGGTGCCACCTTCGCCATTAAATGTTTCACCAAAATAAACGTAATCGCCTATGTTGATATTCACCGTATAATTGTTGATAGGTTTAGTGACTTGCCAATGAAATACGCGCGTGTCCTTTTTCTCTTCGGTGTTTACTAAACGCCCGTTAGCAATGCCCATCAGAGGTTTTTCCACTTCAGCACTAATTAGCACGCCCTTGTCTGGTTCATCGTAACCATGATCTTTTGACGGCCACCAAATACTTGAACCTATACCTTGATTTGACGTGGCAATAAAAGGCAGACCATTACTGTCTTGGCTCCAAGTAAAACCACCATCCCATGGCGGCCTTACCGCAACATGAGGTTGCCCCTGCCAATGCAACACCACCTGTTTTTCAGCGCCCAGCGGCTGCTTACTAGCAAGCGTAATAAAATAGGTATATCCGTCCTGCTCAATGGTTAACGCTTGGCCACCTTGTTCGGCTTTCGTGAGCTTTAGCGGAGGTTGTAGCTCGATTTGGAAGCGTTTTTGCTCACCGATAACTTTGTAAGTTACCGTGTTTGTTCCTTTGATTTGCTTGTTTTTTCTGTCTACAGCAAAGGCTAAATGATAGTGCTGTAAGTCCCACCATGCGCGCTCAGGCGTAATTGAGCCACGCAAAATATCTTGATGAGTAACATCTTTTTGTTCAAATACATCGCCAGCAGATACAGATAGTGACGTGCTAAGTAGCAATGAGGTAATAAGTGCAGGTAGTTTCATAAGGCATGCTTCATTATTTTTATTGCATACAATATACCTACCAATAAACAAATAGGCAAATAGGCAAATAGGCAAATAGGCAAATAGGCAAATAGGCAAATAGGCAAACGCCAGCTAATTACCTTTCGTCAATCTCAACAAGTAAAAGCAGTTAAGGTGACAACACACAATAATCCGCTTGCGTGCGCTAACTATTGCCCTTAGAATCAGCATCGACTAGTCACTAAATTGAGTGGCTAAACACTTGTCGGAGTGCCAGAGGCTGAGATCGCGAAAGCGGGATCCGTGGAACCTGATCAGAGTAGGCTAACTAGCCAAATCTGCGTAGGGAACAAGAGCAAACAGTAGCTTTTCATGAGCTATTGTTTCTATTCATCTGCCAATACTCCGCCTGCATAATTTTCATCACAGGTGAGAGACCATGAGTACAACAACTAGACGAGAAAGCCGCCAACAGGCACAAGCTTTCATTAATAATCTTAAGAGCGATTTTTACCCTAATTCTAAGAAAGTGTATGTTGCAGGGGAGCTGCACGACATTAACGTTGGTATGCGCGAGATTTCGCAAGCCGATACCTTGGTGGGTGGAAGTAAAGACAACCCAGTATTTGAGCCTAACGAACCAATTTGCGTTTACGACACATCGGGCGTTTATACCGACCCTGATGTTGCCATTGACGTGCATAAAGGCCTACCAAAGCTCAGAGCAGACTGGATTGCAGCGCGCAACGACACTGAAACACTCAATAAGCAAAGTTCAAACTATAGCCAGCAACGATTAGCTGACGAAGGGCTTGATCACATTCGTTTCGAACATTTACCACAAGTGCGTCGCGCAAAAGTTGGTCAAAACGTTACACAAATGCACTATGCTCGCCAAGGCATTATTACCCCTGAGATGGAATATATTGCGATTCGCGAAAATCTAAAACGTGAGCACGTAAAATCAGAGATTTTACGCCAGCAACATCCAGGTCAACCGCTGGGTGCTCAAATCCCTGAGCAAATTACTGCCGAATTTGTGCGTAAAGAAGTAGCAGAAGGGCGCGCAATCATCCCAGCAAACATTAACCACCCCGAAGCTGAGCCAATGATTATTGGTCGCAATTTCCTGATCAAAGTAAATGCGAATATTGGAAACTCTGCTGTCTCTTCATCAATTGAAGAAGAAGTAGAAAAACTGGTATGGTCAACAAAATGGGGCGCCGATACTGTTATGGATTTATCGACAGGTCGCTACATTCACGAAACCCGTCAGTGGATCATTCGTAACTCGCCGGTACCTATTGGCACAGTGCCTATTTACCAAGCGTTAGAGAAAGTAAACGGTATTGCAGAAGATCTCACTTGGGAAGTGTTTAGAGACACGCTTATTGAACAAGCAGAGCAAGGCGTAGACTATTTTACTATTCACGCAGGTGTACTGCTGCGCTATGTGCCTATGACCGCTAAGCGATTAACCGGCATTGTATCGCGCGGCGGTTCTATTATGGCAAAGTGGTGTTTGTCACATCATAAAGAAAACTTCTTATACACCCACTTTGAAGAGATTTGCGAGATTTGTAAAACCTACGATGTATCGTTTTCACTTGGCGATGGCCTGCGCCCAGGGTGCTTGCAAGACGCTAACGACGAAGCGCAATTTTCTGAGCTACGTACGCTTGGCGAGCTTACTCAAATCGCATGGAAACACGATGTGCAAGTCATGATTGAAGGTCCTGGGCATGTGCCACTGCATATGGTCAAAGAAAACATGGATGAACAACTTGAGCATTGTCACGAAGCGCCGTTTTACACCTTAGGCCCACTCACCACGGATATTGCTCCCGGCTATGACCATATTACCTCTGGCATCGGTGCCGCTAATATTGGTTGGTATGGCTGTGCCATGCTCTGTTACGTTACACCTAAAGAGCATTTAGGTTTACCGAATAAAGAAGATGTACGCGAAGGCTTAGTTACCTACAAAATAGCTGCGCATGCTGGTGATCTAGCAAAAGGGCATCCTGGCGCGCAAATTCGCGACAATGCCTTGTCTAAAGCCCGCTTTGAATTCAGATGGGTCGACCAATTCAACCTTGGTTTAGATCCTGAAAAAGCACGTGCATTTCACGACGAAACCTTACCGCAAGAATCAGGCAAAATTGCCCATTTTTGTTCTATGTGTGGGCCAAAGTTCTGTTCGATGAAAATTACCCAAGATGTGCGTGACTATGCTGCCAAGCTTGAAGAAGCGGAAGATGGCATGGCTGCAAAATCTGAGGAATTTACTCAAACAGGTGGCGAAATATACCGAAAAGCCCTTTAAACGATGAACATTGTCATTGTAGGTGCCGGTTTAATGGGGCGACTCGTCGCCCTAGATTTGCACCGCAAAGGTCATCAAATAACCCTGCTAGATAGAGACACTAAGCAAGGCAAGCAAAGTAGCGCTTACGCTGCCGCCGGATTGTTAACACCACTTGGCGAAGCGTTTAAAGCCGAGCCTAATATTGTCGCTATGGGTTTGGCTGCTTTGCAAAAGTGGCCCGCACTCGTTGCATCGCTGGACGAGCCTGTCTTTTTTCAGCAACAAGGGGCGCTTATGGTGTGCCATGAGCAAGACAAGGGTGATTTTTTGCGCCAACAGCGTTACTTGCAGCAGCACTATGCTGAGCACCCCATGCACACCCTTGATAGGGCGGGCATTGAAGCACTTGAGCCTGAACTTGGACGCAGCTTCAATTTGGGTTTGTATTTGCCCGAAGAAGGGCAAATAGGTAATCGACGCCTACTGATTGCATTGCAAAAGCAACTTCAGCGCTACGGCATCAATTGGCTTGAACAAAGTGATGTTACTTCGCTGTGCGCTAAATCAGGGCAGGTGTCATACCAAAGGCAAGAGCAACAATACTCGATAACGGCTGATATCATCATTGACTGTCGCGGCGTTAATGCGGCAGAAACGCATAACGGTTTAGCCAATAGTTCACTAAGCACATTACGTGGTGTAAGAGGTGAATTGTTTCAACTGTTTGCGCCAGAGGTCAATATTAGTCGCCCGATTCGTTTGATGCATCCTCGCTATCAACTCTACATTGCGCCGAAGTCAAAAGGCTTCTATGTGGTTGGTGCAACAGAAATTGAAAGTGAAGATAAAGGGCCGATGACTGTGCGCTCTGCACTCGAATTACTCAGTGCTGCTTACAGCGTGCACCCTGGCTTTGCAGAAGCGCAAATAAGACAGCATGTCAGCGCGTTGCGTCCAGCGTTTCAAGATAATCAACCCAAGCTGATAAGAAACAATAAGTTAATTCACGTTAATGGCTTGTTTAGGCACGGCTTTTTGATTGCGCCCATTATCATGGAACAAACTACGGCGCTTGTGGAGGCGATGGCAACCTCACAGATTAGTTTAGCAACCTTGCCACACAACCAATTTATACAGGTACAAGATTGTGATTAATATTCACATAAACGGCGAAGCCACAACACTTTGTAAAACCAGCACAATGGCTGACGCACTTGAGCAATACGTTGAAGCAAAATCGACTTTTGCCGCCGCGTTAAATGGTGAGTTTGTCGCTCGTGACGACTATAACCATACGCAGCTAAAATCAGGCGATAGCATTGATGTTATGCTACCGATACAAGGGGGCTAAAATGTCACTTTCTATTTATGGAACACAATTAAACAACCGTCTCTTAATTGGTAGTGCTTTATATCCATCACCAGACATTATGAAGCAGGCGATTTTAGCGAGTGGTTCACAAGTGGTGACCTTGTCGCTCAAACGGCAAAATCCTGCACAGCAAGGCGGCGAGAAGATATGGCAATATATCCAAGAAATCATGGCTCAAGTAGACGGTCATTTGCTGCCTAATACTGCCGGATGTAAAACCGCTAAAGAGGTTATTACGCTGGCCAAAATGAGTCGCGAGATATTTCAAACCAACTGGATTAAAGTGGAAACGATTGGCGATGACTACAATTTACAACCCGATGCAATTGAACTGCTCGCCGCCACTAAAACATTAATTGCCGACGGCTTTAACGTTTTACCTTATTGCACAGACGATTTGGTGCTATGTCAGCGCCTTTGGGATCTCGGTTGCGAAGTGATCATGCCTTGGGCTTCGCCTATAGGCACCGGCAAAGGATTAATGAATCCATACAATCTAGAAACTATCCGTATGCGCTTGCCAGAGGCTACACTGATACTAGACGCAGGTATTGGCAAACCGTCTGACGCCTGTTTGGCGATGGAAATGGGATACGATGGCATCTTACTTAATAGTGCTGTAGCACTTGCTGATAATCCGGTATTAATGGCAAAGGCTTTCAATCAATCACTAAGCGCTGGTGAAAACGCATATGTTGCTGGCATTATGCAACAGCGCCAAACAGCGCATCCTAGTACGCCAACACTCGATACGCCTTTTTGGCATCAGGAATCTTAATGCATGAGCGATAAACCTATTATCTGGACTATTTCGGGGAGCGATTGTAGCGCCGGTGCGGGCATTGCCGCGGATCTTCGTACCGGCCATAGTTTTGGCGTGGAAGTGTGCACCATCAGTACCGCGAATACCACGCAAAATAGTAAACAGTTTTATGCCGTGAATGCCACAGATATCGCTATTTTGGAAGAGCAAGCGCAAGCCTTGCTTGAAGACAAATTCCCACGCGTGATTAAAATAGGATTGATCGCAAATGACAAGCAAGCAAAATGGTTGTACAACTTACTCAAAGATCTAAAAGCACGCCACGATATATTGGTAGTTTACGACCCCGTGGGGCAAGCGAGTGTGGGTGGTGTTATGTCGACGGCCAATCAAGCCTTTTCAACGGGCTTTTATCCCTACATTGATATCATTACGCCGAACCTAAGCGAAGCACAAAATATTACCGGCGAAACAGACACTACAAAACAAGCAAAAGCTTTTAAGCAATTAGGCATATCAACGGTCATTATTAAGGGCGGTCATAGTGATGACGACAGCTGCACCGATATCTGTTATCACGCCACTGACAATATCGGCGACAATGGCGAACACGTTTATTGTCTTAGCAGCGATAAAATCAATACACGATATAGCCATGGTGGTGGCTGTTCATTCGCAAGTGCGGTCGCCGCCTGTTTAGCCCAAGGCTATCTAGTGCGAGATGCAATCACACTAGCAAAAGCATTTATCAATCAGGGACTGCATGCCAACCTAGGCAAAATGGAGCACTATGGCGCTTTTGAACAAACCCAATTTCCCACTAACCCCGCCATGTTTCCTCGCGTAGTGGATAATATTCAGCAGCGCTTTAGTCAATTACCGGCGTTTAAACCACTGAACCTTTCGCCAAACCAATCTTTGGGCATCTACCCAGTTATTGGCAGTATTGAATGGCTTGAGAAGTTGCTGCCGCTTAACTTTAATATTATTCAGCTAAGGCTCAAAGATAAAAGTCAGGCCACCATAGAGGCTGAAATCAAACGCGCGGTTGAATTAGCGAAAGACTATCCAAATACTCGCCTATTCATTAACGACTATTGGCAACTAGCGATTACTCATGGTGCTTACGGCGTGCATATTGGTCAAGAAGACTTGTTAGATACCGATCTAGCGGCAATTAATCGCGCAGGATTGCGTCTTGGCATCTCCACCCATGGCTGCTACGAGTTTTTGTTAGCACAGCAGCTGCAACCATCTTACCTAGCGGTCGGCGCTATCTTTCCAACCAAAACAAAAGATATGACGGGGCAAATTCAAGGGGTGCAAACACTCACTCACCTCCTGTCGCTTAAGGCTGATATTCCTGTTGTTGCAATTGGTGGTATTAGTATTGAACGAGCGCCTTCTGTGTGGCAAACCGGTGTGGATAGTATTGCGGTTGTTACCGCGATTACAGAGGCGAGTGATTATGTTGAGGCGAGTAAGGTGTTGCAGGGGATTACGGGAGTTGGGGAATAGGTGCTAAGTGGTAAGTGCTAAGTGCTAAGTGCTAAGTGCTAAGTGCTAAGTGCTAAGTGCTAAGTGCTAAGTGCTAAGTGCTAAGTGCTAACAACGAATTTTCGTCATTCCGTGCTTACCAAGCAACCTCCAACGTCATTCCGTGCCTGACACGGAATCTCGTTTTGCTTTGATCACAATATATATCACTCCTAAAGGAGTAATAGTCTAGGGGTGTAACGTGACACCCCTAGGATAGGGACTTAATACCCTTAAAAATCGACTCTGCAGCAACTAATTAAAAAGATAGCAAAGTAGATCCGATGGTCTGTAGCTAGCTACGTCCGAAGATATACTGAAGATAGGTTTTATAAGTAGTTGCTGCCCGAAGGGTGCTTGTAAATCCAAACTGCTTTTTGTTGCTCCTCCAAGCATTAGATGACTAAAGCATTGAACTCCCGCCGCAAGCACTTCGTATTTACAAAGCACAGTGTTAGATTTTTAAGGGTAATAAGTCCCTAACCCCCACGCCCCAACTCGGTTTGACGACCCCGCTATTGTTTTTTAATGATGTCGACGCACCGTCTCAATAGCACATCCTTGTCCTATTTCACCTTGTTCTTCGTCCATGAAGAACTTATGCGTGATCATCAAAAAACACTATCGGCAAACCTCAATGGGGAATGGGTTATGTTGCACTGCTCGTTGTATTAGTTAAATGTTGAGTAGAATTCCATCAGGTGGTTTTGCTTTGTATTAGTGATTGAATTACTATGCTTTTCACTATAGAAAAGTGCACTCGTTGAAGGCATAAACACCCTTGCAGGGTCGCATTAATAAGCTGTTAGGCGTAAACGGAAGTAGAGATGAAATTTCTAACATTTTTAATACTAGTATCATCCTCATTTAGCTCCATCGCTAAACAATGTTCTGGCATGGTAATTTTTTATTTGTCTAAAACAGAAATTGAAGCTGAATCTGATTTTAAATATTTCTATAACTCTATTTACCCTGCTCTCAATGATATAAATATCGAGACTCTATATGTTGAAAAGTTACCATCAAAACTTGATACATGTTTTGGCGTAAAGGTGGAGGTTAAGCCTTCAAATTTCGAATTTGAACTGGGTTACTTATTAATAAACTCAAAGGCTCAAACTAAATATATTTCAGGCGTTATTACAGACATAGATTTATTAGAAGAAACCAAAGCGTTTTTTAATAGTGCTCACAAGAAGTAACTAGAGCGGTACAAGTCACTAATCGCAATTAGCTATGCTACTCTAAATTAATTTCTGCTTGCCATGATTGCCAGCTTTCATCTGCCTGCGGATACAATTCAAATTCGTGGCCTTGGGTGACTTGTTCGGCAACACTAGGTGTTGAAAAGGCAATACCACCGGATAACAGCGTTTCAACTGATTCTGAATCTATCTTCACACCTGAAAATAAACCGGCATCAATCTTAACGCCACTAGTATTCCAAAACTTACTTTCAGCGGTAACCAACGGACTGTATTTTTGATAGATATTAACGTAAATATCAACAGTTGCAGCATCATTTGATAGGTCAACGCCTATTACTTCTCCGACTTTAATTTGGCGATACAAAATTGGATTACCTGGCCTGATAGAGCCGAGTTTTGGCGAAGATAACTTAACGTTTAATCCATACGGTAATTCGGTAGTAACTGGGGCTAAAGGTTCGGCGACAAATTCAGTTTTTGATTCGCCCTCGCCCGGCAAAATCGCAACGAAGCCACCAGAGACGATTGCTTCTAAGTTTTTATTACCAACCAATCCAAATTCAGGCTGTGCAAACCAAAAGCGGCTTCCTTCAACCGCAAAATTGCGGCCAGCATCGTTCAAGTAAATGATGGCATGCGCCCCAAAATGGCTTTCATCAAACACAAGTTTCGATACAACACCCACTTTTTGGTCGTTGTATTTTACGTTCATGTTTTCTCGTAGCGATGATACGTCTTGAAAGTAAACAGTCACAGTTTGGCCAGCTAGTTCAGCGTGCGCCGAGCTGCTAAACAGTCGAAACTTTTCTCCCTCTTCTACTAAATTAGCGTTAGGAATATTGTCTGGATTATAAAAACTGATACCGCCGGTTAAAATGGCGTCTGCTGATTCTGTTTTAACCGTGAAATTGGTGAGCCCACCAGATACGGTGACGCCACTTGCGTTATAAAAGCGGGTAAAACTCGTTATTAAATGACGATACAATTCATCAACCGTAACGTGAATGACAACGCCCTCTGCTTCATCATCTAACTGAATGCTATCTACCTGACCTACTTTAATGCCGTGATAACTGACTGGGCTGCCAATATTTACCACGTTACCTGATTTCGCTTGCAACTTAAGTTGCAAACCTTCTGAGTAGGTTGGCTTTTCTGGCGCTTGCATGGTAATAATGAATTTGTTGCTCGGCTCGCCCTCACCAATATGGGCATTAATGTAACTGCCGCCAAAAAGTGCTTCGGTGTCGGTTAACCCAGCTAATGACACTTGCGGTTTTACTAGCCAAAATAAACTATCTTCACGCAATACAGGTTTAAACTCTGGATAAAGCCCTGCAATTACTGTTTCGAGCCCCTTTTGGCGCTGAATTTCATGAACTGAGCCAATTTTTTCACCGCGATACATAATACGTGTTCCAACGGCTATATCTTTGGCGGTAGCAATTTGAAACTCCACATACTCACGCTGTTTCGCGGTATCTTCACTGTTAAACAATTGATAAACCGTGCCATTTGAAATCTCTGTTGATGTTTCTGTTAATCCATCATCAAAGGCTACACCACCCTTTAAAATCGATTGAATGGCATCTGCTTGCACTTCAAAGTTTTGCAGCCCGCCGGTAATACGAAATCCGGTAACATCCCAAAAGCGAGAATCAGCTTTTACGAAATCTTGAAACTGCGGCTTAATAAAGATATGCACCATAGATTTTTTAGGGTTCAGAAACTCAACCGCTTGGATACTGCCCACTTGTTGCTGATGATAAAATACGCCTGCACCCGGTTTTAATTTAGTCGATACGTGCGATTCCAAGATCAGATGCAAACCTGGTTCTGTATAAGGGTAAGGTGGTTTGTGGTTATATACTAAAAAGCGATCTTTTGATTCACCCAAGGGGCTTAATCTGACGCTAATATGGCTACCTGTTAGCAGCGAATGTAGGTTTGTAACGCCACCTAAATCAAGCTCAGGCGATACTACAAAAAATTCCGTGTTGTCGGTTAAATAAGGAATTGTGCGCGGATTCATTTTGACTTTCGCCACTATCTTGCGCTTTTCTGCATCGATACGAGAAAATTCTTGAATACGACCAATAGTTAGGCCCTGATACATAATCGGTGCGTGTTTATCGACGCCTGAATTCCATTCCAGCTCGAGCACAATAGTGTGCCCCATTTCGGCAGATTGAAAATCTGGGTGTAGCTCAAAGGTAAAGCCATTTTGGGCAGGATCTAACTGCGCTTCATACTCCGAATTGTCAAAAGCGATACCGCCAGCAATGATGGTGGCTAGTGAATCAGTTTTAACATTAATACCACCATTTAAACTGGCTTCTACTTCAATGCCACTGGCATTCCAAAAACGTGAACTTTCTTTAACTAAATTGGCATATTCAGGATTGATAAAGACATTTACGTCAATAATGTCGTTATCTTGATTGTAGCTATAACCTTCAACGCGCCCCACAGGAATTTGTTTAAAGGTTACAGGCGAGCCTTTACCCAACGAGCCTAAGGTATTTGTTTGCAACACAATATGAAGCCCTGGTGTGGTGGAGTCCATATCGGGCCTGTCATCTAACGCAATAAAGCTGCGCTCGGAATCGGCGTCTTCATCTATGCCTGGCTGAATATTAATGTAACTACCAGATAACAGCGTATCTAAGCCTTTAACGCCCTCAAAAGAGATATCGGCGGTAACATACCAAAACAAAGTGTCTTCATTTAGCATGTTTGACGAACTTGGGATCATCTCAACCGTTGCGATAACATGCTGCAAATCATCAGTTACCTCAACATCTTTAACCGTACCAACTTTCAAGCCCTTATAACGTACTTGGGTTTTATCAACGGCAATACCACTGGCAGAATTAAACTGAATTGTAATGAAAATACCTTGGCTTTTTATCGCCTTAAACAGCATCCAGCCACCAAACACTAAGGCAATAACAGGTACTAGCCAAACTGCTGATATAGCTGGCTTTTTCAAGACTTTAACATTATTTGTGCCGTTATCCTGCTCGGTCATACTCTTCTTCATCCCAAATTGAGCGAGGTTCAAAGCTTTGTGATGCAAACATGGTAAATATTACGGCGAGTGTAAAATAAGTACTGCCTGCCCCTGCTTCTATAGAGGTGACAAAACCTAAATTAACCACAGCTACCATCAGTGCAACTACAAATACATCTAACATCGACCATGGACCCAAAAATTCAACGATTTCATATATTTTGGCCCGCGTTTTTGGTTGTACCTTAGTCTTATACTTAGCAGTAAAAACCAAAATTAACAAACCTGTTATCTTTGCAATAGGTACGACAAAACTGGCAATAAAGACCACGATCGCAATCGGTAACATCCCCATTTCTACCAATTTTATGATACCACCCATAATATTAGACGGGTCACCACTACCTACTTTGTTAAACACCATCATGGGTAATAAGTTAGCGGGAAAGAGTGTCACTATAGCCGCTATCGTCCATGCCAAGGTGTACTGCATCGCTTTGGGCTTACGAATATAAAAGTACGCACCACAACGCGTGCACTTTTGTTTTGCCCCCATCATACGATTGAGCTTCAAACATTTTGGACAATTGCCCAAGCCATGTTGTTTAGCGGTTCGTACGTGCGAGCTCATATTCTAGTTTGTCCCAAACATAATGCGGATCAAAGGTAACGGAAATAAAGGTTGAGCAAATTAAATAGCCGGTAAAGGCTAAAAGCCCGAGCCCCACGGATAGCTCAGCTAAATCGGTAATCTTGTACATGGATATGATCACGCCAAGCAAAAACACATTGAGCATCACCCACTTGTCTAATGTGTGATAAGAGCGGAAAAATTGCAGTAAGCCAGGCGTATACATGCCAAGTTTGATAGACACTGTTACTACAAATGCAGTGAACAAGCGTACAAAGGGAATTGCGATGGTGAATAAAAAGGTACAAAGTGCCATCACGGGGAAATCGTTGGCAACGAGATCTTGAATACACTCTACCAATGACGCTTCGTTATACAAGCCAACTAAGCCAACACCGATAATAGGTAAGGTCATGGCAGGTACGAAAAACACCAGCCCTGCGGTGGCAATAGCAAGGGTGCGGTTTATTGAATCCTTTTTGTACACCAATAGAACGTTGTCACAGCGACTGCAAATAGCCTTGTGTCCGGGCGCAAGTTTAGGTTTTGGCGACAGTGCATCACAATGAGTGCATGCAACTAAGTCTTGATGAGCATCCTTTAATTCTGCCATAGCGCTAATGTTTTGACGGTTAAACAACCATTAAAACTGAGTGTAAGGGAAAAAGTCACCAAATACCAATACCCTACTTACTTATTACCAAGGTAAGTACCAAGTTTTGAACATAAAAAAGCAGCCTATTGGCTGCTTTTAAAATGTTATTAATCTAGCTTATAAACCCGACGCAAACTCTGCTAATGCAGCCATTTCTTCGTCAGACAGTTTAATCGCGATATTTCTCATCATACCGTTTAGGTCGTTAGCACGGCCGCCAGTTTTAAATAATGCTAGCTGCGCTTTAATGTATTCGCTGCTTTGTCCTTTAAGCGACGGGAACTTAGCTAAGTCCATACCTAAACCGCTTGGGCTATGACAACCAGCACATGCGGTAATGCCACGCTCTTCGTCACCACCGAACCAAAGTTTTTGGCCCAATGCGTTTGTTGCACCTGTTTTAGCGCGAGTGTTTTGTTGTGCTGAGAAGTACGCTGCTAAGTTTTTCATGTCTTCTTCAGAAAGGTTAGCTACTTGACCCGCCATTATAGCGTTGTCACGACCTTCAGGACCTTTTTTGAAGTCCATTAATTGTTTGAATAAGTAACCTTCGTGCTGTGCTGCTAAGCTTGGGTACATGGCAACTTGTGCATTACCTTTATCGCCATGACACGCTGCACATACCGCTGCTTTCGCTTCGCCTGCTTGTACATCGCCTACGAATACTGTTTTTTCAGCTGCTACAACTGCTTTGCTCATTGCAGGTTCTACCGTTGGGTCAGCAAAGTATGCACCGATATCAGCAATGTCTTCATTCGTTAATAATGAAGCATAAGTGTTCATTGCTGCATCTTGACGCTCACCCTTTTGGAAATGCGTTAATTGCTTAACAATGTACTCAGGATGTTGGTTTGAAAGGTTAGGGTAGATCAATACTTTGCTGTCGCCGTTGTCACCATGACAACCTGTACATGCTGGAATATTACGCGCTGCGTCACCGTTTTCGTATAGTGCACGGCCAGCTGCTGCATTGGCAATGTACTCAACTTTAGCAGGAGCCGCGTCTGCTGTGTCGCCACCGGCTGCTGCGCCGCTCATATCTAAACTTGCAAAATACGCACCTAAATCAGCCATATCTTGATCTGAAAGTGGCATCGCCATTGGCGCCATTACCGCGTCGCCACGGGAGCCATCTTTAAACGCTTTTAATTGTTTAACAATGTATTCTGCATGCTGACCCGCAAGGTTCGGATAGTTGTCGGCAATACCAATACCATTTTGACCATGACATGCTGCACATGTAGCCGCTTTTGTTTTACCTGCGTCTACGTTACCTTCTGCAGCATTAGCGCTAGCGATTGCGCCTAATCCTAACAATAACGAAAAGATGACTGTTTTCATTGATTTACTCTCTATTATGCTTTTGCTCTAGACAACCGTTTGAGGCTATTTAGAAAGCTAAGATATTCGTACGTATAGTTTTAAAATTCCTCGCATTTTACACCATATATTCTGCGGTGTAACTTCCATAAACAAAAAAAACCTATAAAAAGTGTGATTATTTCGTTTTTCTCGTCGCATACGATTATAATAGCCGCTGATCTATGGTTAAGGAGTTCTTATAAGCGTGTCAGCCATCAAACTATCAAAAGCAAAGTTTACAATCAGTGCCCCAGATATTCGAAAATTACCTATCGATGCTGGCATTGAAGTCGCGTTTGCTGGTCGTTCAAATGCGGGCAAATCAAGCGCCTTGAATACACTAACCAACCAAAAAAGTTTAGCACGTACCAGTAAAACACCTGGGCGCACCCAATTGATCAATGTTTTTGAGGTTGAGCCTGAAAAACGTTTAATCGATTTACCCGGCTATGGCTTTGCCAAAGTACCGCTAGAAATGAAAAAGAAATGGCAAAAAGCCCTTGGCGAGTACTTGCAAATGCGAGACAGCTTAAAAGGCTTAGTAGTACTTATGGACATACGCCATCCTTTAAAAGATTTAGACATGGATCTTATCCACTGGGCAGTTGATAGCGGTTTACCGGTACTTGCACTACTAACCAAGTGCGACAAACTCAAAAAAGGGCAACAAGCCTCACAAGTGTTGTCGGTGAAAAAAGCCTTAAAAGAACTTGGTGGTGATATAAAAGTGCAGGCATTCTCGTCATTGAAAAAAACGGGATTAGAGTCTGCAAACCAAGTCATTTGCCAATGGTTTGATCAAGAAGTGAATGAAGCAGAGGGCGAAGTTTAATCGCACCTGAAACAACACGGTTATAAAAAAGGCGACTCAATGTCGCCTTTTTCTTTGCTTATTTTTGCGTAATCTTAACTGTTGCTAACTGATGTTGCCATGCAAATGTAACCGTCAGCTTTTGCGTTGTTTCGTCATATTCAAAAGCATGGGGTTCACCGGCAAGTTCGACACCTGCTACTGCTGAAATATTATGGACCACTAACGTAATCGAGCGTTGCGCTGGCATTCCTTTGTACCCTTGCCCCTGTGCGGTGCGGTTTAAGCTAAACGAAAGCGTTTTACCTTGCGTTTGCGCATCAAAACTAAGTAACTCAAATGCCTTGTCAGTTAAACTCGTTGCCGACATACCGTCATCTTCATACATGGTGGCACTGTGCGGGGCAGTGCTACCGTCAAAGTAGTAATCTAGTTGTAGTTGCGCGCTACTGTAATCCTGGGTCGATTGCACCACAGGTACACTTGGAATAATGGCACCACCGCGCACTAACACAGGCATGGTTTCTAGCGTTAGCGGGTAGTCGATTGTTTGCCCCCCTTCATAAGCGCGAGTAGAAAAATAATCAAACCACTTTCCAGCCGGCAAATTGACCTCAATACTAGTTAGTTTTGGATCGGTGACTGGTTTAACTAAGAAGCTATCACCCCAAAAATATTGGTCTTTTTCGTCGATCAAGCTGCTATCTTGTTCGTTTTCGAAAAACATTGGTCGCATTAGTGGCATACCCGTGGTGCTATTTTCATAAGCTAATGTGTACACGTAAGGCAGTAACTTGTAGCGAAGATTAATATAGTCACGCGCTATGCGAATGGTTTCTTCGTCGTGAAAGACTGGCTCTGGCGCAATATTGTCTTGCGCATGCGGACGATAAATTGGTTGAAAGACGCCATATTGTAACCAACGTAGGTATAGGTCTTGGTCAAAAGCTTCACCGCCTGCAAAGCCGCCTAAATCCGAATGCGTATAAGCAAGGCCTAGCAAACTCATTTGCAGCGATAACTCTACCTGGGGTTTCAATCCGCCCCAACTACGATTGACATCGCCCGTCCACGGGATCAGACCAAATCGCTGCGATCCTGCAAAACCTGCTCGCATGATTATAAATTGACGCTGTGCAGGGGTAAGTTCATGCAGCGCATCGCGCACAACCTGCGCCCACTGATGTCCGTATGCGTTGTGAATTGCGTCGCCGGTTACTGTCATGTCGGCGTCGCTAACATGATGTAGCATTGTCGCTGGGTGCACTTCTGGCTCACCCAAGTCACCCCATACACCAGTAACACCTTGTTTTGCTAAACGCTTATAGACATCACCAAACCAAGCTTTGCCTTTATCATCAAAAACGTCAATTAATCCGGTATTACCAAAGTAGAAATCAAACGTTTGTGGGTTTTTACCACCGGCATTTTTACCCAGTACGCCTTTAGCCTTGGCTTCTTCCCATTTGCTAGAAGACGTTAATACAAAAGGTTCTGTAATCAGAACAGTGTTGACCCCTTGCGCTTGCAACTGACTAATCATTTGCTCTGGCGCTGGAAAGGTATTCAAATCCCAATCTAGATTACCCATATGGCCTTGAATGTCTGGGCCAAACCAAAATAAGTCGAGAATAATAGAATCGACAGGTACCTTATGTTCTTTATACGCAGCAATGGTATCGATTACTTGTTGTTGAGATTTATAGCCAAATCTCGAAGCGTGGTTACCAAAAGCCCAGCGAGGAGGAAGAGGTTGCTTGCCGGTGATGTTTACATATTCATGAATAAGCGCAGGATAACTCTCACCTGCCGCAATAATGTAAGCACTGCGTCCGCCTGATGCTTCAAACTGCAGTACATTTTTTTCGCTGTACCCTAAATCAACCCAGCCAGCAGCACTATTGTCGAACACTATCATGTATTTTTTGTCAGACATCACGATAGGCAGACTGTAATTCATTTGTGTTGATTCGGTTTCATAACCGTAGTCAGCCTTGTTGTATAATGGCAAGCGCATACCACGGCGATTCATGCCTACGACACGCTCACCAGTGCCCATAAGTTTTTCGTCATCGGTTAAATGGAAACGAAAACCCAGTGCGGTTTGATAGTTAAAGTAGCCCGCTTCTTCCGCTGCTAGCAATTTGTTCTGTTGATAGTAGCTAATACGCAGTGGCGACTTGTAGATAACCGCAGTCAGATCGTCTGCTTCAAATAACAAGCGCTCTTCTTCAACAGTTAAGCTTGCCTGCGCATTAAAATCTTGCGTTGGATCGATGGCAAATGACGGCAGTTGTTTTTGGTCTGCCAGATAAACCACTTCAAACGCTTGTGAAGATAGTGGTGCAATGACCACTTCGTGCTTATCTGTTTGTATATGTAATTTGCCATTCTTTAATTGATGGCTTTTGTAATCTGCGCCTGCACTAACAAACGAGACACTGAGTAAAATAAATAGAACTATTCTTTTCATGCGTTAAACGCTCGATACTTGTTGTTCCTTTAAGAGTATCAAATTGCTCGGATTATGCGCTATTACATACGTATTCAATCGATACCTTGGCAGACTTTGCTCCATGCTCCTTGTTCCATGCTCCATGCTCCTTGTTCCATGCTCCATGCTCCTTGCTCCTTGCTCCTTGCTCCTTGCTCCTTGCTCCTTGCTCCTTGCTCCTTAAAGCCTACCAAAAAACAGGCAAAAAAAAGCCGCTGCTAAAAGCAACGGCTGGGTATAGCTATGGGGAAAGCTAGAATAAAAAAAATTATTACAACAATTGTTCGCTAAGAGAACGATTGTGATTATAGAGCATGTGCTCTACTAAAGTAAAGTCTTTACTCTAAAAAATTTATAAAAAATCATCAAACAATGTTCACAAACTAATTAAAAATATAGTAAGCACCTGTTTTATGACGATTTTATTATTCTGATTCTAACTTTGTTCAATAGGAGTGCGTTGCAGTTTTTGAAACAGCCAGCCTATGCCGACTAAACATAAGCCTAAACCTATAAAGCTAAATGCTCGATAAAGCCCCTCTAAATTCGACATATCAATGCCAAACACTTTTAAAATCACAATGGCCAAGCCGATAAAGCCAGCATTGCGTAACCAATCATGTTGCTTGTGTTGCGCCAAAAAAATCATCGCTGTTGATAACGCTAGCCATACAAACGAATAGGTATAGAGCTCGGCTTGTGGTATGGGTGTATACAGCTTAATCAATCCTTGATGATACAAAGCTCTAATTTCACCATTAATAAAAAGCACGCCAAGTAAGGCAACAGCACAATAGATGGGTTTAACAAAAAGCGGTTGTACAAGTTTAAATCGGACCAGTAAATAAAGTACAACGGCTGGCAGTAGCCATTGTAAAAATAACCAGTTGATCACGCCGCCACCAACATGTTGGTTTGTTAGAAATGGGCTATGAACAAGCGAAATATCTAATTGCAACAGCGTCGCCCCGCCTATAAGTAGCGCTCCGCCATACTGATATAGTGTGCTTAATGATTTGGTTAGGGTCGCTCGATACAAATACACTACAGCAAGCAATAACCAATTAAACGACAACAAAATAGATTCGTGGTAACTCAATGCGGCGAAATCTGGATAGCTGCCTATCAGCAAATAACTTGTCTCTGTTGTCACCAACAGTGCAAGCACATGAATCAGCACGCCAGTAAACCATGGGCGTAATTGAGTTGAAGGATTGTATTTCGAAGCAACCCAAATAAGCGCGATCACCAGTGGATAAACAACCACCGTCCACCGTAGCTGCAAAATTGTTTCGGCTTTATAAGACGCTAACCAAGGCGCCATCGTTAGCCTAGTGAGCACAACCAACAAGGCAACTTTATAGATCCAGTTTGGAATAGCGACGTTAAATTTGCGACTGAGATAGCTCATAGTCGCTACCTGAGCAACAATAGCTATGGTTAATGTGCTCGCCGACAATAACATGGTTAAACATAAGGTAAGGGTGGCATTGGCTAGCACTAAATAGGTTACTTGATGAAGCTTTTCATCAGTGCGCCTTGCCGCCATTGATGCGATAGCGCCAATGCACAGTAACTCTAGCGCCCAAATAGGATACAGGGTCGATTCGGCGGCTGGTTTCGCGAAGATGTAGCTCAATCCATAAAAGCTTATAGGTATTAACACCATCAGTAGCAAATAACTTACGCGTGCTTTATCTACTTTTAACATGGCAACGCAAGTACCTAAACCTAGCACTACCGCCACTTGCACATACAAATAGTTTCCTGAAAATGGGAAGAAATAATCTTGATAAGAAACCGGTAACGGCAGTTGTAAAAAGCTGAACAATGCAAACCCAAGCATCAGGAAATGCCAACTATCAAGTGCGCTATGACGAATAGCGGCAAAGGTAACAACGATAAACAACACCAAGCTTAATGAAAGCGTATTCAAGGAATTCGGATGCAGCCATAGATAGAACATCGCAAGAGAAAATATGGCCACTACCGCAGCTTGCTCTGTGCGAGGCATAAGCAAAGCGACAATACTTAATGGTTCCTTAAATGTTTGTTTTAAATTCCAGCCAAGCAGGTTGGTAAAAACAAACAGATAAAAAGAAGCAAGTAAAAACATTGATATGGTGACAATGTCATTAACATCTGCAATGGCAACCGCTAGTGCAAGCCAGACAAAGTGACCAATGAAGCTTTGCCACCATAACCAGGTGTTTTTCACCGCATCTGCAACCCAAACGGCTGAGGCAGACACAATGCCGATAAAAATCAGCAAAGCGGTTACATTGTTAGAACCTGTCGATACCAATGCTGGCACTAAATAAGCGCCTATTAGTCCAATAGCAGCAAGCAGCGGACCAAAACGCAGCGCCAGATATGTTGCCAGCAAAGCGACGAACCCTAATAAGACAAAAGCTATATT
The DNA here is from genome assembly GCF_030295955.1 of Thalassotalea agarivorans. Classification (NCBI taxonomy): domain Bacteria; kingdom Pseudomonadati; phylum Pseudomonadota; class Gammaproteobacteria; order Alteromonadales; family Colwelliaceae; genus Thalassotalea; species Thalassotalea agarivorans. The sequence goes on from NZ_AP027363.1 coordinate 3,207,725, forward strand.
GGGCGTAATGAAAGAATAAAAATCAAACGCGACAAATGCCATGGCATAGCAAGTCACCACTCCTCCGCTCGCCAACGCAGCGCAGAAATAGGCATTATGGATATTAAATTTATCTGCATTTCGATTGGCATATTCGGCAACGACAAGCAAAGTTACACCGAATAGAGCGCCTAGGGTAACCCGCACACTTGGCGGCACTAAACCTGCTTCAATGGCATATTTTGCAAGAAATATCCCTCCTAACGCCAGCACGATAGCACCTAACCAAAACAAGCCATTGCCTTTGATCAGTTTATCCAAATCAAACCTTGTTGCTGGCTTAGCTGATTTTACTTGGATTTGCGCAAATGAGGATTGTTGCTTTAGATAACGAGTGCTATCAATGGATTGGTTACGAACAGGTGCTGTTACAGGTGCTTGTTTTGATGCGGGTTTATCAACAGGCGAGACTTCTTCTTTAGCGCCCTTTGCCGTTAATTGGTCTTTTAACTGCTCAATCTGAGCTCGCTGCGCTTCTACTCGCGATTCAAGAAAAGATAAGCGCTCGCGAAACGTTTCAATTTTGCCGCGATTGACAAAAGCAGTAAAAGCCCCGACAAAAATAAATAAGGCAAGAATAATGACAACCAGCAAAATAAAATCCATGTAACTTCCCGTGAAAAATCAGCGCAAGGCGCATTTCATGCTGCGAGCTTTTCCAGTTTGCTTGATTATCAAAGCGTTAGCAAGGCACTAACACATTTATCCAATCAGACTCGAAAACTGTCCGATTTTTTTACAAAGATCACCATTCGAACATGGTTACTTGATAAATAACTATATAATTCAGTTATTTAAATCAATGGCATAATGGTTGCTAGTGTGTGACTGTTAAGAAAAACTTAATTAGTCTATCAGCATAAAAGGAATAACAATGAAGAAACTAATTGCATCTGTTTTTGCGTTATTAGCAACACTTAGTTTTACCGCAAACGCTGGGTTAATCACATACGTTAAAAAGACAACTAACGATGGTGTTTATAGTATTACTCAAGCTCAAGCCGATTTCTTAGGCGTGTCCGACGCCGACCATATTGCCTTTCTTCGTTTACGCGAAGGCAATGGCATCACTTGGGATGTAGGTGATTATTTTGATCCAACTACTGTGTTTAACAGCACCGGTAATGACGCCAAAATTCTAGGATTGTTTAATGGTTTGAATGGCGATTTGTCTTACGTGGGCGGTTCATTCGCAGCATTCACCATGGCAACAATTCAAGTAGACAGTTCAGGCTTTTACCAAGGTATCATGTTCGCCTTTAACTCAGCTTCGGGCAATATTGTGTTTAATGGCACATCAACATTTAATAGCGGGCAATCACGCGGCGCTATTGGTTCAGTGGTGCCAACCGGAGCTCGTGTCGATGTACCAGAGCCAGAATCTTTAGCGTTACTGAGTTTAGCCCTTCTTGGTTTAGTCGCCGTGCGCAAACATAAACGTCGTTAATCAAGGCATTTTTAGTTCAAAACGGCTCATAAAGAGCCGTTTTTTGTTTACTCCCCCACAATTTTATCCCCAAGCCAAGCGGAAGCATCAATAGGAGGGTTGGTTGTGCCATTGGCGCCATTGACAACAGCTGGTCGCTGCTCAAAAGGGTTATGCTCAGGAGATATCTTGTACAGATAACTTTCGATATCCATGGTATCTTGCCCACCATTTTTTAATTTTAAAGTTGCATACCAGCGGTAAACAACGGTTTCAGCAGCGAGAATTTGGTTATTTAAGTAACCATCGAAACTACAGTAAAACACTCTTTCTTGCTCAACAGAGATCGTGCCGTTAATAGACAAATTACACGCTGTTTGTGGATTGTTTAGCCGATAACGCGATAATTCTGTATCTACGTAATAGGCTGGCTCAGCGCTATTTGAGGTAAAAGCGACCTCCATATCAATATCGCCTACTAATTCATAGGCCGAGCCTTGTATCGGAAATTCGACAATAAATTCCACCAGTGAAGGCGACTGTGAATTTGGGCTATATCGCACCCTTGATTGCGCCTGTTGAAATTCAGGTGGTGTTAAAGCATTAAGTACAGGGGTGTCTTCAGATGGTGTGCAACTAGATAAACAAAACGACAGTGCAAAAGCACCAGTAATGACAGAAAGAATACGCATAAATAACGTCCTGTTAGTTATGCCAAAGCATAAACATCATCGCTTAGGCAGGATGAATGGAATATTATGCAAAGCATGTTTTGTGCCAGACAAATTGTTGGCATATTTCAGTACGTTACAACAGAGCATTTATGCCGGTGTAAAAAATTTCGGCACTTTTCGGCTACTCTTCGATACAACAATCATCTTTTAGAAACGCAATAATGTCATACTGAGTTTATTTCTTCTATTGCTAGCGATGACAACCCTTGGGCTATTCCGGTAGCTGCCGTTATTGGTGTGCCTCTATATATTCGCGCAAAAGCTGTTATTCCACTAAGCGCCGCATTGGTATCAAAAGGTATGGGACTAGGCGCGGTTATGGCATTGATTATCGGTAGCGCTGGTGCCAGCTTAACAGAAGTGATTCTTTTAAAATCATTGTTTAAAAACAAACTTCTGTTTGCTTTCTTAACCGTTATCTTTTCAATGGCAGTACTTGCAGGCTTCTTTTATCAATACATCTTTTAATAAACTGCTGTAGCTAACAAATGTGTTGGCTACAGCCATTTTCTTAGTTTCATGACAATAAACACCACCACGCCAATACCCGCCATTGCACCTAATAAGAACCAAAAGGCATTGGGGAAGTCTGTGCCAGGTAAATCCGCCACGTTCATGCCAAATAAACCAGTGAGAAATGATAAGGGTAAGAAGATAGCGGTTACTAGGGACAACACGTACATCCGCTCATTTTGCTTTTCTGAAATCGCTAGCCTAATTTCCTCGAGCACTAACGCACTGCGTTCTCTAATAAGTACTAGGTTTTCAAGCATGCGATGAACCCTATCCACTTGCTCTTTTATTTGGAATTTTTGCACTTCGTTTATTAACTGCAGTTTTTGTTGTAACAGTTCATAGGCATCTTTTTGCGGGACCATAAAGCGTTTAATTTGAGCCGCATCTTTGCGCATCGTAATAATAGCCGGGCGATCAATATCAGTGAGTTCTTTACTGACTTGTTCTTCTGCTAGATCAGTTAAGTCTTCAATATCCTCTATTTGCTGACTAACTTTGTCGGTAACTCTTTCAATTAATTCACATAGCCAGTCGCCAGCATCGTTAATTTCACTGTTTGCAGCAATCGTTTGTTTTAACTCCCCGATAGAACGCAGGTTTCGACCTGCTTTATTAGCCGTAATAACAAGATCTTTAGTGAACCAGATTCGAAGCGACACCATGTCATTTGAATCTGCATCGGGATTGAAGTTTATTGCGCGTAAACAGATGAATGCGCCGTTTTCTATCGGCAAATATTTTGGGCGAGTCTCTTCTGCAAGCAAAGCCTCGAGCGCAGCAATGGGTAAGTTGTAGTGTCCGATATCTGCGCTATTGTCTTCGTCTTCTATAACGATATGGGTCCAGGTAAAAGCTTGTTCTTTCCCTTCAACAATACAGGTAAATTCTTGTTTTAGTTTCTGCATGACTATTTACTTACCCCTCTTGATTACTTATCTAGCTTTAAAACACCATCTATGTGAATATCTCGCTGCGGGTATGCAACAACAAGTTCATTTTCGTTAAAGGCCTTATCTAGTGCAAAACGAATGTCGCTAGAGACTTTCCTTAGTCCACCTTCAACTCTAGAATTAATCCAAAAATAAGCTTCGAAAACCAGCGCGTTGTCACCAAAGTCCATAAAAAATATGCCTGGCTGATGGCGAATATCATTCAGTACTTCGCTTTGCGATGACACCACATCAAGCATGATGTCATGCACTTTTTGGCAGTCGCTACCATAGGCAAGCCCAACAGACACTGAACCTCTTACAAGTTTGTCTCTTAGCGTCCAATTGATAACGGTGTTCTCTAGTAATTTGCTATTAGGGATAAGCATATGCACGCCATCTACGCGTCTAACCCGGGTTGAACGTGTGTTAATTTCTTCAACGACACCTTTAACCCCTTCAACCTCGAGGAAGTCACCTATTCGAATGGGCTTTTCGCCCATTAAAATCCAACCACTAATGAAGTTGTTAATGATGTTTTGCGCACCAAAACCAAAGCCAATTGCGATTGCACCTGAAAGAAACGCAAACGCTGTAATTGGGATGTTCAACATCGATAAAGTGGTAATAAAGATAGCGACTAGCGCGACGATGTATAACAAGCGCTGAACCAGCTGGATAACATTAGGATCTTTGTCCTTTTTCTCCATCACAGAACCCAACTTTTTAATGAGCATGTGCGCCACCCACAAGCTCACCAATAACCACAACGGTATAGTTAGCACTTCCATTACCGTAATGACACGTTCATTGAACGTAAATAATGGATAATCTAACCACTGAATAATTTGGTCAATCATTTACTCTCCCGTTGCCACAAATGCGCTAGTTGGATCAATTAAGAAGGGCGTCATTGCTTGGCGCCCCAATAGCATCAAATACGTCATATCGGATCTATTGGTCAATGTAATTTCGATATCCCACTTATGCGCACCGAGAACTGCAGGTGTTTTAATGACATATCGTTGTTCGCTAATACCATTTGACGACTTCACTCTGCGAATATCATGAAGCAATGCTTTGCAACTAATTACCTTATCGACATCATGCACTTCTGGATGTATGTCGAAAGATACCGCAGGTTTGTTATCAATCTGAATTCTTTGAATATTATCAACATGCAAAGAAGACGTTTGTGCACCTGTATCCACTCTAACTGTCATTTGACTGATAGCCAAGTTTGGTAAGTCAATATTCTCTATATGACCAATAATCAGCTTGTTTTTCATAACATATTCATCTTTGTTTCTGGGTCACTCGTTAGTTCAGCTTCCATATTTTCAATATGTTCTGCAATGTCCTCGTCGTTTTCTGCAAAGAAAGCAATGTGGTACATAGCTTCCCCTTCTTGTACTAAAGGTATATTTTGCTTGCCAATAATAACGCCACTTTTGTTTGCGATAACTTGTCCTAACACCTCGCCATAAGGACTACCAATTTCGGCAAGTATATCGCCTTTTTGCACCTGATCGCCCATATCAAAAAACTGCGTTACAAAGCCGCTGCTTGTTGCTCTTACCCAACTGCTCTTATTGGCAATAAATTGATTCGCTAGCTTTCTCTTAGAACGACCTTTTGGCACCATTTTAAGATGTCTCAATACATTAACGATCCCTTGAATACCAACTCTGATCGAAAACTCATCAAACCTTAACGCCTCACCCGCCTCAAACAAAAGCACTTTTGTATTGCTTTGTTCAGCTGCTTGTCTAAGTGAACCTTCTAGAATGTCAGCATTAAGAATCACGGGCGCACCGAATGACTTCGCCAACTCTAGCGTATCATCATCCGACAATTGCGCTCTTATTTGCGGCAAGTTAGAACGATGAATAGCGCCGGTATGTAAATCAATACCATAATCACATTGACTCACAATTTCCTTGAGAAAAATATCTGCCAATCGTGCTGCCATAGAACCTTTTGACGAACCAGGGAAGCTTCTATTTAAGTCCCGCCTATCTGGCATGTACCGGCTTTGATTGATAACACCATAAACATTGACCATAGGTACAGCGATCAGCGTGCCTGCTGATATTTTGAAGTTTTTTAGGTTAATCAATCGCCTAATAATTTCTATACCGTTTAACTCATCGCCATGGACAGCAGCGCTAACGAAAATAGTAGGCCCTGACCTTTTACCACGCATGATATAAACAGGTAAGTTGACTGCTGAGTCTGTATATAGCTTAGCCACAGGCAACTCTATTTGCTTTGTTTCACCTGGAAGAATTTGATGTTCACCAATAGTTAACGCGCGCATTTTTACCGTCATTTTAATTAGCCTTTGCCTTTCGTTTTAGTGGCATTAAACTTCGCATTTTTTTCTAGAAATTCAATCACTTTCCCAGCGACATCCAAGCCTGTAGCCACCTCTATACCCTCTAACCCTGGAGAAGAATTTACTTCCATCACCATCGGACCAGTGTGTGAACGCAATAAGTCTACGCCACAAAAATTAAGCCCCATCGCTTTCGCTGCATTGACCGCCGTCTGACGCTCTTCTTTTGTCAGTTTAACCACTTCAGCACTGCCGCCACGATGTAAGTTAGATCTAAATTCACCTTCCGCGCCCTGACGTTTCATTGCGGCAACCACACGACCGCCAACAACTAAGCAACGAATATCTGCGCCACCCGCTTCTTTTACAAATTCTTGTACCAAAATATTGGCTCTTAATCCCATAAAGGCTTCGATGATACTTTCTGCCGCTTTTGCTGTATCAGCCAATACTACGCCAATGCCTTGCGTACCCTCCAGCAACTTAATGACTAAGGGAGCACCACCGACATTCTTGATAACGTCTTTGATATTGTCAGCTTTACTTGCAAAACCTGTGCGTGGCAAACCAATGCCTTTACGAGAAAGTAATTGTAAAGAACGCAACTTATCTCTCGAACGACTAATTGCAACCGACTCATTTATATTAAACGTACCCATCATTTCAAACTGACGCGCTACAGCAGTGCCGTAAAATGTTATTGATGCGCCTATCCTTGGAATAATCGCGTCGTATTTGGGTAGTTCTTCACCATGATATCGCACGGTTGGGCGATTACTGGTTATATCCATGTAACAATGCAAGGTATCAATAATATCAACCTCATGTCCGCGCAATGACGCTGCCTCTTTCAATCGCTTGGTTGAATATAAATTTGGTCCTCTAGATAAAATAGCTATTTTCATAATGTCCTCCTAATAGCTCATTACGCAAAATGTAGTTGAAAAAGATTAAATAAAAAATCAAAATAAAATGACCGATTTGATAAATTATTTTTATTAAAATGAAAATAGAATTACTGTCGACCTTTTTAGAAGTTAGCCAAACCTTGCATGTTCGTGTTGCCTCGGAAAATTTGTTTTTAACACAGGCAGCAGTGAGTAGTCGCATAAAACAATTAGAAGAAGAGTTGGGGGTATTGTTGTTCGACCGAAGTCAAAAACGATTAAAGTTAACCGCAGAAGGGCACAAACTGGTTAAGCATGCCAATGAATTATTGGTTATGTGGCAAAAAACAAAACAAGATGTTGGTGTTGCTAAAGGAGAAGCAGAGCAATTATTTGTTGGTTCGATGGTATCTATATGGGATATCGTGCTACAAGAATGGCTGCATAAAATAGATAAGAACTTAGATGGAGTTCACCTTTCTACCCATAACTATTCGCAGATAGAGCTTAGAAAAAACATACTTAACCGTATTATTGATATCGCATTCTTGTTTGAACCACCATACATTGAAGACTTGATTACTGAAAAGGTAGCGACGGTACCGCTCTATCTAGTGTCGAGCGATCAAGAGCCAAATCTAAACCAAATGGTTATGGTAGATTATGGCGAGGCGATAAACAGCCAATTTATGAGAGATTTCAGTGAAGTATCAACGGTTCGTCATCACATGAGTCAGCCTCGTATTGCTATGAATTTTATATTAGAGACGGGTAGCTGTGCTTATTTGCCGCTACAAATGTGCTTTGAACATGTCAGAGAAGGCAGGCTCTTTATTCAAGAAAGCGCACCTCAATATAGTCGTGACATTTATGCTATCCACTTAACAAAAAGTCATAAATCCAACCTAATAAGTGAAGCTTTGTTACTATTCCCCTATCTGAGAAAGTAGATGATGGTAAACATCTTTAAAGCCAATTGTTTTAATGAACTGAAACCATGAAATTAAACATCCAGTACTCTGGTCTGATGCTTGAACCAATAAATATTAGGAAACACCATGCGCAATTTAGCACTTATATTTTCAATCTTTCTAGTCGCTTGTGAAAAAAATGAGTCCACACAAGTAGCACCACAACCAACCAAAATGACTTATGAGCAAGCGCTTAAAAGTGATGACTTCAAAAAAATTGCTGGCAATATCGGTAGTAAATTCACTGAAGAAGATCGCGCCAAAATGGGTGCAGCTAATGCCAAAATGAAAGAAGAAATGGCCAATGCTGGCCTGACCGTTGGCGCAATGGCTCCAGATTTCACTCTAACCAATGCCTTTGGCGGACAAGTTTCGTTAAAAGAAACACTAGAACAAGGCCCTGTGGTACTAGTATTTTATCGTGGCGCTTGGTGCCCATTTTGTAATATCCATTTAAAGGTATTACAAGACAACATGCCTGAATTTAAAAAATACAACGCGCAGCTTATCGCTGTCACACCGCAACAACCTGATCGCTCTTTAGAGCAGTTAAAATCAGGTAACTATGACTTTGAAGTACTTAGCGACTTAGACAACAAGGTTATGCAGGACTACAACTTATATTTTGAAGTAGCGCCTGACGTTGTTGAAATTTATAAGCGCGTTGGCATTGATTTAGAAGGTCATAACGGCGAAGGTCGCGTTGGCTTACCTGTACCTGGCACTTTTGTCATCGACCAACAAGGTAAAATCGTTGCACAACATGCAGACGCAGACTATTCAAAACGCATGGAACCAGCTGAAATCTTAAAAGTACTATCTTCTCTTTAGTACATTTGGGGTCAGAACATGTTCTGACCCCAGCTACTCAACTAACCACTTGCTATCCCTCCCCGCTAGCGGTATTACCTTCAAATTTTTACCAACGAAAAATCTTAAACCTTTAATTTAAAATTATTTTTCTTAGTTTTATTTAAAACTTAATCAGCAATTTGGTCTCTAAACTCTAATGTCCGGATCTTATATTTGGGGTCAGAACATGTTCTGACCCCAAATATTTTGATACAGAATTTATGGGATATTAAACTTATCTACTGTTACATTCGTTTTTGGTTATTGAGCTTTAGTTTATATACGAGAATTACATGTCTGTTTTTTCCAAAAAGTCGATCATTGCAATTGCAGTGGTATCCTCCATATCGTTAATGCTACCGGCAGCATTAACAGGCTGTGCCTCACTTGGAGAAACGCCAAGTGATAAACAAACGATCCACTATAAAGACTCGGTAGCATGGGACAGTGAACGTGGATCTTTTGTGAATTTGAATCAAGATGAAATAGACGAAATGCAAGACAATATGAGTCTCATTGAAATGCTAACTACTTGGTGGGCAAGCGACGGGCAATTAGAACCACCAGGCCCATTGCCAGAGCAGATCCCCGACCTTTCAGTGTTTTCCGCCGAAAATCAAGATATTCGTTCAATGTGGTTAGGTCACAGCAGCTTTTTGATCAATTTTAAAGGCACAAATATTCTTATCGACCCAGTATTTGGGCAGGCAAGCCCTGTCAGTTTTGCGGGTACCCGTTTTCAGCCGCCAGTTATCAAAAGAGAGCAGTTGCCTAGCGTTGATTACGTAGTTATTTCTCACGACCATTACGATCACTTAGAAATGGAAACGGCGAAGTTCTTTGCCGACAAAGATATAACTTATTTAGTACCTTTAGGTGTGAGTTCTCATCTAGTTTCATGGGGCGTGCCTCGCGAGCGAATCATCGAAATGGATTGGTGGCAAGAAACCACCCTAGACGGCATTACCTTTGCCAATACACCATCACAGCATTTTTCTGGTAGAACAACTTCTACGTCATTTAAAACACTTTGGTCGTCTTGGGTAATCAAAGATGACGTTAATTCGTTGTTCTTTAGTGGCGATACCGGCTATGGACCTCATTTTAAGGCTATCGGTAAAAAATATGGCCCTTTTGATTTAGCCTTTATGGAAAACGGCCAATACAACGAGCGCTGGCCTTTAGTTCACTTAATTCCAGAACAAGGCATAAAAGCCTTTAATGAGCTTAATGCGAAAACTTATTACCCTATTCATTGGGGCATGTTCAATCTGGCCTTGCACGACTGGGATGAGCCCATCAAAACAATTGATAGTCTTACCAAAGAAAATGATATTAAGATGATCGCACCGCAAATAGGTGAGGTTGCACCGCTTTTAGAGTACCAGCAGCAGTCACAATGGTGGTTACTTCCGTAACAAAAGCAAGCTAATGAAAACCAACGTAGCTAAAATTTAGGCATAAAAAAAGAGGCGCTAAGCGCCTCTTTTTATTTCAAGCAAATGATTAAGCTACAAGCTTAACTGCTCTTCTGCGAATTGCAGCAACCGCTAGGATTAATGTCATAATCCATGCAGCACCTGAAGACTCAGTATCAGCAACGTGTTCGCTACCGTCGTTGCGTGGTGCAACTTCAATTGTGAAGTCGATAGACGCTGACATATCGCCATCGCTTACTGTTAACGTGAACGTGTGCTCACCAACAGGTAAGTTAGCAAGTTGTGCAATATTTGCGTTGTGAACAACATTACCGTTAGCGTCAGTCCATTCGAACGTTAATGAATCCATTGCATTCATGTCGTAAGAAGCAGAACCGTCTACTGTCACAGTTTGACCTTCGATGATTGAGTAGTGACGCTTAGCAATAACTGCTTGCGGTGCTACGTTTTCACCTGGCTCTACTGTTAGCATGAACGACGTAGATTGCGCATCAGACGCATTTGCACCATCAGCCACTGTTACTGTTACTTCTGTTTCGCCAACCCAAGCCGCTGTAGGAACGATTTGAATCATCGCACCACTCTCGTGGCTATCGATTACAGCAGAAACATTGTCTCCAGATACAGAAATAACGTTGTTTACGTTGTTGTTATCCATGTATGCAACTTGTACTTCAGCTACCGTGTTTTCAGCAATAACTTGGTCATCGATGCTGTATAACAAGATGTTTGAAGGAACGCTTAAGTGCTTCTCGAAAGACGCAGAATCAGAACCTGAAACATCTGCATTTACGTTAATTGTGAACGCTTTGCCTGATGCATCATGAGGTACTTTCACGTAGAACATTACGTCAAACGCTGTAACTTCTGGACCATTGTAGTCAAAACATACTGCCATACCGTCTTCTAGGAAGTTATTTAAACCACCGAAGCCGTCAAAACCAGGAATGATTGACTGACGATGCCAGCCGCCCCAAGGACCTGCAGTACCAGCAAGTGGCGTAGTGAAGCCAATAATACCTGCTGTTGCTGCGTTTTCTACCATTAGGCTCTCTTGGAATTGTGAACCGTTAGAGTTAAACGCACCAAACGTCATGTTGTCGTAAGCGTATACGATTTCGTATTCACCTTCGCCTTGCATGTAGTCACGAGAGAAAATAACTTGTGCATCGATCTTAGTCGTAGAATCTGGGTTACCTTTCCAAGGCATACCTGGAGGACAACCACGGAATCCACAAACACCATCTGGCACAACGTGTTGAAGGTTATCCCACTCAACTAATACGTGTGAACCACGGTTTTGCTCATCAACTAATTGTACGAATGAAATACCTGATACACCGTCGCCATTGTCATCTAATGAATAAGGCGCACCAAATTCCATACCTGCAGCACCGAAGCCTGCAGCACCATGCCAGAATACACCCATGTTTGCATAGTAGAATGGGTTGAACGCATCGCTGTATGACATGTTGCCAGCACCAAATGTTGGATGCCATTGGCCAGTAAAGTTAATCATACCGTTAGAGTGGATGAAAATACTGTTTGTCTTAGCTTGTGATGTAGTTTCAGAACCGAATAGTGAGAACTGTTCGTTAGCTGAACGATCATCTTGGAAGATCTCGCTAAACGCTACTTGAAGCGGGCCGTCACGGTTAGAGTTAGGCGCACCTTCAACTGGTTCGAAACCATATTCAGCTAGATCAACGTAACCACCGTCACCTACTGGAGTACGACACATTTCATCTGTTAATGAATTTGTAATCGTGTATACACGCTCCATGTCACGGCTATTTGGTTGGATACCAGAAATTGTGAACATGTTTCCTTCAACACTTACTTCAGCGTCGATGAAACGGTTGTCACCTAACAGCACACTACCAGCAACTAATTCTAAGCCTGCAGGGATTTCACCTGTTACAGTGAATGTGCGGTCAATACCCGTTAAGTTAGGTAGTACAGATAACTTGTAACCAACATAGTTGTTGATACCAGAACGCTCTTGCGTATCTGCCATAGAAATTTCATTTACACCACGTACAAAGTTAGTGCTGATGAAACCAATATTGTCTTTGTTGTTTGCATCTGAACCAAACTCGATTGCACTGTATAGCTTGTCGCCAACCATCCAATCGCTCTCGTTAATTTCAACAGAAATCGCGCTGTATGCGTCGCTAGAGCTAGTTGCTGGAGCATCAATGCTGATGTTCGTTGCAACGTCATCTAAAACAACGGCTGTAGCAATTTTGCTGTTGTAGAAACGTGGTTCCATTTCATCTGCCGTGTACCATCTTTGATTAGTGTTATGCTCTTGGAACACAACCCAATATGTGCCGGCTTCAGGGTTTGGCACATTACACCAATCCATGATTTCTGAAGACGCGATAACAGACTTACATACAACTTCTTCGTCATAGTCTACTTCACCATCTTCATCCGCATCGATACCAAGGTAGATACCCACGTTTGCAATTGGGTTAGTTGACTCATATGGGTCAATTGGAGCGCCATGCTCTACTACTTCAGCGATTAAACGCTTAGCGTTAGCTGGTACGTCTACCCACTCAACGTGCACTTTAGTAGTGTCTAATTCAATTTCGAATAAGCTTGAACCAGATGTGTTGTGACGCTCTACTAACTGTACTTCTTTAACGTCAGCTTTAACTGGCGCGTATGCAGTTACTTGTAGGTCAGTTGAATCACCTAGCATTAAACCACCTAAGCCATGAGTTGAGCTGTCTGCATGCGCAGTAAACTCAGCTACTTCAGGAAGCTTGCCGCTGTCTAATTGCATTTCAACGTTCATGCTAGCAACAGGTACTTCAGGGTTTTCATGCGTTAGGTTAATTTTACCAAATACAGCAAAACCACGCGGTGACTCATAAGAGTTACGAGAATCAATCCAAGAACCAGTTACGATCAAGCGTTGTTTTTCACCCGCTTTCAACGTGAATGTAGACGGTTGAACGTCAACACCAACACTGATTTCGCTTGTTTCTGTTTCTACTGTCCAAGTACCGTCAACAGTTGCTTCAACTTCACGTACCCAAGTACATGCATGGTAACACTCACTATCAACCATGTTTGGTGTGTTAAGTGCACCTAAGTTACCGCCTTTTGTTGGATCAGCAAGCTTATAGTGTTCAACAGGAACGTTCATGATTAGGCCAGAGTGAATTGCACTGTCTACTTGTGCAATACCTGAGCCATAGAACCATGGGTTAGTTCCGCCTTCACGACCATACTTGTCTTTTACTTGGTCATTCGCTGTTAGTTGCATTGCAGACATAACTTCTGATGGCGTCCAATCTGGACGAGCTTGTTTGATCAATGCTAACGCACCTGCAATGTGCGGGCTAGACATTGAAGTACCAGAAATGTCAGCAAATTCAGTTGGTGCCGCGTAAATCGTGAACGGCTGATCATCTGAGTATGCAGAATAAATATCAGAACCCGGTGCAGCAATGCTTGGCGCCGTTGCTTCACGGTATTCTGGGTAGTATGCGTAACCGATTGAACTGAATTCAGAAATTGCATCAGCGCGTGTTGCATTTACGTTTGCTGTTGCAGTAGTCGCAGGTAGTGTACCCATGTGACCATCTGAGTCATTTAACCAAGTTACAAAGTAAGGTGCATCCCACTTATCCATTTGCACGGTAGGAATTGAATGTGCAATAAACGGATACATGTCCTGTGAAGACTCATCTGTGTTATAGATGATAACTGCGGCAGCACCACCAGCTTCAGCGTTTGCTGATTTTTCAACTAGAGGGTTTTCACCACGCTCACAAGCAACGATTTCGCCTTCAGCGAAAGTACCAGCAGCGAAAGGCGCTGAACATAGTGCGTCACCGAAGTTTTCTGCAAGAACGATTTTAGCCGTTACTGCTTCGTTAACCCAACCGTTAATGTCTAAACGGTAGCTAGCAGGAATGCTAGTGCCATTGTAAGTAGCGCCTTCGATACGGTGTGTTGTATCTACAGCGAAAGTACGGCCGTGCTGTGTAGAAGCAACAGATAATAACCATGGAGAAACGTGGTTAACTGTTTGATAAGCACCTGCGTTACCTGCTGATGCAGCAACGTTGATACCTGCTTCATGCGCCGCTAAGAATGCTAGTTCAACAGGATCCGCGTGAGGATAAACACCACCAGAAATTGAGTAGTTGATTACGTCAACGCCATCAAGAATCGCTTGCTCAATTGCCGCAACGTTTGCAACGCTTGGACAACCTGAGTAAAGGTCGCCGTAGTTACCTGGGTAACATACTTGATAGGCAATTAAGTTAGCATGTGGCGCGATACCTGACACTTTTTCTATTACAAGATCAGTTTCTAAACCAGGGTGAGTAAAAGCCATCGCCGCTTTTTTGTAAGGCACGTCATAAAGTACGTTACCTGCTGCGATACCTGCTGTGTGAGAACCGTGACCTTGGTAGTCTTCACCATTAGCTGGACGAGATTCTGCGAATTCTGGATCGCTAAACGCACCAGTGATTAGTGGGTGAGACCAAACACCAATAAGTTTGTCGTTACACAGGTTTTCTTGGCCTTCTACTGTACAGTCATGAAGGAAATTGCCGCTACCTAACGGGTTTTGTACCGTGTAGCCATCGTCACCTGTTGCAGCGAATGAACGGTGATCGGTATTGATACCTGTATCAATTACACCGATTAGCATGCCTTCACCTTTAAGGCCTGCTTCACCTGTAGATTCAGCAAACATGCTGTCTTCCCAAACGTTTGTTACGTTTGTACGAACAGGTGATACGTCCATAAGAAGTTCGTGATTAACAACACGGCTAATCGTTGCAACTTCATTTAAACGCGCTAATTCTTCCGCTTCGTCTTGAGTCAACGTAGCTGTAACCGCGTTAAGAGCAATTTGAAAACGCTCTTGACCGTCAACGGCAACACCTACTTTTCTCGCTTTCGAGATGAAAGCGTCTTGCTTACCTTCTAGTTCACCGATGTAAGCAGCAATAGTTGCGTCTTGACGTAAGTCAACTTTACGCGCACCAAGTGTTTTATTGGCAAAAAGAGGCTTAGTCGCGCCAACACCTTGAGCATCACCTTCGTATAATGCAGCTGGTGCATCTTTTAAACGGATGATGTATTGGTTTGCACCTTCAACGTCTGCTTCGCGGACAAATTTCTTTGTCGGTTGCATTTGAACGTTCAGACCATTGCCTTCTAGCATAAAGCTTGGATCTTGCGCTGCTACACTTTGCGTTCTCGCTTTAACCGCTTCAACACTTAATTCAATCGGCTTGATTGTATAAGTGTCTTGCGTAGTAGCCGACGCATTCGCCATGCCTGCTGCATACAAAGCAGAAGTCACAAACAAACTTGTCTTCTTAAATTTCATTATTGTTTCTCTCCAACTGGACATTGAATATCACCGAGGTGATATCGATTTTTATCGCAGATATTTGTTCGTTTTTAAGCGATAAAAAGCTGATATTCGAATGCATAAACATGCAAACAAATAGAGGTTATTAATAGCATAGGGAGGTCTAGAAGAGGTGTGGTGGTGTGTAGCATTTTGTAGCATTAATGCGACAATAGCAGACAGATGATAACAATCACAAAAACAATATAAGCAATTGTTTTTAAATCATTTTAAAGGTTTTATTTTTAAGATTTGCTCAGCTTTTTTGGAATTTCAAAAGTGACTGCAGCACCGCCTAAATGGCTTCTACCCAGCAATAAGTTACCGTTATGCCTATTCAGTATCTTTGAAGAAATATACAAACCTAAACCAAAGCCGACTGCGGTACCTTCATTTAGCTTTGCCATGTGCGCTTTATCAAAGCCTACGCCATCGTCTTCTACCATAATAACAATATGACTAGGGCTTTCACTGACACTAAGACAGATGTGTTTGTTAGCATACTTAAAGGCATTGTTGAGCACATTAGTCAGCGCTAATTCAAGTTGAACCGGGTTGCAGTATAGTTGGTGACTCGCTTGTTTAAACAATGTTTCCAATTTAACCGGCAAGCCTTTGTATTTTTTAGCGATGTCACTGACAAATTTGAGAATCGGCTGCGCTTCAATATAGTGTTTATCTATCAATTGCGAGCGGCTGTATTCTAGATATTCATCCGCAATTTTTTCGATCTCAGCAATATCTTGCAGCATGCGGGTATTATGCTTTGTTGCTATATCACCTTCGATACGTTTGAGCACAAAGCGCATCCGCGCTAATGGCGTTCTCACTTCATGCGCTATAATGCGCGCGATATCACGATTTTGTTCGACAATATCATGCAAGCGATTGGCCATGTCGTATAGGGTACTAGCAAGAGGGTAAACGCTTGACGAACGCGAAGTCTTGAGCGGCTGTGGTTTGGGATTTTCGGTAAATTCCACCGCGCATTTTTGCAAATAGCTTATATCGCGGAACAGTGGCCTAAACACGAGCAGAAACACAATCGCCAGCATCGAAAACAACACAAGGATAATGTATTGATTAGATTGCGCTTTTTGCGTAGATACTGGGCCCCAACGTAAATAGGTGCCTTGCATTTCTTGCATTAAAAAGTAGGTATCTATGCCAACGGTAAACGAGATAATTTGGCCGTTTTCAAGCTGTTTATTAAGCTCGTCTGACAATTGAATATCGGTATTGCTTAACCTAGTGTAATCCGTTGGGCGACCACTAGTAACAGTACTAAAGATCTCCTCCACCGATACGTAATAGTCTTTTTCAGTCGATAGAATCGCTTGATAGACCAAGCTAAAACTGACAATAACCAAAATGACCGCTATCAGTACCAGTAGATAAAAGCGAAAAAAGCGACTATCCATGGCTAATGTGTGCCCAATACTTGAAGCGGTATCCTTTGTTCCTAATTGAATCGATTGATAGCTCGTCAAAATCCAATGCGCTGAGCTTCTTTCGCAATCGACTTATTCTAAGATCAGCTGCGCGGTCTTGGCCATCATAGGGTCGACCTATGACTTTCTCAAATAGCTCATCTCGAGATATTGTGGTATTCCCTTGGTCGATAAAGAAACTCAAGATTTCATATTCTTGGCGAGTTAGCTCTAGCGTTTGGCCAAGGTAATGAATCTCTTCCAATGTTTTATCAAGTTTCAATTCACCAAGAGCAATCACATTGCTATAGTTTCGGCGTTCGTGCAGACGGATATTAGCGCGCACTCTAGCAAGCAACACTTCAGGTGAAACAGGCTTTAGAATATAATCCGCCGCACCAATTTCTAGTCCTTTGATTTGACTATGATCGTCAATCACTGCCGTTAAAAATAATACGGGTGTTTGTTCCGGCACATTTAAGCGAGGGATTAACTCAAATCCTTCGCAATCTGGCAACATAACGTCACAGATAATGAGATCGAAAGTTTCTATTGATTGCGTAAGAGCATCTTCGCCATTGACAGCATGTGTCACGGCAAATTCATAATCTTGTAAAAAGTCGACGACAAGTTCTGCCAATGGCAGATCATCTTCAATCAATAAAATTTGATATTGCTGAGCCATTACAATATCCATCCTAAATGTCGACGATTACGCGTTTTGTTAGGTTGATATTGGCCTACATTCAACACCTTGCGGTACAGCACCTGACTCTGGGACTTATTATAAATGGCAACTTCTAACGCTTCTTTTACCAATAATTGCCTTGAGTAAACAAATTGCACGCTTTCATTGCCACAATAAACGATATCAAGCTGTTTAATCACAACACAAACAGCTTCAGGTTCTGTAAAGGTTAAGTTGACCGCCAAGGTAATGTTGCAAGTTTGCGTTTCGTTAGATGCTACGCACATATCTGGCGATATATTAGCTGTTACTATTTCTACATCATCATTAGCAATGCTTGTTTGCGAATAAGCAAACAAGGAAGCTAGTGAGATAAGAGTAAGTAAACGCTGCATCATCTTAGAATTTGTAACTCAATCCGACGAAAACAGAGGTGTAGTTAGTTTCATCAACGATGTAACCACGTTTTAACTTTGCATCTAACCAGTTTTGCTGCACGGTAAAGCCCACAGACCAATGTTGGTCAAAGTAATAATGAGCGGCAACTTTTACCCAAGGAGTAATCGTTTCACCGATAGATGGACTGCGCATGGGAATGGCCCACTCATCTTCGTGAACCGTGTAGTAGTAGTCGTTAATTTTTGCTGATTTGTAGCGTGCACCGACATTCCAAGCAAAGGTAAAGCGGTGGTAAATGTAACGATTAAACAACTGAAAAGTGACTTCATCGCCATGGTGAACGCCCGATACATCCTTACCCCAGCCGAGCTGCATGGTGTACCACTGCGTGACATTAGATACGTTGAAACCAGCTAAATAACTCGCGTTTCGTTCTAATGTTGCTACATCTGGAAGAGGATCTCGTCTCGTTGGTTGACGATATGAATTGCCTATTGCGCCCGGAATAGAAAGTGCTTTTGTTCCATCTAGCTGATAAAAAAATCCGTCTTCATTCAAAAAGGCGTACGCATCTACCATCCAATGTTCGTTTTCCAACAATGCGTAACCCACGGTGGTATTTTCGATATAAAATCGTTCACCGTAATATACGAATTCTGGCAAACCATAGAAGGTAATATCGTCACGATCTTTTACCGGGTTGGTAATATTTCCATAACCGGCTGAGATGACAAATTCGCCATTGTTTGCTTCTATTTGTGAGGTGGCGCTAGCTAAACATGTGCACAAAATCGCACATAGCGCAAAGAAATGCTTCACCTAGATTCTTACTTAAAATACTGCGTTGTCGGTGTTATAGCAAAACTGCTACACAAAATCACATAATTGGTACGAAATTGTGACAAAGTGTACAAATTGCTACATTGCACACTTTGTATACTGAGTTGGCTATTCTTCGAACTTATATTGGCTAAATAATGCCTGTGCAGCCAGCCAAACCTTGCCTATCGTGCCATCACCTATAGCATGCCCACCCACTTCTATGACAGGTGCAATTTCTTTGGTTGAACTAGTTATCCAAACCTCGTCAGCCGCAAGAAGCGTTTCTTTGGTAAAGGTTACTTCTTGCACGTCAAATTCACTAAATTGTCGCAATACCTTTAGTACGAGCAAACGCGTAATGCCCGGCAACAATTGATTATCGAGCGGGGGTGTTTTGATAGTATTGCCCTCAACAATAAAGACATTACTTGAACTTGCTTCTGTAATTTCGTCCTGTTGGTTATACAAAATTGTTTCATTTAAGCCTTTTTTATAGCCTTGCTGAAAATGCATTACATTACCCAGCAATGCAGTCGACTTAATATTACAGTGTTGCCAACGCAAATCTTGCTCTAACGCCACTTTATAAGCCTTAGCTTTACTTATATCTGCAACAGGTGGCGTTGGAACTTCAAACGTAAATGCATATACCGTTGGTTTTATATCATCAGGATAGGCATGATAACGTTTACTGTCTGTGCCTCGGCTAACATGTAAATAGATACCTAAATTAGGCTCGGGATTTTGATCGGCTAGCGTTAAACAAATATCTCGCCACTGTTGTTCTGTATATGGATTTGCAATTTCTAATGCAGCTAAGCCATCAGTTAAGCGAGCGATATGAGGCTTAAATCCAACCAGTTTTTTGTCATAACAAGGAATGACTTCATAAATACCATCACCAAATAAAAAACCTCTATCCATTGGTGATATTTTTGCGTCTGCCATCGGCATATAATCGCCGTTTAAAAATACTTGGCTCATGGTCTTCTCTTTAACTTAGTTCACACAAGGTATGAAGTTGTTTAATAATATCTTCGCCTTCGCTGTAACAAAGGCTGTCTTCTGTTAGCATATTTTTCTTAGTTACCCCATCGACACTGCCCAACTGTGAAAGATAGGAAAGAATCGATCTAGGCGCTATTTGCGCAAGTAAATTCTTTTCATTGAGTCGCGACAACAATGCAATCAAGCCATAGGCGGCCCAGTTTGATACATCTGCCACTAGTAATTCATCACAACTGGTCACAGACGGCATAATATCTAGCTGTTCAATTGCCGGCTTTACCTTGCCCATCCCAATTTCATTGCCACCGTCGCCAATGGCAATCGTTGGGCATTGCGCCAATGTCATAAAAAAGTCAAAACAAGCACAGCATGGAGAAATATCTTCACCTCGCATATTAAAATATCTTCCTTGTTCACTGAGCCCTGGACGTTCAATCGACACAATAGCTGACGGTGTTAGCAAGGCGAGCGTCTGCTGTGCAAACTGTGGCGCAGTCGCTATATCCCCAACAGGCAATTCAAAACAGGTAAAATCCTTCTGCAGTGCATCATACAATGGCTTGCCACAAACAAGTATAGGCTCCTTGCCAATGTCTTTGAGCGCATTATACAGAGCGATCGCGCCAACAGGACCATCAGTTTCAAACGTGTCTGCTACGGGAAAGCCCGTACCTATCAATATATTGTCTTGTGAGTTATGCAGAATATTTGCAGCGCGCCAATAATTATCCGGCTCTAACGCGGGAAGTACATGTTGCATGCCGCGCAAATTTTTGCGCACTAGCAGCTGCTCTATCGGTTGACTCAGCGCTTTAATTGTCGCTATATCCATAATTAAACAATAGTCTCCAACGTCAAATGCTGCATACGATAACGAGCAAGGTGCAACGCATTATGGGCTTGTTCGATAGTGATTGGCGTAAAAGACACGGTAGCTCCGGTAGCCAATTGCATTAAACCACTCAAATCGAGCGAAAATACGCTACCTAGCTTTGGATATCCTCCTATCGTTTGCCTATCGTTAAGCAATACAATTGGCTGGCCATCGGCAGGAATTTGAATTGCTCCTAAGGCGATGCCCTCAGAGAACATTTGTCGAATATCGTGTGACACTTTGGCACCTGTTAGGCGATAGCCCATGCGATCACACAATTCGCTTACCGTGTAAGTTTCACTGTAAAATTTGGCTCTTTCTTGCGCGCTAAATTGTTCGACTTGATACCCTTCTATTACACGTAACTCAGCAGATGAGCGGTATTGCGGACGAAACGCCTCCGCCAACTTTTGCTCTTTTATCGCTTGCTGCTTCCCGAGCGTTAATAGTTGACCGACTTTTAGTGGCTTGCCATCTATGCCACCTACTTTTTCGCGTGGCACTGTACTAACACTCGTAAAACTTTTGGTCAGCGATAGTCCACCAGAAAAGGCAATGTAACTGCGCACGCCTTCACTGGCATAGCCAAGCGATACCTGATCATGCTTTGACAAGGCAATAGTTTGCCACATCGACACGTTTTTACCGTTTACAGAAACCTGCACGTTCGCACCCGTGACACTAATATGCATAGGATGTAATGCTGTAAAAGAAAAACCACCAACAGCCACTTCAATTGCGGCAGCATTATCGTCATTTTGTAGTAATCGATTGGCGACGACAAAGGCAAACTTATCTGCTGGGCCACCTGTTGTTAATCCAAGGTGTGACTGACCAAAACGACCTAGATCCTGAATCAGCGATAACATACCGGCATTATCTATACGCAGCTGCGTCATATGATGGTCTCCGGTAATGTGCCGCCTTGGGCAATAAATTCTTGCTTTGAAATTGCATTAAAGGTGACAGTATCGCCAACCTCAAACGGGATATGGGGTGAATTATCTGGATCAAATAGCAATGTTGGACACAAACCTATAATGTTCCAACCGCCAGGTGACGTTGCTGGGTAAACCGCCGTTTGTCTATCAGCGATAGCAACACTGCCGGCAGGTACTCGTTGGCGCGGCGTTGCTAATCTTGCCATCGCAATTCGTTCGTCCACTTCACCTAAAAACGCGAAGCCTGGTGCAAAACCAATGGCATAAACTGCGTAACTTTGTTGGCTATGCAGTGCTATGACTTGTTCAATAGATAATTGTGCATGCTCAGCGATGCGCGCTAAATCAGGTGCAACCTGAGCATCATAATAAACAGGCAAAGTAATAATTTTACGCTCATCACTTTTTGTTGATTGCTTGTCGTCGAAACTAGCCGCAATACATTTACTGACAGCAAAATGATCAGTGAGCAACGGATCGTAAGTCACCATTAGCGAACAATAAGAGGGGACCAAATCGACTAACGCATTACCTAACTGTTGTTTGAGGTAGTGGGCTGTCTCGATAATGGCGACTGAATCAACTTGGGCTAAAGACTCTCCAAAATATATGATTAGCGAGTTTTCGCCGGCAATCGACACTTTTAGCTGGCCTTTCGCTGATTTTAACCACATAAAGCCTTAATCTCTTTAACTATTGCAATAGCCTGCTCGTTATCGCCATGTACACAAACTGTATCTGCTTGTATGTGGATAGTTTTACCACTATCCGAGGTGACGCTGCCGTCTTTAACCAATTGCTCTACCTGCGCCAACATAGCGACTTTATCTAGTACTGCACCCGACTGACTGCGCGGGGTTAACAACCCTTCATCTGTGTAACGTCTGTCTGCAAATGCTTCAAACAACAAAGATATTCCATAGCTACTTGCTTCATTTGTTAAGTATTCGCTGTCTGCTGTTGCCAATACCATTAACTTGAGCGGTCTATG
Organism: Thalassotalea agarivorans; assembly: GCF_030295955.1. Taxonomy (NCBI): domain Bacteria; kingdom Pseudomonadati; phylum Pseudomonadota; class Gammaproteobacteria; order Alteromonadales; family Colwelliaceae; genus Thalassotalea; species Thalassotalea agarivorans. Next base: position 3,230,401 of record NZ_AP027363.1, read on the forward strand.
GTACTTAGCTAACGCCTTATAGATGGCTTTTCGAGTCGATTCCTGTCGCATCATATCGTTGTACAATGCGCCATGCGGTTTAACATAGTCAATGGAGAGCTCGATGCTCTGTGCCATGCCATCAATCGCGGCTATTTGATACAGCACAAAGTCTTCGATTTCTTGTTCGCTACACTGCATTGATCGTCGACCGAAGCCAACCAAATCGGGGTAACTGGGATGCGCACCAACTGCAAGTCCATGCTGCTTAGCAAGCATCAAGGTTTTCATCATGGTAGAAGGATCGCCAGCATGAAAGCCACAAGCGATGTTGGCCATATCGATATGTGGCATTACCTGTTCGTCCAAACCCATTTTCCATGAGCCAAAGCTTTCGCCTAAATCGCAGTTTAATTTCATATTGTTGCAACCCTTAACGCGGAGTTTTTCAAGTCTGTCACCAACATATACCCTGGACTATGAGTAATGCAACTGCTTGGTTTAGCTGCCATTATCGCCATTTGTGGGGTAACGCCACACGCCCAAAATACCGGTACTTCGCCCTCTTTAATTGTTACGGCATCACCAAAATCAGGCTCATTAATGTGTGCAATACCGAGCGCTTTTGGGTCGCCAATATGAACCGGCTCTCCATGTACCCGCGGAAATTGCTTACATATTTCGACGGCACGTTCAGCATTTTCAAGCGTCATTGGACGCATACTTACCACAAGTGGACCGCTAAATGGGCCCACCGACTCGCAAGCCCTGTTGGTGATGAACATTGGTACATTTTTGTTTTCACTAATATTGCGAATCTCGATACCTTCTTCGAGTAACGCTTCTTCAAATGAAAATGAACAACCTAACAAGAAACTGACATAGTCCTGTTGCCATATAGCCCTGATGTCGGACAGTTCTTCTACAAACTGACCGTCAATAAAGTGTTTGTATTTTGGAATGTCTGTGCGAATATCAACATCAGTACCAAGTGCGGTTAGCGCGTATTCGCCTGCTTCAGACGCTTTGTATATTAGAGGACACGCCTGAGAGTTTTTATCACAAAATACCTCAAAATCGTCTGCATATTGAACCGGTAGTATCACCAAGTTACATTGAACATATCCGGGTGCTTGCCCTGACGTATTCTCGTTAAACTTGTTTTGCTTTATTGCTGCACGCAATAACGACGGATCTTGAAAAAGCATTGTTTACTTGGAGATTTTTGACAAAATGTAGCTCAATATTACATCAATATTGTTCAGTTAGCATTAGCTTGGCGATTTATTTATTACATGATTACTCGTTAATATTGGAATTAATAATTCCATAAGTATCATTTAACTGCTAACATTATCCCATCAATCACATTCTAGGTAGGCGCTGTGTCTGTCCTCGTTAAAATAAGAACAATTAAAGATTCGCTCACTAACAATGAAACAAAGATCGCTGATTTTGCATTGCGCTCGCCTCAGATGATCAAGGACTTGTCGTCTCAAAAACTAGGTGTGTTAGTTGGCGTTAGCCAATCAAGTATTGTCAAATTTACACAGAAGCTTGGCTACAAAGGCTATACCGATTTTAAATTTGCATTAGTTGAAGCGGCCAATCAACAAAGCGATGAAGTCCCGCTTCATGGTGATATCACCACCAGTGATTCATTTTCACAGCTCAACAAAAAGTTACTAGCGAATAAAGTTAAAGCGCTTAATGAAACCTCTGGTTTGAATGAAGCAGATAAGCTTGAACACGCGATAAAAACCATATTGTCTGCCAAACGTATTTTAGTTGCAGGTATCGGTGCATCGGGGTTAGTCGCCAAAGACTTTAGTCATAAATTGCAAAAAATTGGTAAACCTGCCTTTGCCGAGCCAAGTGGTCATATCCAACTAGCAGGCGTTGCTACTTTTGGTGAAGATGATTTAGTGATTTGTCTCAGTGAATCTGGTACTACACCAGATATTGTGGCTGCAGCAGAACTTGCTAAGAAAGTTGGCGCCAATGTAATTTCTATTACCCGTTATAGCGAAAACCCTTTGATAAAATCTGCGGATGTTGCACTTTATACAGTTGCTGAGTCATCTTCTATGAGGCTCTCTTCGATAGTAGCGCGTACCAGCCAAGAGTTTGTTATTGATTTGCTGTTTATTGGGCTAACTCAGACTTCTCGTAAATCGAGAAAGTATGTTGAACAATCCAACCAAGCTGTAGAACAATTTGTAAAACGAAAGAAGTAACAAACTTAGGACTTAACGATATAGTAAGTACTTGTTTCTCATTTGTTTAAATTTAGACAAGCCAGGCTGCCAGCTTGCTTTAATTTGTGCTTCGCTTTCGCCGCTTTCTATCGCTTTGCGGAGTTTATCTGTGCCCGCCAACTTGTCAAAAAAGTCCGGCATGCTAAAAAAGGTCAACTGTTTTTGCTGAAATGCTTGATGCCAACGAATAAGCGGCGCAAGCTGCAAGCCACGCATGGATGAATGGCGTAAATCTTCACCATACAATGTTTTGCCTTCAAGTTTGGGATATTTAGCTGCACCGGCTATAGATCGCGGCGTAAAACTAAAGTCACCCACATAGGCGCTATCATGACCGATTACTTGAAAAGGAAAATCTGTACCTCTGCCTATACTGACAGGCGTTCCTTCAAAGAAGCAAAGCGATGGATAAAGTGCGATTGCTTGGTCATTCGGCAAATTAGGGCTCGGTTTAATGGGCAAAGAATAAGGCATTTCGCGCTGATAATGCTGCATCGCGACCGTATGAAGCCGCAGTGGCTTTTCAGCCTGTAGCCACTTTTCACCAACAATCATGTTGGCGATTTCCGCTACCGTCATGCCGTGTAAAACAGGGATCGGGTGCATGCCAACAAAAGACTTAAAGGCTTCTTCTCTTATTGGACCGTCAACAAAAGTGCCATTAGGATTAGGCCGGTCAAGCACCATAAACGCCACGCCATTTTCAGCAGCTGCTTCCATCATGTAGTGCATCGAGCTGATATAGGTATAAAACCTCAAACCGACATCTTGAATATCAAAGATAACGATATCCATCTGTGCCATAACCTCGGCGCTCGGTTTCTTTTGCTTACCATAAATAGATACGATCGGGATGCCTGTTTTCGCATCCATAGAAGAATCTACTTTTGCGCCAGCATCATGATCGCCCCTAAAGCCATGTTCTGGCGCAAAAATTGTCGTGACATTAACCTGATGCGCCAACAATACGTCAACTAAATGGCGGTTACCTATTACAGACGTTTGATTAACCAATAAGCCTACACGTTTGTTTTTTAACAAAGGTAGGTAACGTTGGATTTGCTCAGCGCCTGTTTGTATCTTTTGGGAAGAAGGGTGCTGAGCATACGCAAGGCACGAGAGAAAAATGGTAAAAAATACGACGCTTAATCTCATTTTTGACAACTTTCGACCGCAGCCCTTAGAAAGCCTTGATGCGTTTCTAATAGCGCTTTTCCATGCGTTGGTTCAACGCCGGTTAAGATATGCAGTATCGCTAATTTCGCTTGATAATCGGTTAGCTCTAACGCTTGCTTAGCAGTTGCTTCGTTGCAATCTGTCGCTTGCATAACGATGCGAATCGCTCTGGCGTATAACTTTTCGTTGCTCGCGTTTACATCGACCATCAAGTTTCCGTAACTTTTTCCGCAACGAATCATGCTGGTTGTAGTGATCATGTTTAGCACCAGTTTCTGCGCTGTACCAGATTTTAATCTGGTAGAGCCGGTTAGCACTTCTGGCCCAACAAGTGGAGCGATACTAATGTCAGCATGTTTGGTGATTTCACTACCAGGGTTACAAGTAACCGCAACTGTTGCACTACCTACGTCACGCGCATAGTCTAGGGCACCGATAACATAAGGGGTGCGACCACTTGCAGCAATCCCCACAAGCACGTCATCTTTACAAAAGTTTATTGCTTTAAGATCGTTAACGCCAAGGAGCTCATTATCTTCAGCCCCTTCAACCGCTTTGCAAATTGCTTGGTGTCCACCAGCAATCAAACCAACCACTTGCTCGGAAGGCACACTAAAAGTAGGCGGACACTCGACAGCGTCTAAAATACCTAAACGACCACTAGTGCCTGCACCTATGTATATCAGTCGCGCACCTTTTTTGAACGCTGTTACTACATGCTCCACCGCCTGTTCGATTTCAGGTAAGCACTTTTCAACAGCCAAGGGGACTAATTTGTCTTCAGCATTTATTTTAGCTAACACATCTTTGGCGCTCATCAAATCGAGCCCCATGGTTTGCGCATTGCGTTCTTCAGACACCATATGATCGAGCTGTTTTAACAGCTCAGAAGTGCCTTGAACGTTGGTTTTGTCTTGTTTGGTAGCCACAATGCGTTGCTTTTCTTTGTTCAATTCTTCAACCTTTCTTTGTGCGAGCAAGCACGCTCCGTCTAGTGAGCTGCCTACAGGCAATAAACATTTGTCTTGAATCGCTTTCGATAAATACGGCAAGGTTGGTTGTGCTAACCCGCCCATCAAGACGATAGGCAGCTGCTCTGCCTGGTGTGTTAATTCAATTAATTTTTCTACGTCTGCTGCATGTTGCCGCACCAATGCCAATGCGACATTGCACCGAGGCGCTAACTTAAACACAACTTCAGCAAGCTCAGCAAAGTTAAATGGCTTAGCATTTCCTAGCCAATTAAGTATTGCCTCTTTGTCATTGCCTAATTTGTCTAGCAGAGCGCCGGTGAGTAAACTGTTTTGTTGCTGCAGATTATCAAGCTCGTCTTGAACCACTTTAACGGCATTAAAGCCAAGCTTAGCGCCGCCACCATCATCGCCAACAGGGAACCCCCAGCCACCAACAATATGCGTTTTGCCTGACGAATCCAAATATGCGCCAACAGAACCGGTACCAATAGCCACAACAGCGACAGGGCGACCATGGTTTGCGCCATACAATGACGTTGTCGCATCACTGACAATATCGAGTGCGGCAAAGGGAAAATCATTAAAAGCTCGTCGCAATTTATGCGCTTGCGACTTATTGCCAGCGCCTGCAATGCCCATAACAACAACCAAATCGCTACTTTTGCACTGCTCGATCGCCAGCAAATCGTCAATTATTTCTTTAATCGTTGCAACTGCGCCGTCAAAGTCATTGGTTAATGAGCTCGCGCCTTTGCGATCTTCAATGCGTTTGCCAGAGACTAGATGATGTAGGCACGCAATCGTTTTAGTGCCACCACCATCGATGCCTAAGATATATTGCGCGCTCATGAAACTGGTACCAATTTAGACGCTTGATTGGTTTCTATACTCGAACCTAGCATACATACTATCCAACCAACGAACGCACCTATACACAACTGATAGGTAAAGCCAAGATTAATCTGATAAGCCTGCGGCATTAAAGCTTCTTGAACATATGGTTGAAAGAAAAGCGTTACCGCAAAGCCACTAATTAATGCCCAAGTTACCGAGCGACTATTACCGCGTTGACTAAACACAGCAGTGAAGAAAACACCCAATAGTCCACTATATGAAAATACCATTACGCTCAGTGCAAACGCCAACAATGGCATGTCACTATACTGCTGCCAATAGAAACATAATACCGCCATACTCGCCAAAGCAAATGCGACCAGTACCATACTCACTTGCCCTGCCTTAACAAAGTGGCTTTCTGAATGCGCCAAACCCTGCTTTTTCGTCCATGGTTTATACAAATCCATCACCAAGACAGAGGACATAGAGTTCAAACCTGAATTTAGTGTCGATAGCGCCGCTGCTATCACACCTATTGTCACAAAACCTTTAATACCCGCTGGAATTTCATTGAGCACGTAAAACATAAACACTGTGACGTTTTCACCCGAGAAAACAGGTACGCTGCCATCGGCAGACATGCCAGCCATTAGGTCAGGTCTTTGGAAATAAATGTAAAGCAGTGAGCCTATTGCGATAAACAGCGCCATGACAGGAATCACAAGCACAACAGACATTAGCATTGCCTTGCTACCTTCTTTTGCTGATTTGCAAGTAAGCACGCGTTGCGTCATATCTTGGTCTAATCCAAACGCTGCAATATTAAGTAGCACAAAACCTGTTAATGCAGACCAAAAGGTAAAAACACCGTTTGCTGTAAAATCGAGATCAAAATTCAATAAGGTTAGTTTTGACGCGCCGCCATCGTCAGGCTGTTGCAGCGCAGTTACTACCGTCGAAAAATCTGCTGGAATGGTAATAATCAAACAATAAAGCACTAGTACAGCAGCACTCACATAGACTATACACTGCAGCACATCACTAAAAATAACGGTTCTTATGCCGCCAATAACTGAATAGATAAGGCCAATAAATGCTAAAAGTACAGTGGCTAACACAACATGATTAGCCGCGATGTCGTTAAATATGATCATAGAAACGGCGATTGCCGCCATATAAAGGCGAGCGCCGCTGGCAAAAACGCGACCGAATAGATAAAGCAAACCAGCACGCTTTTTCGCCGCTTCACCAAATCGCACAGCCAGTAATTCGTAAACAGTGGTCACCTTATGCTGATAAAACCTTGGCATTAAAAACGTCGCTACAAAAAAAGCAGCGATAAAAGCGCCTATATTGGTGACCAGATAGGAAAAGTCGCCTCGATAGCCCTGATCTGGCCCACCTAAAAAGGTTGCAGCCGATTGCGATGTCGCCAACACAGAAACCGCAACAACCCACACGGGCATCGTGTTGCCACCCAAGAAATAGTCTTGCGTATTCGCAGATTTTTTGCGATTAAAATACCAACCTGTTATCGCCAGAATACTCAGGTAAATAGCGAATACTAACCAGTCAGCGAAAGCAAAATGATTGACCATGACTTAATAATTCATAATAATGATGTAGATAAGAATATATAATTCCTTTAGTATAATCAAACGAATAATAAATAATCTTTAGGTAAAGCTTTCCATGCGCAATACAATGCCAGTTTATGCTGTTTTTTCGATTCTTGTTAGCTTGCTTATCCTTGGTTGCAACACTGCAGCTGAGCAACAAGAAAAAGCAGCTTTGCGTGCTGCGCTTGCTCAAAAGATAGCGCTCGATTTTCGCTACTATTGTAAAACTACACCTGCAAAAAACCAGCGCTGCACTATGCCGCTTACCGAACTGCCAGAAGAATTGGCAGATATGATCTCGCGCACAAATTTAGGGGGCGTGATCTTGTTTGCAGAAAACCTCGTGGATATTCCACAAATGGTGAAACTTAATTATCAACTGCAATCTGCTGCCCTAGCTTCTTCAAGTAAACAACCTCTATTTATTACCGTTGATCAAGAAGGTGGGCGAGTAGCACGCGTGCCAAGGCATCTTTCAACCCCTTTTATAGGCTCAATGGGTATCGGCGCAACGTATAAAGCGCACGATGTCGCCTATGCACAAAAAACGGGTACCGTGATAGGACAAGAACTGCATGCGTTAGGATTTAGTGTAAACCATGCGCCAAATGTTGATGTGAATGTAAATCCAGACAACCCTGTGATTAACGTGCGCTCTTTCGGTGAAGATGCAAAGATTGTCTCTATACTTGGCAATGCCCAGCTAATAGCCATGCAACAACAAGGCATTATTGGCACGTTAAAACATTTCCCTGGGCATGGTGACACGCATGTGGATAGTCATACCGGTCTACCTAGAGTGGAGCATACAAAGGAACAGATTAAAGCCGTTGACCTAGCGCCTTTTGCCTATGCAATAAAACAAGGTAATGCCCATATCATCATGACAGCTCACATTCAATACCCAGCATTAGACTCTTCTACCTTTGTTGCCAAGTCGGGAAAAACCATGATTAAGCCAGCCACGATGTCAAAAACCATTTTGACTGATTTGTTGCGCAATGACATGGGGTTTAACGGGCTAATTATCACCGATGCGCTTGATATGGCAGGGATAAGTGAGTTTTTTACGCCTGAACAAGCAGTATTAGAGACGTTTAAAGCGGGCAGTGATATTGCCTTGATGCCGATCGCGATCCGCTCGCCAACAGACATTACACGTTTCGATCAGTTATTAGATTCATTAGTTGATCATGTAGTTGCAGGTGAGCTTGAACCACAGCACATTTTACAATCAGTGAATCGTATCAATTCACTCAAGCAATCTTTCAATATTGCCGCTTGGCATCAAAATCCTTTAGATACGCTAACAGCAAAAGCGACTCAGACATTAGCCAATGATAATCATAAAGCACTAGAGCAAGCGTTAGCGGATGATGCATTAGTGGTCTACAAAGGAGCGGAGCGTATTGTGAAAACAGACCGCGCGCTGATGCTGGTGATGCCCGATAAAACCAAATGTAATGCATTAGAAACCGCTTTAAAGGCGCAGCGCACATGGCAAAAGCTGACTTGTACAACGCTCTATGAAGTTAATGAAAATCAATCGACTGACACGTTTAGTGAATTTGATTCTTTACTGATTGCTTCTATTTCACCTAACCAAAGCGCAGCTGAACTTGGCGGTATGGAAGACTTAAAATATTTAAAAGAAATTAATATGCCGTTAGCACAAAAGCAAACCAAGATCGCTCAGCTGCTCAGGCAGGCCAAAGCGGCTGGAAAGGAAACCCTTTTTGTGAGCCTAAGAGCGCCTTATGAAATGACACACTACGCCGAGAATGCAGATATTCTTATTGCAACGTTTGGCTACAATGCTCACACAGAGCTTGACAGTAAAGGCAATTTAACGGCTTACGGTTTGTCTTACAGCGCGCTCGCGCGATTGCTCAGTGGTGACATCATTGCTAGCGGCTCCTCACCAGTAACGGTAGCGCAATAATGTGGTCTGCATATGTTGAAACAATAAAGAGCAACATTAATCCTAGTCGTTTACTTGCGTTAGATGTGCTGCGCGGCATAACGATTACGGCGATGATATTGGTCAACAATCCTGGTAGTTGGGGCCACATTTATGCGCCGCTGCAGCATGCAAAATGGCATGGCTATACGCCGACAGACCTTATCTTCCCGTTTTTCATCTTTATCGTCGGTATCTCTATTCATATTGTGGTGAATCGAGAACTTGCCATAGGGTCAAGCAAAACGGCTTTATTCAAGCATGCCTGCATTAGAGCGCTGAAACTGTTTACCTTAGGTTTATTCTTAGCGCTCTTTTATTACAACTTTCAGCAAAGTGATTTCGATTGGTGGCAGCAACAAGTAACGCAGATACGCATCATGGGGGTGCTGCAACGCATTGCGCTGGTTTACCTGTTAACCGTATTGATTGTGATGTGGCTAAGCCAGCGCTCGACGTATCTACTCACAGCCGCGATATTGTTATTGTATTGGGCGATGCTAGCATGGGTACCCTATAGCGATGCGACCGGACTCACCTACGTTGGCGAACTTGAGTTTGGCAATAATTTTTCTGCTTTCATCGACCATATGGTGCTGACGCCAGCACACGTTTACTATCCCGAAGCTACACCTTTTGCCTTTGATCCTGAGGGGCTGCTAAGTACCTTGCCTGCCATAGCAACCTGCTTATTTGGTGTGTTTGCAGGAAAATTACTGACCGAAAAACGCTATTCAACCAGCACAAAAGCATGGTACTCGATGATAGTTGGTATCGCTTTGTTAGCGCTAGGTTATATTTGGTCATTACACTTTCCTTTTAATAAACCGTTGTGGACGTCGAGTTATGTCTTAATGAGTGCAGGTTGGGCATTTTTAAGTTTAGCTATTCTGACCTATATTATTGATATAAAGCGCTATCAAAATTGGAGCTTGCCGTTTGTGGTGTTTGGCGCCAATGCAATTTTCTTTTTTATGTTTTCGGGTGTCGTCGCGCGCATTCTGGTGATGATACCTGTTGGCGATAGCCAGCTTAAGGCTTGGTTGTTTAACCATTATTTTGCGCCGCTTTTTGGTAACCTAAATGGTTCCTTGGCCTTTGCGCTCTGTTTTTTACTAGTGTCTTATGGCGTTATGCACTACCTATACGTTCGAAAAATCTTCTTTAAGGTATAACTGTGAGCGAATCTATTTCTCCATCTATCACCCGTTTTGTGCAGTTGTTGCGACCGCAGTTTAACGCTGATGCATTAATCACTGACTATAGTCGACGTTTCGCCTATGGCACCGACGCCAGCTTCTATCGAATGGTGCCAAAACTTATCGTGGTTGTAGATGACATAGCGCAAATGCAATTCTTGTTGCGTTGCGCCTATGTGTGTCATGTTCCCGTGACCTTTCGTGCGGCTGGCACCAGCTTATCAGGGCAAGCAATTACCGATTCTGTACTTATTTTACTGTCTGACAATTGGCAAGATTTATCGGTCAGTGAAGAAGGCAATACGGTTAAGTTACAGCCAAATATTATCGGCGCGAGTGCCAATAGAGCGTTGGCCCCTTACGCTAAAAAAATAGGCCCCGATCCCGCATCTATTAATAGTTGTAAAATCGGCGGTATTGTTGCTAACAATGCCTCTGGTATGTGTTGCGGCGTAAAGCACAACAGTTACCATACGGTTAAGGATATGACCATTGTCTTTGCAGACGGTAGCCTATTAGATACCAGTAATATAGAAAGTATTGGTCAGTTCAAACATCAACATAAAGCACTTGTAGCATCGATAGAAGCGCTTGCACAGCAAGTCAAACACGATAAAGCGTTGAGTCAGCTGATTAGTCATAAATATCGCCTGAAAAACACTACGGGTTACGGCATTAATGCCCTGCGCGATTTTAGTGATGGTATCGACATTATTAAGCATCTATTAGTGGGCAGTGAAGGTACGCTTGGTTTTATTGCCGACGTAACTTATCACACTGTTGATGACCCGCAGCACAAGGCTACCGGGTTGTTTGTGTTTAACGATATTGAAGCCGCTTGTGCACAGATCCCTAAACTTGCGGCGTTCGATGTTAATGCCGTTGAATTATTAGATAAGCGCTCTCTTATGGCGGTTAAGCATCACCACATAATGCCAGAGAATATTGAGGCATTGGCGGAAGATGGCGCAGCCCTGCTAATTGAACTCAGTGGCGACAATGCCAAGCAATTAAAACAAGTTATTGGCGAAGTGAATGCACTGTTTGATATCAATAAATCAGCACTGTTTGAAACCATCGCCTTTACCACAGATCCACAGTTGTACCAGCAATTATGGAATATTCGTAAAGGGACATTTCCTGCCGTTGGTGCAAACCGCGCATCAGATACAACCGTCATTATTGAAGACGTATCGTTTCCTTTAGCGGATCTCGCTGCTGGTGTTAAAGCCTTACATCAATTGTTTGATCAGTTTGGATATAGTGAAGCCCTTATTTTTGGGCATGCTCTCGTTGGCAACTTGCACTTTGTGTTTACTCAACGCTTTGACAGTGACGCGGAGATACAGCGGTACGATCAATTTATGCACGCCGTCGCTCAAGTGGTGGCTAAACAGTTCGGTGGTGCGCTAAAAGCGGAACACGGTACTGGTCGAAATATGGCGCCGTTTGTTGCATTTGAGTGGGGGGAACAGGCCTATCAGTTGATGAAAGAAATCAAACAAACCTTTGATCCAACCGATATTCTAAATCCAGGCGTGATTATCAATTCCAACGCAAACGCGCATATTGAGCACCTTAAACTGTTGCCAAAAGCACACGATATTATCGATAAGTGTATTGAATGTGGCTTTTGTGAATCCGTATGTCCTTCACGCGGGTATACGCTAACACCGCGTCAGCGTATCACTGTTTGGCGCCAAATTGTCTGGCTTGAAACCCAAATAAATCTTCATGATTCACAACATCCAAATTTCTCGCAGTGGCAAACCGAGCTTGATGCTTTATCAAAAGACTATGACTTCCTAGCGATAGATAGCTGCGCAGCTACCGGGCTTTGTGGACTTGAATGCCCTGTAGGTATCAATACAGGGGAGTTTGTTAAAACCATGCGCAGTGAAGTTTTTGCGCAAAAATCGGCGTCTCGATTTGTTTCAAAACAAGTCGCCAACCACTTTGAAGGCACATCAACCATTGCACGCTTTGGGCTAAATACGCTTGGTGTCGCTAAGTCAATCTTGCCCGAAAGCGCGATAGCTGCGACACAAAATGCACTTTCTTCTATTACAGGCAATATCGTTCCTCAATATCATAGTGCATTGCCCAGCGGCGCAAGTCGTTATGCAGCAATACGAGAGGCTAACGGAGAAAACACCGTAGTGTACTTTCCCTCGTGTGCCGGCCGTATTTTTGGTCCTGATCAAGGAGCACAAGACCAACGTTCAATCCAAGCTGCTGTAATCTCGGTGTTAAATAAAGCCGGTTACTCTGTGATTGTGCCTGAGCAATCTGCCAAACATTGTTGTTCAATGCCTTGGTCAAGCAAAGGCGATAAAGAAACGGCTGACAAAGTTGCCGCCGATACCTCACTGATGCTTTTACAGGCAAGCGAACATGGCAAGTTACCCATTATTACCGACGCAAGCCCATGTGCATTGCAATTTGAGCAAAGTGGAGCGATAGAAGTTATAGAATTGTCTGCATTTTTATCAACGCATGTCGTCGATAAATTAGAGATTAATACAGTAGAAGACAGTATCGCACTGCATATCACTTGCAGCACTAAAAGACAGAAAAACGAGCAACATCTCGTCAACATTGCTCGCTTATGTAGCAGCAATGTCGTTATACCAAATGACATTGAATGCTGTGGTTTCGCAGGTGACAAAGGCTTGTTTCAACCAGCGTTAAATGCCAACGCGTTGAAGCCACTTAAAGCGCAAATTCCAGAAGATTGCACTTTAGGCATTTCCAATAGCAGAACGTGCGAAATAGGCTTAAGCAAACACAGCGGTATTAGCTACCAATCGATCATATATCTACTCGACAAAGTGTCGCTATCAAAACAACAAAAGGCGCATTAATGCATTTACTTAGACGTTCATTAATATTATTTATTTGTTGCATATTAGGTGCGTGTGCCACCAAAAAACAGAGCGTGAACCAGCAACATGTTTCTGAAAACTATAATACTCGCGTAAAATTTTTGGTAGTTCACTACACTGTCGGCGACTGGCAATCATCGCTCGATGTGCTAACAAAATCTTACGGGCAAGTGAGCGCACACTATCTGATCCCACAGGAATTTGACGGTAGTTATAAAGAAAAAGAACTCGAAGTCTACCAACTGGTTGATGAAAACCTAAGAGCATGGCATGCAGGTCCAAGTCAGTGGGAAAATAAACAAGGTATTAATGATCAGTCTATTGGCATAGAGTTGGTTAACAGTAGTACCTGTATTTATCAATGGCAAAACTCGACATTGGATCACCGTAATGACTACCTGTGCAATTATCACGACTTTTCACCAAAACAAATAGAGTTACTTATCGAGCTTAGTAAAGGAATATTAGCAAGGCATCCAGAAATAACACCGACTCGCGTCCTTGGTCATAGTGATATTCAAGTTGATCTAAAGTCAGACCCAGGCCCTCGCTTTCCTTGGCATACCTTGTACAAACATGGCATCGGCGCTTGGTATGACGACAACACTGTTGAAAAGTATTGGCGACTATTCACAACGAGTCAGATGCCATCGATAGCCGAGGCACAGTGTGCCTTACAAACTTATGGCTACGGCATAAAGGTAACCACCGAACATGATGAACAAAGCTTCGACCATTTTAGAGCGTTTCAATTGCATTTCAGACCTTGGTTAGTCAATGGCGAGGTTGATGTAAAAACAATGGCTCGACTATGGGCATTGCTAGAAAAGTACTTCCCAGAATCTTTGGGTGTAGACGGCGAATTACTTTCAGAATGCGAACTAATATCACCAACACCCGAAATTCAAGAGGTTCAGCAACAACAAGGCTAAGTGCTGTAATATGTTTGCAACTGCAAGGGTCTATACTTAAGTGTGCAGATCTTTGCTGAGTCTTTAACATGTTAACGTTTATTGCACTGACTCTCGCGTTTACTATTGGCTTTATCGCTCAAAAGATAGGGCTGTGTATGGTCAAAGGTGTCAGGCTTTGGTTTGAAGGTGATAAATCGTTCCTACTCGCTATTTTGTTGAGCAGTACCTTATCTTGGGTATCTGTTTTTATTGCTTATCAGTTTCAATTACCCCTGAGTTTCAATACCTATCAAGCTAACCTAAGTTTCTTTGTTGGTGGCCTATTGTTTGGTTTAGGCGCTGCATTCAACGTAGCCTGTGGCATCTCTACCTTTAACAAGCTGAGTCAAGGCCAAGGCAGAATGTTGTTTACTATCATCGGCTGGATAATCGGTTGGATTTTACTGTCGCACATTCATGTCCAGGCAGATTTAATGGCAAAAATGCTACCTGACTATCTTTTTTATAGTGGCTTCGCTGTTGTTTCTCTAATTTTGATGATTTGGGCGATAAGAGGAAACAAACAACGTTTTACACTGTGGTTTAGCATGATGAGTATTGGCGTTCTAGCCGGCCTTCTGTATCTCATCGAACCAAAATGGACACCGAGTCAGTTACTGCAAGGAATAACCCATCAATTGTTGCCAAACAATACACAAGCAACCTTTCATGCGCTGCAGGTGTTTATTTTGCTCGCTTTGATTTCAGGCATGATTCTCGCCGCTTTTAAAGATGGCACCTTTAAAGTGCAAGTGCCCAGCTTAAAACAAAGTGTTATTCATTTTATTGCCGGCATTTTAATGGGTATTGGCGCAGCACTCGCACTGGGCGGCAACGATACTCAATTACTACTCGCATTGCCTGGCGGTTCACCTGCCGGACTTGTCACCATAATCGCAATACTCATCGGTATTCGAATGGGACAACTAATCAGACGTAGCAAGTGGGTAGCCGCACACTAACACTCAATATGACAAATTTGCGCTGTTGTTGTAAAAATGATTTCCTGTATAATTGTTATATTATAACATTACATGATTATCGACTCGGGCTAATTTCAAAACTAGCTCAATAGCCAAGGCATTACATAAAGGTTAAACATGAAATTACTCTCTACATCCCTCGATAAATGGGCTATCAGCTTTTCAATGCTTTGTGTTTTACATTGTCTTGCAGTGCCGCTGTTATTGATACTCGTCCCTAGCATGAGTGTGCTGCCTCTTGAAAATGAAGCGTTTCACATAGGCATGGTCATAGCGGTAATTCCAACTAGCCTATTTGCATTAACGCTAGGATGTAAAAAACATAAACGAAAAGACTTATTGGCATACGGCTTAGTGGGCTTGTCTCTATTAGTTATCGCATTGGCGTTTGGCGAGAGTCATTTGGGCGAGTTGGGAGAAAAAACCTTAACCGTAATCGGCGCATTGATTATTGCAGCAGCCCATTTAAGAAACTTTTCTCTGTGCCAAAAAGCAGATGCATGCAAGTGTGGTAAGGCCCTAGTTCACTAAACAGTTCTTAGCTTTATAATATATAAAACTAAGAGGTGTAATAATGAGCCGTCAGCGCTATACAGAAGAATTTAAAATCCAAGCAGTCAAACAAGTAACAGAGCAAGGTCACTCGATGACTTCCGTTGCTGAGCGATTGGGAGTCAGCTACAAGTCCATTCATGATTGGGTAAAAAGATATTCCAAGCCCGCCAAGCAGCGTCAAGTAGATGATGCCCAATCTGATGAAATACGTCGCTTAAAAGCCGAATTAAAGCGGGTTACAATGGAACGTGACATCTTAAAGGAGGCCGCCGTGTACTTTGCAGGGGAGTCAAAGAAAAGTACACGTTCGTGAAATCTCGACTCAAGCAATATCCTGTCGAGTTAATGTGTCAGGTTCTTAACATCAACCGCAGTGGTTTTTATGCCTGGCAGAAAAAGCCATTGAGTAATCGTGCAATCGAAGACCAAAGGCTGTTGGGCAAGATTAAACAATTCTGGCTCGAAAGTGGCTGTACCTATGGTTATCGCAATATCACGATTGACTTGAAAAATGATGGTGAGATATGCGGTAAAAATCGCATCCATCGGATAATGCGAACCAATAAAATTAAAGCTATCAGAGGTTACAAACGCCACCGAGGCTTTGGAAATAATAAACAACATCCCGCAGCGCCTAACACTTTAAATAGGGAGTTCAAGGTGAATAAGCCCGATCAAACGTGGGTGACAGATTTCACATATATCCGCACTTACGAGGGGTGGCTATATCTCACGGTTGTGATTGACTTATTTTCTCGAAAAGTCGTTGGCTGGACGATGAAAAGCAGCCCCAAATCTGACCTAGTAATCGATGCTTTACTGATGGCCGTATGGCGTCGAAGACCACAAAGTAAGGTGCTGGTTCACTCTGATCAGGGAGTCCAATATACCTCCTCTGATTGGCGTAGCTTCTTAAAAGAGCACAACTTGGAAGCTAGCATGAGTCGGAAAGGTAATTGCCATGATAACGCCGTGGCGGAGAGCTTTTTCTCATTGCTCAAGAAGGACAGAGTTAAACGTAAGATCTATAAAACCCGTGACGAAGCAAGGGCTGAGATATTTGACTACATTGAATGTTTCTACAATTCAAAAAGAAATCATGGTACAAATGGTGGTGTTTCTCCAAACGAATTTGAGAAACGTTATTTTAAGGAGCTAGAAACTGTCTAGAATTCTGGGGCCTTACCAATCTGCATTTGGCACAAGGCAGTAGTTTTATATAAGTAGTATGAAACAATAATGAAACTCCAAGCCCTTTTACTTTTTTCGCTGAAGCATACACAAGTCGGCAGATTTTTTCTTTAGATAAAAACGAAGACATACCAATTACGCTAAAGGCTATGTTGATCCTGTTGGTTAGAAGGTATTGTATTTTTTATGTCTTCGTTTATGTTACTTAAGTCTTCGATCTAGTTTTCTATTACTACTAAACCGCTTGTCCACAAGCCCAACCGGCGCTCCACGCATATTGAAAATTGTAACCGCCGAGCCAGCCGGTTACATCGGTCACTTCACCAATAAAATAAAGCCCTGCAACTTTCTTGGCTTCAAATGTTTTTGAACTAAGTTCATCGGTGTCGACACCGCCCAATGTCACTTCCGCTGTGCGGTAACCTTCGGTGCCATTCGGTTTGATTTGCCACTGATGTAAGTAATGTGAAAGGGCGTCAATGTCAGCATTACTCAGTTGGTTAATCGCTTTGTCAGTAATTTCTTGCTGACTCACCATGGCTTCTATAAATCGTTTGGGCAATACGGTTGTTAGTATGTTTTTCAGTGATTTTTGCGGCGCATCTTGGCGCCAACCGTTAATCAACTTATCGATTGGTGTTTCGGGTAGTAAGTCTATCGTCACCGCTTCGCCTGCCTGCCAAAATGAAGATATTTGCAGTATTGCAGGCCCTGATAATCCACGGTGAGTAAACAGGATGTTTTCTTTGAAGGTCACACCGTTTTCGCTTGTCACTGTGGTTGGCACGCTAATGCCTGATAAACCATCAAATCGCTCTTTGTCGTGTTGATGTAAGGTGAAAGGTACAAGCGCTGCCGTTGTTGGCAACAAGGCTAAGCCGAACTGCTGTGCAATTTTATAGCCTATCGGTGTCGCGCCAAGTTTTGGCATGGTAAGTCCGCCACTAGCCACCACCAGTGACTGGCATTGGTAGTGATTATCTGTTGTGATCACCTCAAAGCCTTGTTCGGTTTTAGAAACCTTAAGCACTTCTGCACGCATATGCACATCGACCCCAGCCCATTCACATTCGGTCATCAGTACGTCAACAATATCTTGCGCGCCATTGTCGCAAAACAATTGCCCTAATGTTTTATGGTGGTATGGCATGCCATGACGTTCAACGAGCTCTATAAAGTCAAACTGTGTATAACGGCTTAAGCAGGATTTTACAAAATGCGGGTTTTTACAAAGATAGTTCTCTGGTGAGGCATTTTTATTGGTGAAATTACAACGACCACCTCCTGAGATTAATATTTTGCGACCAGGCTTTTTACCCATGTCTACCACTATGGTTTTTCGGCCTCGATAGCCCGCTTGTGCTGCGCACATTAGGCCAGCAGCGCCTGCGCCTATGACTAAGACATCTGTAGAGATCAAAGGTATGCCTCATGATAAAAGATGCGCTTATTATACTGGCGTTTACAGGTAGGCTCTAGCCAATTTTCCACCACCTTTGTCAATACTGTGTCAATGAATGTAAAGCTGTGTAAAGTCCCTGCTTTTGCCCGAACCATTCGTTCATTCTCCGCTCTATGTTGCTGTCTTTCACAGTAAAAATATAACGAGGTATAACATATGGTAACTCACGTAAAATATTATTCTTCTCTGCTTTTTGTTGGTGTAATACTGACGCTACTTTCTGCGTGTAGTGACGATGAATCAACATCTGCTGGACACATCACCTTTTACAACGCATCGAACAACTCGCCGGCACTTTATCTATATATTGATGACGATCTTTCCGATGAAAGTTACGAATACGTAAAGGCGCTAACCAATATTAGTTTCGCTGACATCGGGCGCGGCACCTCAATTGATGCTGCCACCTATCACTATGAGCTTTCTCGAAAAGATGATGACAGTAGTGCACGGGATGATTTGCTGCTTATCGAGCAAGGGCAGGTCGGTATATCGGGACTTTATGAAACACTATTAGTCCTCACCGGAGATATTACTACGCCTATGCTCACTGAATTCCAATATCCGATTATTGAAGATGCTGAAGATGTTGACGAAGGCCGAGCTAATGTTCGGTTTATTCAAACGATGGAATATTCGTCCAACATTGAGGTCTATATTTCCGAAGAAAATGAATCATTCGAGCAAGCAGAATTTGTCAGCACCATGAGCAATCTGTCTTTGTCTGACAATATTAAGTTCGATTACGGCTATTATCTGCTTTATTTGGTTGATAGCAATACCTCAGAAGTGTTGTTTGAATCGGATGCCTTTTATCTAACCTCAGCCGTGCAATACGTGCTTTCTATCCGTCAAAACACGGGCGTAGGTTCTTCCCCATTTATGGTGGATAAGCTTTACAACAGCACCGTAGAAACATTAAGTGAAGTTGACGCTGAATCTTCGTTAGCCCTATACAATGCGGTCCCAGAACATGAGTTACTGCCATCGTACTCTGGCTTACTAGACGGCAGTTTTAGTAACAAAGATACGCAGTATCAATATAGTGGTATCGCGTACCAAGCCATGAGCAATGAACAGGTATTAGAAAGCGGTGATTACGCCCTCTCTGTTAGCCCCAATCAGCAGGAAGACGCGATAGTGGAAAACCTATTTGTCTCTTTAGATAGCAACAGTAAACAAACACTCTTTCTTTATTTAGAAGAAGAATACGTTGACGACGACGGTGACGGCGACTACGACGAAAACAATGATGGTGTCGTTGATGAAATATCTTTAGCTTTGCGTACCTTGTTTGTAACCAACAGCCGTTCACAAAATATTTATGAGCATACGGTGTCGGTGATCAATTTAATTGATACTGACGATATTAGTTCGGTAAAAGTATATTTTGTGCGTAATAATGAAACTATCGCTAGCGCGGATTATTTGAAGAATGCATCGTATGCTTTGCCAACGAATATCACGCTACCAAACAACAGTTATGACGTTTATGTTATTGGCAAACAAGGCACAAGCGACGTATTAATTGCCAATGAAACGCTAACACTCAACGAAGAAAGCCCTGAGTTGTTTCTATTGCTAACCAAAGACTATGCAAACGACAGCCAGTATTCGCTTACATTTACAAGTCAGTAGCCAAATGCTCTAACAACTACATGGCGCTGCTTAATGTAGCGCCTTTCTCATCGTGGCAATGTAAAGAAAGGTAAATTGCAGAATTAATGGGAACTAAGTGATAAAAACGATCTCTATCGTTATAGCGCACATAAATGTTGGAGTAGTATTATGAGTAGAGTTGTTGAACGAGTGAAACAAGAATTGCCTTTTATATTTGTTGTTAGCGTTTTCACTTTTGAGTTGGCATCATTGTCGTCTTCTTTGATGCAATAAAAAAGGCCGGAAAAACCGACCTTTTCTAATTCATTTTAACATTAACCTGCTGGCGTCATGGTAGTTGTTGCACCACCTGCTTTTGCCATTTCAGCTAAATCTTTATCGACAAAGAATAACGCGTGGCCATCGTTGCCTACCAAATTAATTTTATCAAGAATGCTCTTAAACAATGTTTCTTCTTCGTGTTGCTCTGCTACATACCACTGTAGAAAATTGAACGTAGAATAGTCTTTATTCGTAAAGGCATTGTGCGCTAACTCATTAATGCGCTCGGTAATCAAACATTCATGTTTGTAGGTTTCTTCAAACAATTCTGACAAGCTACCAAATTCATGCGGCGGTGCATCAATCGCTCCAAGAATTGGCATCGCACCTGTTTCGCTAACATAGGTAAACAAACGGTTCATATGATCCATTTCTTCTAATGCATGTTTGCGCATAAACTCCGCAGCACCTTCAAAACCATTGTCTTCACACCAAGCACTCATTTGTAAGTACAAGTTTGAAGAGTAAAATTCTAAATTAATTTGTTTGTTCAGTTGCGCTGCCATTTCAGGCTTAATCATGGGGATACCTCAATAAAACGTTTAACGCATTTTAACGTTTTCGTCGCGCCGTTGCTAGAAAAAACACAAAAAACCCAATAAAAACAAAGTGATAGTTAATAAAACTTATTCTCATTTCGCTTTATCTTTTTAACCTAGCGTGCCGATTTTTCATTTTCTAGTGCTTTTTCAGTAATTTGCTCGTACAAATGCACCATTTTTGCGACAAATTCTTGATAATCAGGGTGAGACTCAGCGTAGCGATTAGCACGCTTTGCCAAATCAGCAATTTGTTCCATAAAGGTAATATCGAACTCGTTTAATGTGCCACCATCATTGACGTGCTCTTCTAAATCAAGCAGCCGAGGCAATTGATGCTGTTCAAAGTCAGTTAAAATCGTTTGCAACTTACCCAATTGTTCTTCTGTTAACGTCATGGCTCACCCCTTGTGCGTTATAGTGCGTTTAATACGTGCTCTGCTTTACTTACTTCAAATGATTTTGGTTGCTCAACAAACAAATGTGTCACTTTATTGTTCTCTATAACCATAGCATATCGTTGTGATCGTACACCGCCAAATGCGGCTGTATCGATATCTAGGCCTAACGCCTTGGTATAACTGCCGTCACCATCGGCGAGCATACGAATATGCTCCGCATTTTGCGCGTCGCCCCAAGCCGACATCACAAACGCATCATTCACCGACAAACAGATAATGTCATCTACACCTTTTGCCTTAAACTCATCTGCATGTACAACAAATCCAGGCAAGTGCGCAGCTGAACAGGTTGGCGTAAACGCGCCGGGAACAGCAAATAGAACAACCTTTTTGTTGTCAAAAAGTGTGTTCGATGAATGAGTCACCATATCGCCATCAACCAACTCTTGTAATTGCCCTGCAGGCATTAAATCGTTTTCTTTAATCATAAATCCTCTGTTGCATTCACCAGTAAAGGGATTGCTTAACTCAATTTTTAAACAATAAAAAATGCCAGAAACTATTCTGGCATTCTAATTTAATGGATTATTTTTTAAAAAACGAGATTACAGATTACTCGCATCTAAAAAATCTTCTGTATGTGGGTCACCGGTAGTATTAGAGAAACTGTTTGTGCTTTCAGCTGTTTGCAACAAGATTGCACGCACATTTTCAAACGCAGTACCGTCATTAGATTGCGTTGAAGACGATAAAATTAAAGCGGCAGCGCCTGCAACATGCGGTGATGCCATTGACGTTCCACTAGATACTGTCGTACCACCGCCTACACGCAATGATAGTACGCTTCCACCAGGTGCTGCTATTGCAACAGGTGCTGAGCTATTAGTTGTCCAAGGCGCTTGTTGATTACCCCAGTTTGAAAAACTGTTCCAATCGTCACCTTCTTTCGTTGAGCTTACAGTAATAACGGTATCTGCGTATGCCGCTGGCGTGTAATTGATTGCATTGCTGCCCTCATTTCCCGCAGCAACGACGATAACTGCACCAGCATTTCGAGCATTACACAACGCTTCATGATAGGCGTCGTTACCTGTAAAGCCAGCATTTGTACATGAACCTGAAACACCGCCGCTACCGCCAATAGACATATTTACAACAGCTGCAGAACCTCGGCTAGTAATCTCCGACGTTACCCAATCTAGCGCTGCAATTGTACTTGAATTTGGGCATGACCCTCTGCTTGTACAAATTTTAGCCGCATGAAGTGTAACTTGTGGGGCAACCCCAACGACATCAATATCATTGTCCAACGCCGCTACTGTACCACCAACATGTGTTCCATGGCCGTGGTCATCGTCCCAAGGCATATTACAGCTTTTACCTTTACAACGTTCAAAAGCCATACCGTTACCAATGTTAGCTGCAAGATCTTGATGATCTGAATCTAAACCCGTATCAAGAATATAGACGTGAACTCCATCTCCTTGATTGGTATTTTGATCTGCACCAACTCTATCAATACCCCAAGGAACTTGTTGCGGTTGCGGTGTACTGCCTCCACCACCAGGTTTACCTTTATTGATATGCTTTTCAGCATCAAACTCGATCGCTAATACTTTTGAGTTTTTTTGTAGTGAAGCTAATTTACCCGCTGTTACTGAGGCGGCAAAGCCAAAGTAAGCTGAACCATAGCTATGTTTTACACTTCCTATTCCCATGCCATTTGCTATATTTTTGGCATTTGCTTTATTGTTCTGATGTCCACTGACCGACAAAGCAGGATCTAGCTTAACGATTATATCAAGCTTCTGATCTTCCTTACCTGCATAAACATTCATAGAGGCAATCATTGCCACTAACGCTCCAAACGTTTTTATTATTTTGTTATTCATTTTCTCTCCTGTGAAAATTGTTATAAATTTGTATCAACAATATTAATACAAGGTTAATATAAGGCGAGAATTTGAAAACTGTCTACTTTTTTTGAAAAATGAATGCGACGAGTAAGCTAATTTGCGCTGATGCAGATACTTCTCTATGTTATTCTTTAGTCTTTATTATGTGCTAACCCTAATTTTGTTGGTTTGCATAAATATCCCTTGTCGTGTGCGCTACGTGCGCAATCTTTACAGATAAAACGCGGGCGATCGACAATATGCCTAAGCTCACTAAGGCTTTTTTCGATATCTTTCTTTTTCCACTTACAAAGAGACTTTGCCATATACTCGCAAAATACTGGGTTTAACTATAACTATAGACTTTCTTCTGGCGCTAGCATTACATAAGCGCTTTACCGTTTGATAAAGGCGCATGTTAGCTAAGCTTTTGGGATCGCTTGATTAACGTATACATCAAAGCGATTCTTTTTCATTTTATAGCTGGTTGCGGGGGGCTTACCTGCCAAAGGTTGCGCATAACTAGGGCGCTTAACAACCACGCGATAGGCAGCAATTGCAAGTGCAGGAGACAATAGGGCATCGGCGTCTTCATCACCACCCACTAGTGATTGAAATACACGCATTTCTTTTTTCACTGCCGCCGACTTTTCTTTGTGCGGATACATGGGGTCTAAGTAAACCACATCAATATTATGCTGCGCCGATAACGTTTCTATTGAAGAACCGTTGATTAACGACATATTGGCGATAATATCAGCAACTTCACTACTAAGTTCTGCACGTTCGAGACCATCTTCTAACAGTGCAGCGACCACAGGGTTGCGTTCTATCATGGTGACTTTGCAGCCTAAACTGGCAAGCACAAAGGCGTCTCTACCAAGTCCCGCTGTGCCGTCCAAGACATGTGGCGTAAACCCATGTTTCAAACCAACCGCCTTAGCAATATCTTGACCGCGACCACCACCAAACTTGCGACGATGTGCGCTTGCTCCAGCAACAAAATCTACGCAAATTGCGCCAAGTTTTGGCTCATCAAGTTTAACCAACTCTAATACTTGATCATTCACTCTAAGCAAAAAGTTTAACTGCAGGTGATTAGTGCTTGCAGCTTCGTCGCCGATATATAAAAACTGATGTTTATTAGCAATTTTTTTAGCTTTGTCAGCATCGCTACTATGCTTGTAGGCAACGGCGACATTGTCTTTGCTGGTCATGGCGTTAATCTGTTGGCGAAAAGAAGGCTAAGTGTACCCTAAATGCAGAGTAAATTTAATGCGTTGCTTGATTTAATGGCTGCGCCGAAATTTGATAAATATCAGCATCATTAATGCCAGACAAGGTGATCATAAAGCTGTCATCTGTAGCTGGCGCAATGCCAAAAAAGCGGCGAATACTAGTGCCCAGGTACTTATCAATTAGCACGTCACCATCTACAGAATAATGTCTTATATAATCATGTTGCTCATCGCGAGATACATAGTACAAACCATTATCTTGCCAAAAGAAGCTAGCAAAATCTTGCTTAGCTAATTGCGTGATCACTTTATCAACAGCTTGCGACCTTGGATTATATCGCCACACACCTTTTTGTTGTGGCTTACTAAAGTACAAGTTTCCATCGCCACCCTCGATTATGTAATGGGCGCTTTGATCAAACACCTTGGTCAGCGTATTCGTTGTTAAGTCAAAACGAAAACCAGCGGTGATGTCTTGGTCCTTAGCGGTAAAAAAGACCGATTGCCCATCTCTAGACCAGCTTGGATATTCTGGCTCGATGTCGTTAGGAATTGCTAGTGGCTGAAAGCCATCCTTACTAAAGTTGGCGATAAATAATCTAAATTGATCGGTATTCGGCAATTTCGCGGTGACAACAAATCGATCACCACCCGGGCTAATTGACGGTATACCCCACATATAATTTAAATGTTTGGTTAAATTGGTACTGCCACTGTTGTTCTTAAACCATATATCCCAACTGTCGTCGCGGTTTGAAATAAACAAAATACCTTGATGAAAGGCTGTATATCGACCATAAAGATTGCGTGACGATGAAATAACACGTGATAGCTCTTCTTTGCTATCAAACTTGCGTTGCACAACGAGTTCATTGGATAAATGTTTTGCATAAACCAAGTCACCAGTCACAGGATTCACATTGATATTACTGGGTGTTTCTATGCGAGCAATGGGAAACGACGTTGCATTATCAATATCAAACACTCGCGTAACGTACTGACCGTTTTCTGTCACGCTGGCATATAAGGTATTACTATCTAGCCCAAAGGCTAAACCTGTAATGGATAAACTTTCTTGCAGTAGTTTTTCGGTATTATCTGCTAACGAACGTATGTACAAATGTGCGCTACGTGCTTTTTCTCTAACAAACGCTAGCCGCTCACCAGTATTGGACAGCTCAGGTGAGCTATCGAGCTCACCACTTTGCGGAAAAGTTAACTGGGTATCTTGTCCAGATTCAATATTGTGGCTGTATATTGCTGTTAATCCATCCACCGTTTTCGCATATAGTAGTGCGGTGTCGTCATTTGACCAGGTTAGTGAACGACGAAACGGCGCGTAAAAGCAATTATCGTCTATAAACTTATCCTGAGCAGTGACAATTTCGTATACCCTGACTTGGCAATGACCGGCATCGTCAATACGCATATAGGCAATGGATTGGTCGTTATTGGACCAAGCTGGCGAAGCTTCGTTGGTCGCGACAGATAATAAACGAAGTGATGCGTCTGGGTTTTCCAAGTCTTTGATATAAATCTGACCTTTCTTACCTTCTTGTTTCCAGTAAAACGCCAAATATTTGCCATCATGTGAAATGGTCGGTTGTTCTTCTACACCTTGAAAGTTGGTTAACTTGGAAATGGTTGATTGCTGCGTCTGTGGCACTACCACCTTTTTTTGAGTCAGCGATTTCAGCTCCTCAAAGAATACCCATACGATAGCCAGCGACAAGGTTATACTTGTTGCTAAGATAGCGAGAGCTTTGCGTTTTGATAAGGAAAAGTGAGCTTGTTGTTGCTCGTTTTGTATCTGTGCTTGTTGCCCAAGTGATATTGGCATTTGCTGCAGCACATAACCAACTTTAGGTAGCGTTTTGAATAGTTCATCGCTATCACAACCAAGATCGTTGAAAGCTTTACGTATTTGCCACATAGCATTAATGTAACCACGTTTAGCCACACCTTCATTGCCTTGCCATATCACTTCTATTGCACGTTCGCGTGTTACCGTGTGATGTGGTTCAGTAAGAAACAGCTTCAAAAACTCGAAGACCTTTACAGGCAATTTGATCGACTGCTCGCCGCGACTTAACGTGAGCGCGTTGCAGTCAATGATAATTTCCCCTAACTGATAACAATTTTCGTTGGAATTTGTCATCACAACACCGAGTTTTCCTATTCAAAAAAACGACTTAAGCATATAACACCCCTGAGAAATAATCATTAAATTCAGGGTAAAAAAAAGGCTTCCATGTTAGGAAGCCTTTACGCTTTTTCTAAATCGTTATTTTACCCACGATTGCGGCGCCATAATCCAGCAAGAATCAGTAACATTAGGTAATAAATTGTACCACCGTCACTGCTTGCAACAGGCTCTACCGTTACTGAAAGCGTTTGTGGTAACGAAGATTTGTCGCCGTTGCCACCAACAAATTCAAACGATACTACTGTGCTTTCACTTACTTTTGGTGCAGTAAACATCAATGAGCTAGTACCCACGCCTGTTACCGATACCGTTGGTCCTGCAACTTGTTTCCAAGTATAGGTTGCCATTGGGTTTTCAATAACGCCATCGGTCATCGCTGCAGTCAAGTTAACCTGTTGACCTGCATCTACGTTAGACACCGAACTAGCCACTGAGAACGAAGGACGTCCGTAATGGAAGACAGGCATACCACTTTGGTTAGCAAACATTTCTTCGCCGTCACTCGTGTGTACCGCGCTATAGATAACCGGTGTGATGTCTGCCATACCAACAACGTTAGACGTGTCTTTGCGAAGGGTAAAGCCTACTGCCGCTGCACCAGCTTCACGCGTTACCGTCCAAGTTACTGTATCGCCAGATACTTCAAACTTGGCTGATTTAGCGCCTTTAAGCATTTTCGACGCTGTGTTTTCTTCCGTGCTTAATAGCTCTAGTACTTCAATACCTGTCGCTAATGGCATCGAGAAGCTGTACTCACGGTCTTCACCTGTCTCATTGGCAATAACATTAATTTCAGTCGTTACCATATCGCCTGAAATCACAGGGTCAGCTACTTGAATTTCATCTTCACCACGGTTTAAGTCAACACGAACTGAACCAACATTCTTAGGTAGTTCCGCTGTTGTGCCTAACCAGAATACGCCATGATATTGTTCACCTTCCATCATATCCATATTCCAGGCTACGCGCGTATTCACTTCTTCATTTGCGTCTACGCTACTAGGCACATCAACCATTAACGAATCATCGTCATACTTCACTTGTGTAACAGCAAGTTTTACGTGATCCATAATCGGTGGCACAGCACATTCGAATCCTTCGTCGGCTTCTTGACCTTCGTCACATACCATTTGATTTTCTTCAAGTAATGCCGGACCTTCAGCCCAGTTATGTACAAGTAACCAGTAAGTGTCATTTATTGGGTCAACAATATCGATAACTTCAGCACTTGTAGGGCCTGCGCTGTAATAGCGAATGAAGTCCCACTCATTTGGAATACCCGTTGGGTCGCCACTTAAATCAACATCAATACCAACAAATACGTCAAGATCTGGTGAAGTGGTATCAAGTACTTCTACCACTATTCGTTTAGTATCGGCTTGAATGTTTAGTGGAATCGCATGCACTGTTGCATCCATTTCAACTAACGAATCCATTACCAAACCATTGGTTGCATCGCGCGCCACAGTAAACTCATGAGTCTTCGCTTTTGCAAAACCAGATTTTGTCATTTGCATGTCGCTAGTACCAATAGTACGAATGCCTTTTACAGGACCCGAGTCTTGGTTACGACCGGCTTTGAAAGCCACTTTCTCTGGCGCTACACCGGCAATAAAGTTTACCGTCACTGGTAAAGTTTGTACTGGCGTATTAACGTCATCTGCGGTGATCACAACGCGACCATCGACCCACTCTTGTGCAAGTGCTTGGTTTGCCGTCGCCGTAAAGTTCAACACAATTTCTTCGCCCGCACTCAGAGCAAATGACGCTTTATCAGAAGATATTTCAAAGCCTTCATCAAAATGCTCAAATGAGACTGTCCAATTACCATATTTAGCCGCTTTGAACGTACGTGTCCAAGTACAAGCGATTAGACATTCTCCTTTAGAAAGGCTCGGCATATTCATTTGATGCGGCTGTCCGTGCCAATCTGCGATTTCCTGTTGCTCGTAAGGGCTTGCAAAAGGATTCGCTGCCATATAGCCTGCTTTCGTTTCATTCATCACTAAGCCAGCTTCTATTGCTCGATTCACACGTGCACTACCTGAACCACTAAAGTGATGCTTCGCGCGTACTAGTTCAAACTTGGCATTACCTTCTTCGTCAAGTTGCACATTGCCTTCTTCATCAAACAAGTACACTTTCTCTTTTACATCGGTAAACGCCGTTGTCATTAATGCAGATTGCATTTCAGCTGGCGTCCAATCTGGATGAGCACCTTTCATTAGCAAGTACATCCCAGCCACATGCGGCGATGACATAGATGTTCCAGAGATTTGCATGTAGTTACCTGGTTGCTTATCAATTGCAGCCATACCGTTAGCATGCATGTAGTTACCAATGTTACTCGCAAAGATATCAACACCTGGCGCACCTAGATCTGGCACCAGATAGTCTTTATGAATGCGATCAGGACCACGAGAACTGAAACCTGCCACAATATCGGCTTTTTCTAAATTATTATTAAACTCAGATTCGCCTAAGATTTTCACTTTGTGATCGGCACCTTCCGCTAACCAAGCTAATAGCTTATCGCCATCAGACTTGCTTAAATGAACGGTCGGGATTTCATGCATATCTGCAACAATGTTGTCGGCATTGTCATCAGCATTAATTAAGATCATACCCGCTGCGTTTTTAGATTTAGCCGCAATACTCTTAGATACACGAGACATTGGCACGCCATTGTAGGCACCACCACGACGACACACGACCACTTTACCATCGAGTTGACCCCAAGGAAGCGCATAGCGATGACAGAAGCCTTCGCCACCTAATTGCTCTTGGTAGTATTCGCTCTCAACATCACCCGCATAAACAATTTCGGTATCTTCTGTTAGGGCTGCAGTCATTGCTTTACCTAACATGTCTTCTAGCTCATAGTTACCGCCAGAGAATACCGCTGTTTTGTCGCTAGTGTAGTCACGACCGTGCGTAAACGCTGCTACTGTCGTTAGCCAAGGCGAGTTACCCGGTGAACCAACCGTTTCAGGTCCTGGTCCTGCGTTACCCGCTGATGAAGCAACATGAATACCGGCTTCACGCGCACTTAAAAATGCAAGTGCATCTGCCGCATACCAAGGTGACTGTGCA
The DNA here is from genome assembly GCF_030295955.1 of Thalassotalea agarivorans. NCBI lineage: Bacteria > Pseudomonadati > Pseudomonadota > Gammaproteobacteria > Alteromonadales > Colwelliaceae > Thalassotalea > Thalassotalea agarivorans. The sequence goes on from NZ_AP027363.1 coordinate 3,259,745, forward strand.
CCACCACCAACAGAGTAGTTAATAACATCCACATTGTTTGCAATGGCATGCTCGATAGCAGCTATTGCCGCTGAATCGCTACAACCGTAGTTAGGGATACATGTGCGGTATGCAATGATATTGGCATGTGGCGCAACACCACTTACCGTCACATTGAACATTGACTGAATCGATTCCCAAGGGTTGTAGCCATTAGGGTCAATCAATTGTGTAAAGCCATAAGGAACATTGTGTACAACATTACCTGCAGCGGTTGCCGCTACGTGAGTACCATGACCTTGGTCATCTTGGCCCGTGCCATAACGCGCGTCAGAGCTTGACACTGAAGTAGTTTTTAAGCCGTCAAAAGAAACAACACCTACCAGTTTGTCGTTACACCACATGGTATTTTCAAGACAGTCACCAAAGTAAACGCCATCACCATACGGGTTAGTGTGGTCGTAACCGTCGCCACCAATATCAGCAAACGCTGGATTAAAGTCATCTGCTGTTGGTGTGCCGCTCCATGAGTAGAATCTCTTCTGATATGAAGCAATACCGGTATCTAGAACACCAATAACTAACCCTTCACCCATGCTCTTTCCTGCAAGCGTTTCATTATTCCAAACCGCTGGCGCACCAACATGGCTAGGACCTACATCCGTTAATAGTTGTTTCCAACCGACTTTTTGTACGCCAATAACACCATCAAGCTTTTGAATAGCTTGTGCTTCTTGCTTATCGATATTTAATACCAATGCATTAAGCGCGATATGGTGGCGGGCTTGCTCAGCAACTTTACGTTGCAAAAGCTTTTCTATGTTAACGAAAGCCGTTTGTTGGCGATCATGAACATATTGTGTGTAGGCAACAGACGCCGCACTCTTTAAGTTTAACTTGCCGCCTTGATTAATGTTTTTATAGTTAGACGCTTGTACATTAGTTGCAGCAAGGCCCTTAATGTCACCTTGATACAAGGATACTGGCGCATCTTCTAACAATACAAAGTACTGTTCGCCAAAAGCTGCTTTTGCTTGTTTACTCTGCAGCTCCGCCTTAACCTGTGAGCTACCGTAATGAGCACGGTCTCCCACTGTTACATCTTGCGCTTGGGCCATTGCAATTGTTGCAAAAGGCAATGCCAGCGCGATCGTAGATAATTTAAATTTCACAATCTTTTCTCCTAGGAAAGCAATGTGCTTTCCTTGTTAACCTTTCACACTGCGGCGCATGCCAAGCAGTAATAACAAACCAACTAACAATGCAGGTGCCGTTGAACCGCTGCTATCGTTGTCGTCTACAAAATCGTCTGCTGGTGCTGGGGCAGCACTAGGGTTAGATACGATTGAAAAGGTTATTGGTAATTCAACATGGTTTTGGCCATCGCTCGCTATGATAGTCGCGTTGTATTGACCTGAAGCTGTAGGTGAGCCACTAAATACACCCGACGGGCTAAGAGATACACCTGTTGGCAAGTTAGTCGCATAATAAGCGACGCCATCACCTTCACTATCTACGAAGCTGCCGGCAATAGAATGTGAAATCGATTCATTGATTTGCCATTCGATGTTAGCAATCTCTTTTACTTGCTTAGGCGCGATGTCGTTAACGTTGTGCACATTGATGGTCACTTTTACGTTGTCTGACGCACGGTTGATATGGTCAACCTGCACTTCCAATACATACTGATGCTGGTTTTCATAATCTAATGCCTCAGCATTGATCACGGTAATTTCACCCGCAGTAGATACAGCAAACGGCTGGCCAGGTAGCGTGTTTAGTAAAAACATATCGCCCAGGTTGCTGTCGCTGTTGTAGAACAAGTCGATTGAATCTCTTTCGATTGTGCCAATAACATCACCATTTTGCGCATTCTCATAAACAGAAAAGGCTTGATTTGTAACAGGTGTTTTATCACTTGAGGTATAAATGGTTAGATAAGACGCATCGCCACCATCTGTGTTGAAATACATAACGCCTGGAGGACAGTCTGGATGAGTTTCCCAGTTACCGATAGAAACGATATTAGGATTACAAGATGCCGTAACGGTACCAACAACACGTGCGGATTCACCTGGTGCAAGCGTTACCATTTTTGACCATGCTAGATCCGAATCAACAAAGTCGTCATCTGCTGGCAATGCTGCTATACCGGCATTGGTCGCAATAAACGTCGTTGCCTCTTCAATACAGTAGTCCGGGTTCCACGATCTTGGTGCACAAGGACCATCCCACCAATTTGGGTAGCCTGGCTCACCCGTGTGATCGATAATTTCTTGACGAAAATCACCGTGAAGCACAGGGTTGTAACGAATAACATTACCATCAACCGGTGTTTGTGCGTCGCGATCGGTAGCAAACTGCCAGCCTAGTAGCTCATTCCAGTCATCTACACTGTCAAAATCATGATGATATAGCTCGTCTATACATGCATTGACAACAACAGTGTCGCCACCTGGCGCAACATATGTGTCTAAACTTGTTTGAGTATATCGTTTGGTTGGATTCCACCACTCAAACTCTTGGCTAAAATCGATGAATTCGGTAATTACTTGACCTTTACCGTTCATGACAACCTGAAAGAATGCCAGTTGCGACTCTTCAGGGGCATTCATATCTAGCCCTAATGGATCGTCATAATACTGATCAGCAATTTCTTTGTTGTATATCGTGAAATAGGTAAGCACAGCACCTGCTTTATCGAAGTGTTCTGCTTGTGGCAGATCAAAACGGTCAAACATTTTTACTGCAACAGATAGTTGCTGTCCTGATGCACACATTTCATTGGGATAAACGCTCGCGCCTGTCTCTTTAATGTGGTTACCTTGCTCATTCAATTTGCCTTGATCACGCGTAACACGCGAAAAAATCATTGGCATCGCAAAATAAGTTTGCTCAGACGTTGATTGGTTAGTGATATCAATGTTTTTAGCTTCTACCCAAAAACCTGATTCATACACCTTGTTAATCCAGTCTTCTGCGGGAAAAGGTAAACTAGATCGTGTGTTTAGATTTTCACGTGAAAACGGTACGTCTGACTTTGGGAATACCTGCCAAGGCATGCTCAACTTAGCGTCATCTTCAGCCGTTTGGTTTTCAAACATCAGCTGACCATTGATAGTCGCCTTCATCCAGTTTTCAATGGAATATTCGTCTGATTTAGAAATTGGCCAAGCGCCTAAAGCATCTGCGCTAACTGTTAATGTAACAGCGAACTCTACTGAGCTACGCGCTGGTACACTGACCATAGGGGGATAAGATAAGCTAACCGCAGCATTTGACTGCTTGTCGCCATAATACTGGTTGCTTAGCTTGTAAGACTGCACATCATCCGTTAAGTTTTTCAAGGTAACAAACTTTGTCACAGATGCCGAAGAACCCGTTTCTACAAAGCCAAACGATAGGTTTGGTTGATAGTTACTGGTTTCCCACAGTACAGATTTAGCTTGTTCCGCTTTCATGCCATCTACTAGGCCTGAGCCCATGAAAGGCACTTCAGCAACGTTGTTAATCTCAACTTGAACATCGCCTACTTCAACAACCGTAGACTGGCCTACAACATTAGCGCTATTCGCTGTGTTGGCAACTAATGCTTTAATCTCGAGCGCGCTTAAGCGTGGGTTTTTCGCCCATGCACGTGCTGCTACACCAGCGGTGTATGCTGCAGCATAGCCACCAGTACCATCAAGTTCACCAGTTTCTGTACCTGTACCAACAAGTGCACCACTAAGTTTTTCAGCAGGGGCTACAACTTCTGGTTTTAAAGACATAGAGCCACGTACCGGGCCTGCAGGTGTAAACGGCGAGAGCGTTGCTAAATTATCATCCATAGCCACTGAACCAACGGTTAGTGCTTCTGGTGAGGCGCCGTTCCAACTTACGTTAAATAAACTATCGTAATAGTGGGTGCCTGCAGACGAAACGACTAAGGTGCCGATACCTGATAAACGGCGAAGATGTTCAATTTGGAAAGTTGCGTGTGAGCCACCAGAGCCCTCTGATTGATAGAAAGCCGCGTTACCAAATGAATTAACCACCACAATGTGTGGGCGATCACTAACGTCACCATCTTGGTTAGGATCAACAATAAAATCGAGCGCTGCGTAAAAATAATCCCATGCCCAATCCAACGTTTTATAAGCAAGAATTTTAGCTTCTGGTGCTTGCTCTAGTACTAACGCTGCCTGTGCTGTGCCAGATGGATACCAACCCAGTTCTAAATTTTGGTCGTCTTTGTTTTCTATTGGGTTGTAGTCAATGGTATGGAAGCCTTCAAACCCTGCAGAAAAATCCATGCCGCCAATAACGGTGGTGGTTGGAAAACCATCCCATGCATTTGAACGGTTGCGCCATGCCATATCATAGGCTTCTGCTGTACCGCTGCCGCCTAAAGAGGCATGCGTGTAATCAATACCATTGCCAATAATAGCAACCGTAATAGCACCGCCAGCATCTTTCACTTCTAGATCTGGATAGGCTTTGTATGCGTGCTCAGCAGAGTAATCTGCTGCCATCGTAGTGGCTAGAATTTCTTTCACATGTTCGTGACTCGCTAGAGAAGCTGCCGCTTCAGCGTTCATTTGCACATGTAAACTGTTATCAACTAAGCGTGCTTTTTTCAAAACAATGGCATTGCCATCAATTGCTTTCATCGCACTAATAAACGCTGATTGTTCAGCATCTATTTTACTTACTATGCTTTTACGGTTATTGCCGAGCGCTGCAAAGCTCTTATCCAAACCGCTTTTATGATTTAAGCGAACAATGTACACACCGTTTAGTTTTTCTTGTGCGTGGTGCAGCACTTTATCGCTATCTTGGCGACCTACCTGCTGGCTTTGCGTAGCAGATAAAGCGCTAACATCGACGCCTTGATCGGCATCATTAGCACTTACTGCAACGCTACTTACCAACAAAGCAAGTGCGGAGTATTTAAAATTCATGTGATCCTCTCTGACTTCTATAAATAACAAACCCGAATTGGGTGCTAGCAAGCAAATGAGCAGTTGTCGTTTTTATTAGCTATCTGCTGCTAGCGAGTTGGAGTTTTTTTAACCCAAACAACGGGATGAAACAGAAATAAAAGGAATTAATGAAAGGTGCAATGCAAGGGCAGTCGTATCTTTATCTTTTTATGGTCTTTTAAAGGTCTATTTTTATTAAAAACAATAGGTTAAAGGATTGAGCCCAATACCGACTTAATGTAATAGATGACTACTTTTTATCTTGTTTTTGACGAATGAACATACAAAAAGGGGCCATTTGGCCCCTTTGAAAAACGCTTTAAGAACACTTTTTTACTTACGTTCTTTTGGCTTTTTATTACGTTGTGCAGCGTCTCGTCTAATGCCGTTAAGCAATAAGAATAATAGAATTAAGATTATCCAGCCAACAGAGATAGAACCGCCGCTAGAACTTGGCTCTGGCGTTACCACAACCACTTCATCTTTGTTAAGAATTTGGAAGCTCGTTGTCATCGTTACGCTATATTCACCGTCCGATACTGTGACTTCAAATTCAACACGCTGATTTTCGGCCACCTCCGGCAATTCAATACTTAGCTGGGCTGATTCAACATTGCTCATCGTCACTTCAACACCCGCTACTTGTCGCCATTGATAACTTAACTCATCGCCTTCTTCGTCGGTTGCAATTGCGTTTAGTGTAACCGAGGTTAACTCATTGAAGTTTGCGGCATGGTTTTCAATTGACACAATTGGCGCAGCATTTACTGGTTCTTCTTCAACAGGATCTTCTTCAATGATTTCTGTCGCGATAACGCCAGGGTCTTCAACAGAACCATTTGAAAGCATGTCAGTATCATTTGGTCCGCCATCTTCAATAATCAGTTGGATACAATTGTTACCTTCCACTAACCCTTGAGATTCAGCTAGGTCATAGACACTGTCGTTAGCGGCAGGGCAGTTACCACTGCTATCTTGCACTGTTGAGCTAATAGCATTGCGCGCGTCTTCTACAAACGTAAACCAGCCCATGGTTTCACTGTATTTCCTGTAAACCGCATTGGCCGGAAGGAACATGTCCTGTTCAAGCGGGATCACTACAGCTACTGTATCACCTTGCTCTGCCAAGCCGTTGATAACAAAATTGTACAGCGGCGTGATAGCGTTGTAGTTACTATCCTCTGCATCTGCAGCGCCCTCGCTGACTAAGCTTGCAAGATCAGTCAGCAAGAATGTTGCGCTATCTACAGTAACGCCAAGGCTCGCCACGACTCGTCCAAGTGTCATTGTTAAACCTGGCTCGGTTTGCATAGACTCGGTATTGCCGTAAAGAGGTAAGCGCGTTGTATTATCGTCGTTATCTAGATAATCAGCGATACCATCGCCATCGCTGTCAGTATAACCTTCTTCACTATCAACGATACCATCATTATCTGAATCCGTTTCGTCATCTAGATCATTTGGCGTTTCAATGTTGAAGGCAATACGTTGGTTAACAGACAACGCTTGTGTTGTATTGTTTTCGGTAACTAAGACATCGATAAAGTAGGTGCCGTCTACCAGTGAACTTGGATCAAATTCAAAGGTAAAATCACTGTCATCAACGTTTTCGTCAAACAGTGCGCTGTCTCCTGCGGTCCACAAAATATCATGAGTATCTTGTTGATTTACGTCAGCAATAGTTGCTTTCACCGTCGCCATACCTGCAGTTGGATCAATCACTGAAACAGACGCTTGGTTTTGCTCTATCGTTAAGGTTAACGTTGGTGCAATATTGTCATTTGTCACAGTCAAAATACTTTGTGATGTTTCACCAATAAATGCGTTGGATACCGAATCTAGATTAACCATTAACGTATCTTCAAAACTCACGTCGCTTGGAATATCTAAAGCAAGCTGCGCAACCTGACCCTCTGTTAACTGAGTGGTTAGTTGGTTATTCACAAAACCATTAACATACAAGGTGTAAGCCACTTGCACAGGATATTCAGGTGCCTTACCACTTAAATTTACATCAAGGGTATATGTTGCACCTGCTTCAACAGCAAACCCTTGCGCTAATGCTGCTTCAGGTAAAATGCGAAGTTCAAGAGACGCCGTCGCCATATTCTGTGCATTGTCGTATGCCACAATATCAATTAAGTGTAGACCAGACTCTAACACCAGATCTTGAGGTATCAATACATCAAACTCGCCATCAACAATATCGAACACAGTAAAGCTAAGATTATTGTCTATCGCCGTAAACTGACCTGTTGCATTAAGCGAAATAGGCGCAATAACATCAAAGACTGGTGCCGTTGTATCAAGTACATAAAGTGTTTGCTCTTTTGTCGATTGATTACCACTAACATCTGTAGCCGTCCAAGTAATAGTATGGGTACCCACTGTGTAGCCCATATCGGTAATATCTGCAGACAAACTTGGGTTAGCATCATTGTCATCAGAAACATTTGGCGATGTAAACGCTACTTGTGTGAATTCACCTGTCGCTTCTACAGTTATATCTTCTACTTCACCAATGATTGGTGCAGTTGTATCTGATTCACCCGGCGATTCTGGATTTTCATCATTCTCGTCCTTAACGCCGTCATTGTCATCGTCATCATCTGCATTGTTACCAATACCATCATTGTCGGTATCTTTGGTTTCCGTTGGGTCGTTCGGGAACGCATCGGCATTATCACCCGTGCCGTCATTATCCGAATCTTGCGACTCAGTTGGATCATTCGGGAAGGCATCCGCGTTATCACCCGTACCATCGTTATCTGAATCTTGTGACTCTGCTGGGTCGTTCGGGAACGCATCTGCATTATCGCCCGTACCATCGTTATCCGAATCTTGCGACTCAGTTGGATCATTCGGGAATGCATCCGCATTATCACCCGTACCATCGTTATCCGAGTCTTTCGATTCCGTTGGATCGGTTGGGAATGCATCTGCGTTGTCACCCGTACCATCGTTATCCGAATCTTGTGATTCCGTTGGATCGGTTGGGAAGGCATCTGCATTATCGCCCGTACCATCGTTATCCGAATCTTGTGATTCCGTTGGATCGGTTGGGAAAGCATCTGCATTATCGCCCGTACCGTCGTTGTCCGAATCTTGTGACTCTGCTGGGTCATTCGGGAATGCATCCGCGTTATCACCCGTACCATCGTTATCTGAATCTTGTGACTCTGCTGGGTCGTTCGGGAACGCATCAGCATTATCGCCCGTACCATCGTTATCAGTATCTTGCGTTTCAGTTGGATCATTCGGGAATGCATCTGCATTATCGCCCGTACCATCGTTGTCCGAATCTAATGTTTCAGTTGGGTCAGTCGGGAACGCATCTGCATTGTCACCCGTGCCATCGTTATCTGAATCTTGTGACTCTGCTGGATCGTTCGGGAATGCATCTGCATTATCGCCCGTACCATCGTTATCAGTATCTTGCGACTCAGTTGGGTCATTCGGGAATGCATCCGCATTATCGCCTGTACCATCGTTGTCAGAATCTAATGTTTCAGTTGGGTCAGTCGGGAATGCATCCGCGTTATCACCCGTGCCATCGTTGTCAGAATCTAATGTTTCAGTTGGGTCATAAGGGAATGCATCCGATTGATCGCCTACACCATCTTCGTCAGAGTCGACGCTTTCAAGTGGGTCGTTCGGAAATGCGTCGGCATTATCGCCCGTACCGTCATTGTCAGAATCTTGCGTTTCAGTTGGATCATTCGGGAACGCATCGGCATTGTCACCCGTACCATCATTATCCGAATCTTGCGACTCTGCTGGGTCGTTCGGGAACGCGTCTGCATTGTCACCCGTACCATCATTATCCGAATCTTGCGACTCCGCTGGGTCATTCGGGAATGCATCGGCGTTATCGCCAACACCATCCTCATCTGAGTCGACACTTTCAAGCGGATCGCTTGGGAAAGCGTCATCTCTGTCAATAACACCATCTAAATCGTCGTCATAACGATTGTCGATTGATATGGTTTGCACTTGATAGTTGTCATCAACGGTAGCAAATACTACTCTTTGATCGGCCGTTTGCGTGGCGAAATCAAACGCGTTGTCAGTTGCCAATGTGGTACGTGAATAGCCGACACCATTTAAGCGCGAATCGAGTTGACCATCAGCTGTCACCTGAACAATTTGCACACCTTTGACACCATCACCAAAATTAACACTACTGGCGATAACAAAAGTGCCGTTGTTTTGCTCAGATAAACTTAATGCATTAAATGAAAGATAATCTGACGTGAAGCTAAAGTAACCATTGTTACCAAAACTAGTATCCAAAGTGCCGTTGGCATTAAACACAACAATGTGTAGTCCCGTTTTATCATCATGTTTGCCATCAAAAAGAATCGCTATACGACCATCATCGAGTTGAATGATATCTTTGTATTTATTACCAACATTTGGGTTTAGTTTACCATTAATACCGAACGCAGTATTTAACTCACCCGCTGTAGTTAATTCTATAAAGCGCAAACTACTCGCCGATCTATATGCAACCAGAATATTGCCATTGGCTTGCTCAAAGAACTTAACGATAGACTCTCTATTGTTGCCGCTAGAAAAGTCAATTACATACTGGCCAATGGCAGCAAACGTTGTATCTTTAGAACCATCACTGTTGAGTTTTCTCACATACCCAATGCCATTAGCCGCTGTATTTTCGGCCGAGTAATAAAGGCTATTGTCGCTTGCTTCAATAAATTTAGGTGAATGCCACTTTGTCGAGCTTGCGACAAAGATACCTGGTGTTGCTTCGTTGGCAAAAGAGCTCGTATCGAATACCCCAGCATCAGAAAAAGACGTAAGCAGAGAACCCTCTTCTTGATAGTTCATTGCCGCTATATAGCCGCCATTGCTCACTCTTGTCATACCGACAATGTAGTCACTAAAGCCATCTACGCTGCTATAGTAGACCCCATCTTCGTTAAACGACGTATCAAGGCTACCATCACTATTAAGTCTTGCAATAAAGCTATAGTCACCATCTTTAAAGGCATCATAGTAATAGCCCGTTAGTAAAAACTTGTCTCCATCTCGATTAATCGAATGCAACTCTACGTCATTATTACTACCGTCTGAGAAGTTATAAAGAGTCAATGCTCCATTATTAACATCGTTGTTTACAGCACTAATCAAGCTGTCTGCATCATTAAAGTCTGTGCCTTGTTTGATTTCGTCGAGGTTAATAATGCCGTCATTGTCATAATCTGCATAGGCATCGCTACTATCTAATGGATCAAAACCTAGGCTAAGTTCTTCGGCATCTGTTAGACCATCGTTATCATCATCGGTATCTGCATTATTGCCTATGCCATCATTGTCGGTATCGACACTTTCAGCGGGATCGTTAGGGAAGGCGTCACTATTGTCACCAACATTGTCGCTGTCTGAATCCAAGTACTCATTAGGGTCATCGTCGAGTGCATCTTCAAATGCCCAATAGCCGTCGTTGTCATAGTCTCGATAAACTTGGCCGTTAAGCAGTAAGACAGGGTGCTGCGCAGATGTTCCAAAGTGCCAAATAGTATTTGACCACGCACTATCATATGGAGTGCTTGGGCAATCTTCATCATTGGTGAATCGAGGGCATTGCAGGTCATAAGTGGTATATGGACGACCTTGATTGTTATAACTTGTACTTTGTGTGGTTTGCTCGGTATCCCAATGTGCATCATCTACCGTTAAAGCAAAACCGTTGCTATTACCCAGCAAGCCACCCGTTTGGGTATTCAATCCGTCAACAGTAGAAACGCCGCCTCTAGCGACAACGCGAGTAAAGTTCGCATCGCCATTAAGCTCTCCAGCAATACCCCCAACAATAGAGGTACCTTCAGCGTTTACCTCAGAATAAGCATCTTGAATGACACTGGTGTTAAGGACATCACCTACTAGGCCGCCCACTTGTGTTGTACCTGAGATATCACCGATAGCAAAAACACGTGTTAAGGAAGAAGATTCCATTTCACCTACTAAACCACCGATTTTGTTCTCTGTACCTGCCGTGTCGACAATGGCATAACTGTCATTTACATAAATAGTTTCAGCATCTCCAACCAAGCCACCAATAGAGTTAGTGCCTGCAAGTGTTCCTTCAAAATGAACAAAATCTAAGGTTGATACACCAGAAAGCTGACCAAATAAACCACCAATGTCTTCATCTTCTGTGTAAATGGTGCCGTATGCGCTAACATTGTCCGCGTCTACGTTGTAAAGTTTGCCAGCTATCATACCTACGTCATGGTCACCAGTAATAGCGCCAATAACCGTGATATTTTGTAGCGTAATTTGCTCTTGTTCATCACCATTTCGACCGATTAATAAGGCGGCATAATCATCGCCCGTTACACTGGTTAAGTCGCCCGCAATGGTTAAATTACGAATAGTGGTAACACCCACTTGTCCAATTAATGCTTGGTAATCTTCAGCAGGGCGATTGATGAATAAGTTGCTTATTGTGTGACCATTACCTTCAAGAATCGCCGAGAAAAACGCAACGTCAGAGCCAACAGGTTGCCAACCTTCACCGCCGTTATAATAGGCTTCGTCAGATAGGTCGCCATCGCCATTGGTATCGAAATCTAGATCAGCGATTAATTCATAACCAATACACCCACTACCATCAGTTAATCCGGCACAACCAGCTGTGACACCATTTAAACTAGTACCTGCTAGGTCATTACGCATAGCGTCCAATTGCGCCAAAGTCGATATTTCGATTAAGCCATCATCGTCAACATCAATATCGTCTTCCGCTGTCGCGCCCGTTGCATCAGAAGGGTATAAGTCTGATTCATTGGCTACGCCATCGTTATCAATATCGGGATCAGAGTTATCGCCAATACCATCATTGTCGGTATCACGCGTTTCATTTTCATCGTCCGGGAAGGCATCAGCATTATCACCTACGCCATCTTCATCTGAATCTTTGTCTTCATTTGGATCATTTGGAAAAACATCCAGCCCATCTGGCGTGCCATCTAAATCTGAATCATGATACGCCACACCATTAATGATAAGCGCTGGATACTGCGTCGTCGTGCCGAAATCCCATTTTTCTGTATTCCAGTTAGCGAAGATGCCTGTATTGGATGTAGGTCCTTGCAGTTCAGCCGTGGTGTAACCTGTTGCATTAAAGCTGGTTGCATTACCGCTTGATTCGGTGTCCCAGTACACTTCTGTTGCGCTACCTAAATCTGAACCTATAGCGCCGTGGGTTTCAAATCCACCTCGTGCTTGACCAGTAGAAATACTATAGCTAATCGACGAAGATGCACTGCTCACACCGCCAATCAATCCACCGGTCCAAATAGTGGCTCTCACATCAACCGCAGCAAAAGCATTAGTAACCGACGACGACGAAAGAACACCGACTAAACCGCCAGCAACACCATCTGTGGTAGTTGCATCGCCTTGCACTAAACAAGTATCTATCGTTGAATTGGCTGCTTTACCAAAGGCACCGCCTGTTTCATGGTCGGTTGAAATTGAAATATTAACTAGGCATTCAGTGACAGTAGTATTGTTGATGTAGCCTGCTATACCACCGTTTTGGGCATTTTGGTTTGAACTTACAATAATGCCGTTGAATGAAACGTTAGTTAACGCGCTGCCGTCATCACCTGCAAGTCGCCCAACAATACCCGCCACATAACGCCCAGCAGAAGTAATATTACCTTTAACATGAGTATTCTTAATCACTGTGTTTTCAGCGAAGCCAAACAGTGCAAAACCGTCGTCAAAATCGGCATTTGCCGTGTCGTTGATATAGAAATTCGAAATCGTAAAATTGTTACCATCGAAAGTACCCGTCAGCGGCGCGCCAAGTTCTCCAATCGGTTGCCAACCACTGTCTGAGTTGTAGGTGTCGTTGTTTAGACCATCACCATTCTCATCAAAATCTAAATCAACTGTTAGCTCATAACCACTACAAACAAGCACGTCTGCATTGTTACCACAGCCTTTAGCAACATCGCCGGAACCATTATTGTAGGCAGTACCCGCAAGGTTAAATCGTATATTATTAAGCTGCTCTAACGTGGCTATATCAATTAAGCCATTGCCGTTTGCATCAACGTCTAAGTTGTCATCAATTCCATCACTGTCCGAATCAATACCATCCGCTAAGGTTTTACCTGGATCGTTCGGATAGGCATCGGCATTATCACCCACACCATCGTTATCACTGTCTGCACTTTCGGTAGGGTCATTCGGGAAAGCATCGCTATTGTCACCAACGTTGTCGTTATCAGAATCTAAATGCTCCGTCGGATCGTTATCAAGCGCATCTTCATAGGCCCAAAAACCGTCGTTATCGGCGTCGCGATATACTTTGCCATCAAACACCAAGGCTGGATATTCTGTCGCCGTACCAAAATGCCATGCTGTCGCATTAAAGTTGGCATAAATGCCGGTATTTGAAGTAGGAGATTGCAGTGCTGATGTAACAAGTGCGCTGCCTTGGTCATTGTATGAAGATACCTGTGCAGTGGCTTCTATATCCCAATAACTATCACTAAGTGTGATTGGAAGAGGGTCTGCATAGGCGACTAACCCGCCTTGATCAGGTGTACCGGGGCCAACCTCTGATACAAAAATATCACCTATTGCGAAACTATTAGCTATGGTTAAGCCATACTCACTGTAACCGATAATGCCAGCGCCGTAGTCGGCAGCGGATATATCCATCGCAGAAAAACTGTCTTGGACGGTATTGTATTCACCGTAACCAATCATGCCGCCGACATAATCTTGCCCGGCAGCATCAAGTGAGCCCATGTTAAAAGAAGTTTCTATAACAGTGTAATAGGCTTCACCAAACATACCACCGACATATGAATTATCGGTGCCAATATATGCTTTTACAAAGCTGTCAGTAACGGTGACGTTTTCAGCCGAACCAGCAATACCACCAACATAGCCACTGTTGTTAATTGAACCCGTAAAACTACTATTTTTGATGCTACTTGATGCGTCGCCATCAATTTCACCAACGAGTCCACCAACACCATAACCAGTTGCAGAGATTTGAGAAGATACGTGACAATTATCAATATGAACGGCTGATGAGCGACCATGTAAACCGCCGATGGCTCTACTACCTGAAATGTCACCTGCAATATGGCAATTGCTGTAGTAGGTGATTTGGTCGTCTGTGGTGTAAGCAGATAGAGCGCCAACAAAAGCACCACCGTTAATTGACATTAAGTTGCCATCTAAGGTGATATTTCGGAAGGTTGCTGCGCTTGATACCGCAACAAAACCAACGTACAGCTCAGATCGATTGATGTATAAATTGGCAAGGGTAAAGCCGTTACCTTCAAAGATTGCGTTAAATGGGTTGTCTCTATCACCAATCGGCAACCAGCCAGCACCGTCATTGTACAAACTATCAAGGCTATCTATAATGCCATCGCCATTGTCGTCAAAGTTGATATCATTGACTAACTCGTAGCCGTTACAAACAGTAATATCATTGCCATTACCACAGCCCGATGCATTGTCTCCAGAGCCATCGTTGTATGCACTGCCGCTGAGGTTATTACGAATATTATTTAGTTCAGCAAGCGTACTAATTTCAATTAAACCATCGCCATCAGCATCAACATCACAAGCATCACCAAGTCCATCGCTATCGCTTGAAAGTTGGCTTGTGTTTGCAATAAACGGACAGTTATCAAAATCGTCTAAAACATTGTCGTTATCGTCGTCGGTATCTGCATTATTGCCTAAACCGTCATTGTCGTTATCTGCCCACTCTGTCGGGTCATTTGGAAAAACATCGGTATTGTCACCAACATCATCGTTATCAGAATCTAAGTATTCATTCGGGTCATTATCGAGAGCATCTTCAAACGCCCAATAACCATCTCCGTCAGCGTCACGATAAACGTTGCCGCTAACAACAATAGCGGGGTATTGCGTGTCAGTACCAAAATCCCAAAAGGTAGGTGACCAATTAGCATAAATGCCTGTATTCGCAGTTGGTGATTGCAAAGCAGAGGTTGTGTATCCAGTGCCTTGGTTGTTAGCACTGATGGTTTGCCCTGTGCTTTCGGTGTCCCAATAAACATTGCTTTCAGTGTAAGGCAGAGGGTCGACATCTGACGCAATACCACCTAAATCAGGATCGACCTCAACTGTTACTGCGAGACCACCTGTCGCATAACTATTTGAAATAGATAAACCGTATTCAGCATAAGCAATTAAACCCGCTGCATGATCGTTAGCAGTAATATCGCCAGAAGAAAAACTGTCGCTAATTGTAGCTGTAGCTCCGTAGCCTATTAAGCCCCCTGCATAACTATCAGAAGACTGAACATCACCTGTAGTAAAAGAATTCTCGATAACAGGATCGTAAGCTCCCCCTAAAATGCCACCAACATAACTATCGCTGCCAGAAACACTACCTAAAACATAACTAGAGGTGACTTTAACATAGTCTGACTCACCGACCATACCACCAACATAGGTAACACCGCTCACTGAACCTGTGAAGCTACTACCTGTGATTGGGCTTACATTGTTAGCATCTGCTTCACCGATAAGACCACCAACAAAATCACCTGTCGCAACGACTTCTGTGGATACATGCGTATTGGCAATACTTATGTCACCAGTAACACCTTGTAAAGCGCCTACTTTGTTTTTACCAGAAACGCGTCCTGCCACACTTAGGTTGGCATAGGTAATTGCATTGTCAGAGACATGGCCACCCGAAACAATACCAACTCTACTTTGACCCGATACCGAGAGTAGTTCGCCAGAAAAAGAAATATCGCGGATTTCTGCGCTATCTAATGAAGCAAATAAACCAACGTTGCTAGTTGATGGTCGATTTATAAATAAATCAATAATGCTGTAACCATTACCATTAAAGATGCCAGAGAACGCGGTCAGGTTAGATCCAATGGGCTCCCAGCCTTCTCCTGAATTGTAGTAGTCGTCGCCTACACTAACAGCATTATCGCCATCGGTATCAAAATCCAAATCGTTGACGAGTTCATAACCATTACAAGCAAGGACAGTAGTACCATTGCCACACCCTGTTGTGACATCGCCGCCACCATCATTGTAGGCCGTACCTGCTAAGTTGTTACGAATGTTATTTAGCTCAGCCAATGTTGATATTTCAATCAGGCCATTACCATCAACATCGATATCAAGGCTGTCTACAACGCCGTCAAAATCAGTATCAATTTCATTTGCCAAGGCAACGGTCGTGGTTGTAGCTAGTCCAAAGGAAAGGAGTAACGAAAGAATAACTTTACACTGCATGTTAAACACCAACATCTACTACATAAATGGTTTTTTTGACATTGTATTAAACAAATGTGGATAAAATGTGGAGAATCTGGACTGAACAGTTCGCAAGTTTATGTTTAGCTTATATTTTTATGTTTTTCAGTGTTTTGTCTTAAACACCTTTAAATACTAATTTTTTCGTATATTGTATTGACCTACGTAATTGCCTCGTTATGATGTCTTTGATTTTAGTAGTAACGAGTATTCCAATAAATGATAAAAATCAGCAAAATTTCCGTATTAATCTCTTCTATTTTCCTTACAACAGCATGCCAAACCACCAATCCTTATACCGGTGAACAAGAACAATCAAATGCCACAACTGGCGCGATTGTAGGTGCGGTTACCGGCGCCATTATTGGCGCAACGACATCAAGTAAAAAAGATCGCGTAAAAGGCGCCGTCATTGGTGCGGGTGTTGGCGGAGCTGCTGGCGCTGGTATTGGCTATTACATGGACGTTCAAGAAGCAAAGCTTAAAGAAAAGCTAAAAGGGAGCGGCGTCAGCGTAAGCCGCAATGGCGATCAAATCGTATTGAATATGCCAAACGCACTTACCTTTAACGTTAATGGTACAACGCTTTCACAAAAGGCAATTGATGTAATAGAAAGTATCGCTCTTGTAGCTGACGAGTATGACGAAACCAAACTTATTGTGATCGGGCATACCGATGCTACAGGTGGCAACGAATACAATTTAAACTTATCAGAAGTGCGCGCCATGCGCGTCGCGGATCAACTACGCAAAACAGTAAGCGCTAAAAGAATAGACAGTTTTGGTATGGGTGAACGCACACCTATAGCAACCAATGACACTGAGTCTGGGCGTGCACAAAATCGCCGTGTAGAAGTAACACTTCGACCGATGTAATAAAAAAGCGGGCATTAGCCCGCTTTTTTCCCCCACTTTTATCTATTCTACAGTTACTGATTTCGCTAAGTTACGCGGCTGATCAACATCTGTGCCTTTGATAATAGCGACATAGTAAGACAACAGTTGCAATGGCAAGGTATACACGATCGGTGCAACGATGTGATCACAATGTGGGATATTGATCACCTTCATTGTGTCATCACTGGTAAAGTTTGCATCTTCGTCAGCAAACACATACATCAAACCACCACGAGCGCGTACTTCTTCGACATTAGATTTTAACTTTTCTATCAAATCATTTTGCGGTGCTACAACAATAACCGGCATTTCGGCATCAATCAGCGCTAATGGGCCATGTTTCAGCTCACCAGCCGCATACGCTTCAGCGTGAATATAAGAAATTTCTTTAAGCTTTAATGCCCCTTCCATTGCGATAGGGTATTGGTCGCCACGGCCCAAGAATAAAGCATGATGCTTATCGGCAAAATCTTCCGCAAGTGCTTCAATCGACTCTGCTAACGCTAATACTTCTTCAAGCTTATTGGGTAGCGCCATTATTGATTTGATCATGGCACTAGAATCGTCATCACTCATGCCTTTGTGTTGACCTAACGCTAATGTCAGCATCAGTAGACCTGTTAATTGCGTGGTAAATGCCTTAGTAGAAGCTACACCAATTTCAGCGCCTGCTTTGGTCATAAACGCCAAATCAGATTCACGCACCAATGAAGAGCCCGGCACGTTACAAATAGTTAAACTTGCGCGGTAACCTAAATCTTTTGCTAAACGAAGTGCAGCTAACGTATCTGCAGTTTCACCAGACTGAGAAATGGTGACTAAAAGTGCATTGTTGGGTACATGCGATTTTCGATATCTAAATTCACTGGCAATCTCAACGTTACACGACACATTTGCGTGCTCTTCTAACCAGTAACGCGCAACCATACCAGAATGGTAACTGGTACCACAGGCAATAATTTGTACATGCTCAATGTCTTTAAAAATATCATCAGCACCTTGACCAAAACTGTCATTAGACAGCGTGTTACCTAAGATACGGCCTTCTAGTGTATTGCGAATTGCAGTTGGCTGCTCATACGTTTCCTTAAGCATGTAGTGGCGAAATTCACCTTTATCGCCAGCGTCATGACTTACTTCTGATTCTTTCGCTTCGCGCTCAACCTTAAGTCCGTTTTTGTCAAGAATAGTGACATCAAAACGAGTCACTTCTGCGACATCGCCTTCTTCAAGAAACGAGAATTTACGAGTAACAGGTAAAAGCGCCATCATGTCAGATGCAATAAAGTTTTCACCTAAACCATAACCAATAACTAAAGGGCTACCACTGCGAGCGACAACAACACGTTCTTTGTCACGACAATCCATAACCACTGTGCCATAAGCACCTTCTAACTGTTGCACAGTTTTTTGTACCGCTTGTAAAAGCGTATCGCTATTTTTTAATTCCAAATGAACCAGGTGAGCGATAACTTCAGTGTCAGTCTCTGAAGTAAACTCGTATCCTTTACTGATAAGCTGCTCACGCAACTCTTCATGGTTTTCAATAATGCCATTGTGGACAACAGCGATCGTTTCACATGAAACATGCGGGTGAGCGTTGTTTTCGCTTGGCGCGCCATGTGTTGCCCAACGTGTATGAGCAATACCGGTACCACCAGAAACAGGGGACTGCGTTAACGCATCAGCAAGTTCTTGCACTTTACCTAGGCGACGTACACGCTGAATACTGTTATCTGCAGCAATAACCGCGACACCAGCAGAGTCGTAACCTCGATATTCCAAACGTCGTAAGCCTTCTACTAATATATCTGCAACATCACGCTGTGCTACTGCACCGACAATTCCACACATGTTTTATTCCTCGTTATGCCAATATCAAATTGATACCGGTTTTTAGTAAATGTTGTTTTAGCTCAGCGCTAAGATCATCATTAGTGATCAAGGTAGTAATGCTGTGCCAAGGTAATTCTAAATTAGGTATTTTTCGCGTCAGTTTTTCTGACTCAATCACGACAATCACTTCTCGTGCAACATCTGCCATTACTTGGCTTAAGCCAGTAAGTTCGTTGAAGGTCGTGGTACCTCGTTCTATATCGATGCCATCCGCACCGATAAACAATTTGTCAAAATCATAGGAGCGTAAAACTTGTTCTGCTACTTTTCCCTGAAAAGCTTCAGAATGGGGGTCCCATGTGCCCCCCGTCATTAATAGTGTAGGCTCATTTTCAAGTTCTCTCAGTGCATTTGCGATATGCAATGAATTTGTCATCACCACCAAACCTTGTTTATCGGACAAACTCGGGATTATCGCAGCCGTTGTTGTGCCGCTGTCGATAAGCACTCTATGATGATCAGAGATTAAATCAGCCGCGGCTTTCCCTAACGCGAGCTTTCGCGCCGAAAGTTGCTCATCATTAGCTTCTTTTATAAATTCCTGCGGCGCAGGTACTGCACCACCAAAACGGCGCAACAATAAGCCGCTGTCTTCCAATACAGCAAGGTCTTTGCGAATGGTAACTTCAGATGTTGAAAAAAAGTTGGCAAGTTCGTCTACGCTGACTTGTCCCTGTAAATTAACTTTTTCTACTATCGTTCTACGACGTTGTTGTGTATTTCTTTTATTCATCTCGAAAGTAAATAAGTTTCAAAACGAAAGTTATTTTAGTAAAACGAAAGAAAATAGCAAGTAATTGACTGCAAAAGTTACAGATTGAAACAAAAGCGCTCGATTGGATA
The DNA here is from genome assembly GCF_030295955.1 of Thalassotalea agarivorans. Lineage (NCBI taxonomy): Bacteria > Pseudomonadati > Pseudomonadota > Gammaproteobacteria > Alteromonadales > Colwelliaceae > Thalassotalea > Thalassotalea agarivorans. The sequence goes on from NZ_AP027363.1 coordinate 3,279,634, forward strand.
ATGTGCTTTACTCCGTGAAAAAGCGAGTTGATGAATTGCTTCATAAAAGGCAGTAAACTGTTTATATAACTCACGTAATCCAACAAATGCTAGTGCACCCATCAATCGCAACACTTACTGCACTTTACAACAAACGCTACAAATCCTCGCTAAAGCAGATACCCGCTTGGCACTTTTGTGACAATGAGGTCGATGCAAATGAATGCGCTGCGCTTGTATTAGCCGGCATAAAGCGAGCAACGTCACCTTCGCTTTGGTGGTATCAAGCCAATGAGGAAGTGCTGCCCAAAGTGGGTGATATAAATATCGTGACCAATTGGGCAGGAGAGGCACAGTGTGTGATCAAAACCACCGCCGTTGCCGTTGTACCTTTCAATGAAGTTAGCGCTGAATATGCTGCTAGAGAAGGCGAAGGTGACAAGTCATTAGCCTACTGGCGCAAAGTCCATTGGCAATATTACCAGCGCGAATTGGCTGAAACGTCTTTTCGCGTGAAAGAAGATATGCCCATCGTGTGTGAAGAATTTGAGGTTGTTTTGGTAATGACGACATAAAAAAGCCAGTGAATTTCACTGGCTTTAAACTTCTCTATTGTGCCGCTGCTATGTCACTATCGGCTTGCTGTTTATTCAGCGCCAGCATAGCATTTAGCGTTTCTTGAGGAATGACACTTATTTCATCATTTTGCTGAAAAAGTGATGCCATCAACGACAGGTATTTGTCTGTATCTTCTGACGCAAAATACAGCTGCGCCAATTGAATCTCTAGCTTGCGCGTATCAACAGGTCCCAGAATATTAGCCGCCAAGGCTTTTTCTTGATAGTTAATCACTTTTTTCACATCGTTAGGATCGTCAAAGTTTTTAACTTTGTTACCCCACATCAATGCAAGTATCTGATTGAGATAAGCTTTGTCATAACGAGTCATTTTAGGCTGATTTAACGCTGTTTCTAGCACTTGAACCGCTTTCTCGTAGTTATCTTCGCCACTGTAGTCTAATGCGCTACTTAGCGCGCTACTCGCTTTCGGTGAGAGATAAATACCACTGTATTTATCAGCATAGAGCTTGAAACTATTGCTGTGTTTTTTGTACAAGTTACGTACAGCAATTGCCGTTGCATAGCGCGATTTTTTATCGTCGCCCAAATTATTATTGGCCAGCGCTCTATAACCTTGGCTCATGCAAACTTTGCTCGCATCGTTGCAGGATAGCGCTTGATATTTAGCCGCTGCTAACAAACGCGCTTTAACCGTTTCTTCATTGTATGAATGCGACAATAAACAGTGATTAATATAAGTAGGTATTAGCCTGTCTGTTGTCTTTGAAAGCGATTGTGGTGTGTCTTTAAGCGGTTGTTCACACAATGGCATTGCGTCGTTGTAGAAATCGACTAACTGAGCAAATTTGTCACTGTAGACCTTTTCCCACTTCTGTTTGTTTTGAGTATATTTAATGTCTAACGCGGGATCTTGCGCTTTTATAAAGTCACGATGCTGCAAATAAACATCATCAGAAGCAATACCATAGGTACCGTCGATTGTTTCGATCGCATACAAAATGATCGCATCTTTGTTTTTCCGTTCAACCAATTCTTGGTATATCGGAACAGCCTTTTGTCTCTCTATTTGAGATTTTTGCTTACTGTAGTAAATCGCCATGGCCATCATGCCTTGAGGTTCACCAAGTAGCATTTTAGGCTCAACATTGGTTTTGATTTTATTTAACCTGTCGTTGTAACTGTATTCATCCCAGTCCTGAGGTAGCGGTATAGTAGACTGGCAACCCGCTAATGCAACCATTCCTGCCAACATAATAAGTTTGCGCATGATGTTTCCTTAAATCATTTTCTTTAAAACGTTAGTCAGCTTTTCACTGTCTTGTGCTTCTATTCTATTGGCTCTGATCGCTGCTTCTACAGCAGCTCGGGCATATATATCGCCTCTGTCTTCAACATCAGAGGTTGGCTTTTTTACGTAAACAGATAACGCGTCAATAATAGTTTTTGCATCTAATACGATGCGAGCTTCTTCAGGTAGTGGCAGGGAGTACATGTTAACCAATGCAGTAGAAGAGTAGGTTGTTGTAGTAGTCACAATAACTGTTGCTGGCTTTAATAGTTGTGCTACATAGTCTTGTTGTTGCGGTAACATATCAAAGGTTACAGGGTGTAAACCTTCGCTATTCTCTAAGTATGCATATTTCGTCGTAGAATTAAGCTCAAAAAATTCGTAGCCGTTGGCTAACGTTAATTCCGCACAACGATAAATCCACATATTCCACACTTGCTGACTTGAGGTGTTGCCGTTGCCGTAAAACGATACAATGTATGAATTGTCGTCGATTTTCTCTTCCGCGTAGCCGCCAGTAAAATTACGTTTATGGTATTGCGTTGTACATGCACTAACCAAGAAAAGTAGTACGAGCGCAACGAATGGCATTCTTCTAATTGACATGATTTTTTTCGCCTAAGCTTATAATTATTTTGGAAAAATAATAAGCATGTACGAAACAATGTCAACTACTACCTTGGATGAATTGCACCCATTCAAGTAGCAAATACTAACCAATAAGCGTTGAAATTTTATACAAAGCCAGCCCTGTCACCGTCGCCACCATGATCACAGCAATAAAGTTATTTTTACTACTATTTACATATTGCCCTAGCACACTGCGTTTGTTCATCACCACGAGTAAAAACAGCGCAATAATGGGTAGCAATAGAGCGTTCATGGCTTGTGCAAATAAGATCGCGGTGAGTGGTTTTGAGCCGACAAAAGCAAAGAATGTCCCAACAACCAGGACGATTAACCATACGCTTCTAAACAGAGGGTGTTGGAAGTCGAGTGGCTTTCCAAGTGCGCCACACACAGCAAAACTAGCCGCTAAAGGCGCAGCTATAGCGCTTGTCATGCCAGCCGAGAACAAACCAACGGCAAAGACTTCATCGGCATATTCCCCTAACATAGGCACAAGCTGCTGCGATATGTTCTGCATAACTAAGGTAGTTTCACCTTGAAAAAAGCCAACTGCTGCAGTTGCCACAATAGCCATGGTGATTAAACCACCTAAAAATATCGCGCCCGCTGTATCTATACGCGATTCATTAATTGCCGTTTCAATGTCACTTTGATTACGCCACTTCTCGCGCGCAGCACTTGCATGTAAAAACAGGTTATATGGCACGACGGTTGTACCAATTAATGCGATGGCGGAAAGCAGGGCACCATCAGGTATGGTCGGCCTAAAAATTCCTTTGGCGATACCGCCAAGATCTGGCGCTACGGCAATACAGGTGGCTATAAATACCAAAGACATCAGCATTACAAAGCCAACGAGCACGCGTTCAAGCGCCTTATATTTACCAAACCAAAGCAAAAGCGCGGCACTTGAACCGATAATTAGCGTCCACCACTGACTATCAAGGGAGGTGACTGAAGCAAGCGACCAAGCAGCCCCAGTGATGTTTCCTGCTTCATAGGCGGCATTACCAATACCAATGGCTGAAATCACCAAAAAGGCGACAAGATATTGGATAATTTTGTGATTAAACGCCTGCGTTAGCGTGTGTGCCAAACTTTGCTTAGTAACAAGTGACAAACGCGCTGCCATTTCCTGCAAAGTAAAGGTAAGTATCAATGAAAAAAACACTGCCCAAAGCAGAGCATAGCCATAATTTGCACCAGCGACACTTGCGGTGGTAATGGTTCCTGGCCCGATGAAGGCTGCTGTGACTAACAGACCCGGACCAAATTTTTTCCAAAATGACATTGCCTTACCTCGTTATTATTGTTGGCAATTGAACGCCTAGTTATTTTTTTGTAGGTCTTGCCCAACCTGAAATATTGCGCTGTTTTGCACGTGCAATGGCTAATTCATCGGTGTCTACAGCCTTTGTGATCACAGAACCTGCACCGGTAGTAGCACCTTCGCCAACAGATACTGGCGCTACAAGCGAGGTGTTTGAGCCAATAAAGGCATTGTCGCCGATTTCAGTTTTGGATTTGTTTACGCCGTCGTAATTACAGGTAATGGTACCTGCACCAATATTAGCGCCAGCACCAATTTGAGCATCGCCAAGATAAGTCAGGTGTCCTGCCTTACTGCCTTCACCAAGCGTTGACTTCTTCATCTCAACAAAGTTACCAACATGAGCGTCTTTTTTGAGTTCAGAGCCTGGGCGGATGCGAGCAAAAGGACCAGCGGAAGCGTCTTCACCAATAATCGCATCTTCAACAATGGAGTTAGGTTTAATCTCGGCGTTTTTACCGATAGTACAATTCTTTAAAATGCAGTTGGCACCAATTTTTGCGCCATCTGCGAGTGTGACATCACCTTCAAAAATACAATTAACGTCAATAATGACTTCTTGCCCCACTGACACTGTGCCTCGAATATCAATGCGCGCTGGGTCCATTAAACTTGCGCCATCTATCATCAGTTGCTCAGCTAAGCGTGCTTGATAGGCGCGTTCTAATGTTGCCAGTTGCACACGATTATTGGCACCTTCCACTTCAATCGCCGTTTTAGGGTGCGCAGTTGCAATAATTTTGCCTTCTGCGTGACAAGCAGCAATAACATCCGTGAGGTAGTATTCGCCTTGCGCATTATTATTGGATAAGTTGCTTAACCAACGTTTTAAATCGCCGCCATTTGCTAGCAAAATACCTGAATTCGCTTCGTTAACAGCTAACTGCTCTGGCGTTGCATCTTTTTGCTCTACAATGCCTACCACAGTGTTGTTGTCTCGAATGATACGACCATAGCCTGTTGGGTCATCAAGGAATACGGTTAATAATGCCATACCATTGTCAGGCTTAGCATCAACCAAAGATTGCAATGTGCTTGCTTGCGTTAACGGTACATCGCCATAAAGCACTAAAACATCTTCATCGTCTTTAATATGGGGAGACGCCATATCAACGGCGTGGCCTGTGCCCAATTGCTCTTTTTGTTCAACAAAGGTTAAATCATCGCCTTGCACTTTGCTTTGCAACAAGTCACCACCAAAGCCGTAAACAAGATAAATATTATCTGCACCTAGCTCTCTCGCGCTATCGATAACGTGCTGAACCATTGGTTTTTGTGCAACAGGATGTAAAACTTTGGGAAGTGAAGAGCGCATACGAGTACCTTTACCCGCAGCTAAGATAACGACAGAAAGAGCCATATAAATTCCATTGATAAGCTTTAATTAACCACATTTTATAGTTCTAACTGTATTTAAACCAGTAAAAACTAACCGTTAGAGCGTACAAAGCGCTACACAATGATACTAGGTGATATAGCAGAGGTTATGTTTTGATAGTGGCATAAACTAATAGTAATTAAGTTTATACTCTCTGGCATATCACTCGTTGCTTACGAGTGATATAAAAAACCCCAGCTTATGCTGGGGTTTTCTTTTTTAGTTGCCTTTCTTCACTTCTCTATCGTAGGCAAGACGTTTCGCAGCATCTAACGTCAGCATTTGCATGAAAGCTTTAGTTTCGCCATCTCCACCAACCGGCGTATCACCGTTACTACCAAAAACATTCATTGGTACTTGGCGCTTAGCGTAAGCAGCAGCCCACAACTTTTGAATCTCGACTTCAGCTTCTAGCTTTTGAGCTAGTGCATTATCGGCCTGAAGAATAACTTTTTTCTGATAGGCTTCTGCATCGGCTAGCGTACGCTTGGTTTCGGCCTCAATCTTCGCTTTTTCATATTGAATTTGAGCTGTCTCTTTTTCTATCATCGCTTGCTCTTTCAACTTTTCAGCCGACGTTATTGCCAATTGCTTTTCCGTTTCAGCTTCTGTAGTTCTTTGGATTTGCTCTACTTTAGCTTGAGCTTGGCGCTCAGCAACTTCACGCTCACCCCTGGCGATTGCCAACAAGCGTTGCTCTTCTTCCTGAATTTTTTGCTCTCGAGCAATCGCGCGATCCGCACTCGCTTTTTGCTTTAATTGCATACGCTCAACAAACTTTTTGTTTGGTCGCATGTCGGTCACACGTGCATCAACTATAGTGATACCAAACACACCAAACTTTTGATTCTTTCGTCTAAAGTTGCCACTTTCGTCACGCTCTTTTCTTACTTCAAAGCTCACTTTGGTTTCATCACCATAACTTAGCTGATCTTCACCCAAAGCGGCATTGGCTGTCGACTTTCCGCGACGCGATGTCGTTGTAGTTACCTCTACTCGTTTAACGATGTAGATACCATCGCTCATCTGATTTTCAAACGAACTATTAAACTCTGTACGGCCACCCGAATAGTATTCTTCTGCACTCATTAAACTTGCCGTTGCTTGTAATGTTTCTTTAAAAGCAGGAATTAATGCGGTACGTAACAAGTTCTCTGGCGAACGATATTCATGTGCTAACTTTAAAAATTGCTCTTCATCTGAAGGAATTGAAAAACGAGCGGTTGCTTCTGCGTCTGCATCAACTTGATCGAGGAACATAATATTAAGTGGTGGTAGTGCCGCACTTGAACCGCCAGTTTCTTTTTCTGCCTGCACACGATCTGACATACCGTTCGCGGCTTGCACCGTCATCGCGCGTTTCCAGGCGTTGTAGCGCCCAAAAGGATAAAACTTATATCCAGGGTCTGAAACCACTTCTTCATTACCCAGCACTGTACGCACGTGGTAGATGTAACCTGGTTCTGCGTAGAAAAAACTATTACTAAATATACCTACCAAAAAGGCTAATACAGTTACACCGCCAGCAGGTTTTTCTAATGGCGTGAGTTTGTCACTTGTGACGAATTTTAATTTTATTGCAATGAATACAACGAATGTGACGAATGCCACAAGAAATGCTGATGTCATAACTATTACTTCCTATGTTCCTTGTTAAATCTAGGCTAGTCTGCGTTATGTCGATCGGTGAGTCAAGCAGGTAAATAAAACTAAAAATGTATTGTTATACGATGTGCTTTAGGTATCCTTACCACAGCTATTTGAAGTCGCTAACTTATTAATAAGAATGAAAGAATTCCAATACGTTTCAATATTTTTTGCATCTATATTTTTAATCTCTATGCTAATAACGGCTTACTTATGGGTTGTCTTTTTTGCCCAAGTCAAAAAGGTCGATATCGATTTGTATGAAAACATTAGGTTTAGCTATTGGAAGCTTTTTGAGCGAGGTTATTACAATTTCGTTTTTAAAAAAGGTTATCTGCAGTATCAAGATGCGCAGGTTAAACGCTACGCACATGCACTTTACAATGTTAGTTATATCGGACAATGGGGGTTCAATTTAGGAATGCTCACGGTGCTCGAGGTCGTACTTTTAAGACAATTAAATTTTCCTATTAGTTAGGAGGTCCCGTATCACAGGTTTTTAGTTCCAGAAAAAACCTAAATACCTACATCCTTGTAGGCATGTACGGGATGACGATGTTTTACTCGCCCCATGCTCCTTTAGCGTAGCGACCCTGTACCGAGCAGCTACGCTGCGTGTCCCAATTCTTACAACTTAAACACTACACCCAAATAAGCCGCGCGGCCTTGAGTGTTGTAGTTATTTACCGTTTGGTACTCTTCATCTGTCGCGTTGGTTATACGGGCTTCCAACTCTACATAGTCACCCACAGGATAACGCGCACTTAGGTTAAGCAAAGAATAAGCGTCTAGCTTGATATCGATAGGGGCAAAATTCTCATCAAAGCCACTGTCATAGCGCTTACCGACATATTGATATTCCATGTATAAACCTAGCTCGCCTATATCAATGCCAAACAGGTAGTTAAATTGATAGTCTGCGCGACGCAATAAATCTTTATCCGTTTGTGCATCTACAGCACTGCCGTAGGTTGCATTAAAGGTATGGCTACCGAAATTGCCGTTGTACTGTGCAACAAATTCAGCACCTTTAAGTTCTGCTTCAGCGACGTTTTGCGGTTGGTAGAAAAAGTTTTCATCAGGTTGCCACTGAATTAAATTTTCTACGTCCGTAGTATACACACTTAGATTAAGATCAAACTTTCCAAGTTGTGAAGTTAGCAAGATTTCATACGACGAAGATGTTTCAGAAACAAGATCTGGGTTACCTGATGAATAAGGTGACGCTGGGTAGTATAAATCGTTAAAAGTCGGCGCTTTAAAGCCCGTTCCATGATTGAAACTTATGCGAGTACTTTCACCAAAATTAATGCCAACACCCGCATTGTAGGTTACTTCAGAATCAATACCTTCAACGTCGTCATAACGCGCCGCCGCTTCAAAGGCAAACAAGTCACCGTTGTAAATACCATGCCCAAACACGCCAATAACATTGCGACTATCAGTGGCATAATCCGTTGTACCAGCAAGCTCTTCTATATAAAAGTCACCACCTACATTGTATTGAAATGCCGACGTAGGTCGCGCATTAAACAGCGCTGATACTTGATTTCGCGTAGTTTCAAATAAGGTGTCAGCGCCACTACCATATTGTGTACTGCTGTTTTGGCTTTGTGCGATTGAGACGCGTGTGGTAGTGCTTTGGGTATCAAAGTTCGCACCTAAAGAATATACGTGGTTGTCTATTTCTGTTTGGTTGTTGCCACCAAAAGCGTTGTCATATTCATTGTCGCCTTTATCAAGTTGCGCTAACCAATCTAACGAGAAGGCAGCACTAAGCTGTTGCTTACCATTAAAAGCAAAAGACGTGTACTCGTAACCGTCTTTGTCAGGTTCTGCTGTAGCTAGAGAATCAAAGCCGTCTGCCTGCTCATGATTAACAGTAAGGTTACTTTGTCCGTCACCATGCTTCAAACCAAGGCCCGCTTTGTATTGTTTGTAGCCCTCGCTACCAAAAGTTGCGCCAGCAAACGCTGAATTTTCTTCAAGCTTACGCGTGAAAATTTGAACAACGCCACCAATGGCATCTGATCCCCAAAGGGCAGCACGTGGGCCACGTACGATTTCAATGCGATCAATAATTTCAGGTGCAATCGCGTTCACATCTGTTGTACCTAAGCTAGCTGAACTAATGCGGACACCATCTAGCAAGTAAAGCGTTTGGTTTGAGTTAGCGCCGCGTAAAAATACCGACGCACTTTGCCCGCGTCCACCATTGCTGGCTACGTCGACGCCAGGTAATGACGTAAGCAGATCAACAAAAGACTTCGGCTGAATTCTTTCAATATCTTCGCGTGTAATAACGGTGACAGAACTTAGCTGTTGATCAAGCGCTAATTCGCTACGCGTGCCCGTTACTGTGATGACTTCTAAGTTTTCTTCAACTGTCTCTGCAGCTGATGCGTTAAACCCTGACAAAAGTGCCAATGTAATTGGCGATAAAGTACAAATTGTTTTTTTCATTATTTCTCATCCTGCAAAGCCCGCCGCAATGCATCAATTAAGTGTGTGTAAGTTATTAACAAGGTAATCGGGCTAAGCTATACAAGCATCACCGTTGCGGGGGCAGCGCCGAATTCTCATCGTCTTCCCCTTGCTAAAACTGAGTGTTTCATATCTATTGATAAATTTTACGTGCGGCATCCATTTTCTCGCACATATCACTAATCCCGCTCAGCATTCTAGGCGTAAACCTATGAACTAAGTCGGCATTGGTGATAATAAATTGCTTATGTTTAACTGCTGGAATATCGACCCAACCGTGCCAAAATTCAGACACATCTTTTGATGTTTCACCTGACATCGGCACCACAATAACCTGTGGTTTTTGTGCGATAACCGCTTCAATGCTCACCTGAGGATAAGGTGTTTTAGTTGCATCAAATATTGTTTTACCGCCACAAATCTCTACTTGTTTTGAAAGCCAAGTGTCACTTCTTACAGTTGTTAATGGCGCATCCCAAAGTTGGTAGAATACCGACAGTGTTTGTTTATTCTGGTAGTCTTGCTTCAACTGGTTTAATGCCGATTCAAATGCCCGCGCTTGCTTTTCGGCATTGACTTCATACCCTGTTAATTGCCCAAAAAGGCGTAGTTCTTTTGCGACGTTTTCAATCTTTGTTGGCGAACTAAAGGCAATGTCGATACCTAATGATTTAATTTTTTCGATGTCTTGCTGATTGTTGCCACCTTGCCACGCGATCACTAAATCAGGCTTAAGTGCCAAGAGTTGTTCAAAATTAACCCCTTTGTAATCACCTATACGTGGAATGTCCTTTGCGCTTTCTGGGTAGTCGGCATGAGCCAAGGTGCCAACAATATTGTCTCCTGCGCCAATCTCATAAAGCATTTCAACAATGTGCGGGGCAAGCGCAACAATGCGCTTAGCAGGCGCTTTTTCATCTGTTTGCGCAGCAAAACAGTTAAATGCAATTAGCCACGTTACGGCGAAAGAGAATAAACGCATTAGTAGTCGAATCCTCGCTGTGCTTTTATGCCGGCATCAAAAGCATGTTTAACGTTTTTTACTTCGCTGACTGTATCGGCCAGTTCAATCAATAGTCGATGTGCACCTCGCCCTGTAACAATGACCGACTGCATGGCTGGGCGATTTTTTATCGCCTCAATAACCTCTTCAACGTCAATATAGTGGTAACTCACCATGTAAGTGATTTCATCAAGCAACACCAGATCAACGCTATCGTCCGCTAAATATTTCTTAGCCTCTTGCCACACTAATTTCGCAGCTAGTGTATCCGCTTCTCTGTCTTGTGTTTCCCAAGTAAAGCCCGTTTTCATCACCGCAAACTCAACATTGTGTTGCTCTAGCAAGTTCCTCTCACCGCAGTCCCAAGTGCCTTTGATAAACTGCACAACTTTTGCTTGCAAGCCATGACCGACAGCACGCGCTACCACACCAAAGCCGGAGGTTGATTTGCCTTTACCATTGCCAGTGATGACCTGAAAAATGCCTTGCTCTGTTTGTGCATTCGCAATTTTTTGATCGACTTTTTCTTTTAGCTTTTGTTGGCGAGCTTTATGTTGCTCGGTGTTTTTTCTTTCTGTCATAGCTATCCATGATCTCGTGTAATTTGTTTATGTCTAAATGGGCCTTTGTTGACGTTGCCAACCTATCGATTTGTTGCTCGCGCACTTCATCTAAATTAATTGCTCGAACACCTTGGTTGTCGCCTAACACCCATTGTAAAACTGCTTCGCTACTTTCTGCCTGATCGAATAGACCATGCCAGTATGTGCCTGCTATTTGATTATCTGCGCTGAAAAAACCTTCATTAATGGACGCCCCATTATCGTTGTAACGAATAAACGGTGTATTAAAGGCTTCGCCCTTAGAAATACCACAATGAATTTCATAACCTGTGACACTGCTCTTGTTTTCGAACCCTTCGATCACACCGCTGCGCTTTTCTAATTGCTTACTTTGCGTCAACTCGGTTTTAAAAGGCGCTAATCCTAGGGTGTTGATAGCATTGATATGTGATTCAACTGCATGAGGGTCTGTAATTTGCTCACCTAGCATTTGCAATCCGCCACAAATACCAAGCACTTTACCGCCGTAGCGCAAATGCTGTTTTATTTGTAAGTGCCACTGCTGTTCGGTTAAAAACGCGTAGTCACTGATCACATTCTTACTGCCTGGCACTATGATCAAATCACAGGCGGGAATATCGGTTTGATATTGCACATAGGTTAAATCGACCGACGGATTCAGTCTTAGCGCGTCAAAATCTGTATGATTACTAATGTGCGGCAGCAGTAGCACAGCAACAGATATTTTCTTTTCGGTCACAATATTTTCAATGTTAACCGCGTCTTCTGCGTCCAACGCCAAATTGTGCAAGTAGGGCAAAACACCCAACACGGGTTTACCTGTTTTTTGTTCCAACCAGTCAAGCCCAGATTGCAATAAGGTTATATCACCTCTAAAGCGATTGATCACAAAGCCAGCAACGCGTTGCTGTTCGCTTTCAGATAATAGTGCCAAAGTACCCACTAAGTGCGCAAATACTCCGCCTTTATCGATGTCGGCAATGATAATAACGGGACAATCTACTTCTTCAGCAAACCCCATATTAGCGATGTCGCCCTCTCGCAGATTGATTTCAGCTGGTGAACCCGCGCCTTCTACAAAGCAGTAATCATAGCGTTGGGCTAGCGTCTCAAAAGAATCAAGTACATGTTCCATCGCTACTTTTTTGTAGTCTTGATAACTCGCGGCTTCCATGTTCGATAGCGCCTTACCTTGCACGATAACCTGAGCACCGGTGTCAGAGTTCGGTTTTAGCAATATTGGATTAAAGTGTACGCTAGTACTTACTCTTGCTGCACTAGCTTGCAATGCCTGTGCTCTACCAATTTCTCCGCCATCGTCCGTTACTGCACTATTCAACGCCATATTCTGTGGCTTAAATGGGGCAACTTTGTAGTTAAGATCGGCGAAAATACGACAAAGTGCAGCAACTAACGTACTTTTGCCTGCGTCTGACGTTGTCCCTTGAACCATTAACGTTTTCATCGTTGTTTGGCCCGTAGAATCATTAAGAAGAAAATACTACCTAACGCTGAGGTGATAACCCCGATAGGCAATTCTTGAGTTGGAATGATACTGCGCGCAAGGATATCAACCCATAACATAAAAATGCCACCAACCAGCGGTACAGCAAGTAACCCTGTTGTTGCCAAAACAGACATAAAATAACGCACAATGTGTGGAATCATTAAACCGACAAAACCAATACCGCCACAATAGGCCACAATAACGGCTGTTAACAGTGCACTTACAACTAGCACTAGTATTCTGAATTTTTGCGGCTGCACACCAAGCGCCAAGGCATGATCGTCACCTAGCAGCAGCGCTTGTAGATGTTTGCGATACACTAAAGTAAATCCAAGCACCACAATCAAAATAGTATTCACCCACAACGCGGCGTATAGCTCTGCTTTTGTAAAACTACCTAGCGTCCAAAACACTATGGTTGCGATTGCTTGCGGGTCGCTCCAATAAAGTAAAAGGCTGGACATTGCTGAAAACATAAATGACAAAGCAACACCAGAAAGTACTAATAATTGAACGTGTGACGCATGCTTTTGACCTGCCACAACAACCAACAGCACTGTCGCGAAGAGCGCGCCAACAAAGGCCGCCAATGGTGAATACATACTGAAACTTATGTTGGTTAGCACAAGCAATACAATCACACCTAATGCAGCACCTGAAGACACACCAAACAAATAAGGATCGGCTAATGGATTACGTGTGATTGATTGCAATAGCAGCCCTGCAAGTGACAAACCAGCACCTGCGCCAAAAGCAATAAGCGTTCTAGGTAATCTAAGCTCATGAATAATTTTTGCTTCTAATCCAGCATCGGCACTAAAGAGCTGCTCAAGCACAACCGCTAATGGAATATCTATGCTGCCTATAGCAATAGAGCAAAACAACGACAACAAAGTCAGGCAAACCAAGAGCAATAGTCGAGTAGAGGTGTTAACGAACATCATTACCACCTTCATAATCGTATCTTACATAAGGAATATTGTTTTCAAGCGAGACCTGAGCATCGACATGATAGACATCCTCAATAAATGAACTAGTAAGTACCTCAGTTGGTGTGCCAACTGCCACTTGCTTGCCTTTATTTAGCAGGACTATCTTATCGCTATAATGCGACGCTAAATTCAAGTCATGAAAAGAAGCAATCACCGTACATTTTTGCGCTTTCAGCAGCGATAATACTTGTACCTGATACTGGATATCTAGGTGAGCGGTCGGTTCATCCAATAATAAAATCTTAGGGCGTTGAACCAATGCCTTAGCAAGCAATGCCCGCTGTTGCTGGCCACCAGATAGAATAGAAAAATCGGTCAATTTTTTATCCAGCAAGCCAACCCGTTCAAGGCACTCGTCGATAAACAACTTGTCTTGCTGTGAGGCACTTTCAAACAAGGTTTTGTGTGGCAACAAACCTAAAGAAACCACGTCGAGTACTGATAAACCGAAGCATTCCGGTGCTTGCTGTGTAACTACAGCAATGGTTTTTGCGCATTGCTTTATTGAAAGACTGTTGAGAGGTTGATTAAAAACGAAGATATTGCCGCTTGACGGTAAAACCGCTCGATAAAGGCACTTTAGTAAAGATGTTTTACCCGCGCCATTAGGGCCAAGCACACCAATAAATTCGCCTTCATTTACATTGAAGTCGATATTATCCAGCACGTTAACTGTGCCTATTTGCCAGCATAACTTTGAAACCGACAATATAGTGTGTTGCTTATCCGCCACAGCGATTCTCTATTTCGAGCGCACAATAAGCAATATGCAGCTTTCGCTGCAGTATAGCCATATCGAGTATTCCCGCTCGTTGGGTTAAACATTTAGGGTGTAACGTGCTGGTATCTGACTTATTCATCAAGAACTTACAGTTGCGGGTACAGTTATGGATTTTCACCATATTCCCAAAACACGTTAACTTAATATTTTAGACGTCTAAACGTCTGTTTTTGGATTATTCGCGTTTTCTACTGAAAAAGCAAGCTAATTTTCATATCCCCAAGGCGTAACAGGTAACTTAACAGGTTTAGTAAGATCAAATGCTACGCGAAAATCACGACCTTCGCGTGTTAAACGATATACGAACTTCTCAGGATAAATATACATATGCCAAGTGTTACCAACCGACTGAGCGATTCCCGTATCGACAAACAACTGCTTTGAATATTGGTCGGCAGGAAATGACTGCGCTTGGTTAAAACCAGCATCTACTGTATGGCCACCATACATGGTAAGCGGATCGTTACTACCATCTTTCTTGCGATGATCATGCTTGAGCATAAGACCTGCGCCCGTCTTTGTAATAATCCAGGTACGTGAGGCATCGGCGCCAACGTGAAACGGGATTTGTAGTTCTTTATCAGTGCACTTTCTTACATGCATAACAAGCGGCTGTTTAAATGCATCGCTCGGATCATTATCAAATTCTACCGTGCCAGCAAATGCCTTGCCGCAGTGTTGTTTAATGGCATCAAAGAAGGTGTCGTGCGTATCAATAGATACCAGAGGCGCTTCTGCGGCTGACGAAGTGAATGAAATCATCAATCCACAAAACAAAAACAAGCGTTTTTTCATCGAATATACTCATAGTTGTGTGTTAACAGACATAGTATAACAATCACGCGCGAATGCTAACTTTGAGCGAACTCCTACAACCAACGTAAGGTTCAATTGAGTTGACCCAAATAACATCTTGTAGATGAAAAACTACAATAGAATGATTAACTTACTTCTCTATTCTACCTCTAATAAATTGTACATTTTCACAAAAATGTAACTAAATTACATTTTTTGGATTTAGAGTAACAAGTCTACATTTATCTATCGGTGGGTGAATTTCAGACAAAAAAAAGCCGAAGATGCGAGCGCGTCTTCGGCGGTTTAGCTATGAGGAGAGCTAGAATATACAATTATTACAACAAGCGTTCGCGTTAGGAACGAGATGAATTATAGAGTATCAACTCTAAGGTTGTAAAGCCTAAAATGTAATTTTTTTTCATATTTTGGTGTTTTTTTTCATTTTGATTACAATTCAGTCAATTTTTGGAACAAAATAACGAAAAAATACGACAATTTAGAAAAGTGCTGCGGGCTGTATGCTGCGAGCTGCGTGCAAATAGATAGCTTGTTCCTAGAAACTAAGCGCTAAGAATTATGCACTCAGTGCACGATATAACTCTCCTAACGTCAAATCGTCATACCATATACTGCCAAAATCAACACGATATTTTCTACCTAAATCATCTGCAAGCGTTTCAAACTCCATCGCGTCAGCATGCCACTTATGAGGGTATAGTGCGCGATAAATTGTTAATAGTTTATCGTTAGGTTCAAATTGAAATTTGTCTTTTTTATCGAAGGCAAACGACTCAACAAAGAGTGTTAGAAAAGCGCGAATATCACTTGCAGAATGCTCAGGGAATTGGGCTTTCCAATTCGCCCCCATGCAGTTACGTTTTCTATATTTTTTAGGAAGAGTATCTTCTCCATAAAGTGACCACACAAGATAAGCAAGCACTACTGAAATTATTAGTTCTATCATAAGTTGCTTAGCCTTTTAGTCGCTCTACTCAGACAGTAAGTTATGTGGTTCATAAGTATAATTTAAATACACTGTAATATACGGTGCAAAACAAAAATAGCGCACAGGTTATATAGTGTTTCCCTTTTCGTACCCCTAAATGCAAAAGAAAAGCCAGAACAGAAAACAGTAAAACATTAAGGACCGCTGAAACGGCTTGTAAAGCATAGTTAGTGCCCATTGGGTCGCCTACTAATAAAATAGCGCTTGGCCACATAGCGAGTCTTGCATAGTCAACCCAAAGAGTGACCACCATATAATTTGAACATGTTTCACATGAATTAATTCCGTACCAAAAGGCTACGAAAATTAGTCCAACCGATGCACCAAGTAGTGCACTATTTAGCTTCCCTTTAAACCTTAGCATCTATAACTCCATTACTAATGTCTCTCATTTTTGCAATGCCGACATCTTAATGGCTGCTTCCTTCTGTAATCTACTGGTAAATAGTTGAAAGTCAAACGAGATCCCGCAGCAAGGTGCGGGATGACGCATGTAAATATCGAATTGTATGCTCTTAGAGAAAACTTAGATCCCTCGTCCTCAGCAGTTTCACTGCATGTCCCTCGTACCTATTTTATTCATAGTCGGATGCGTAAGTATCCTCGTAAGAGTGTGAGTAGAACTCGAATAAGTTGCCAAATGGATCTTCTAAGTAAACCATTTGGGCTTGTTTTAATTCATCTTCAGGGTGGTAACGATGAATGTCCATGCGTACTTTGCCACCAAATTCCTCAACACGCTTAATAGCAGTTTCAAACTGCTCTTTTGGTAACTGTAAACAGAAGTGAAAGATACCAAGACGCGAAAAATCGACATTGTGACGCTCTTCACGATCAACCATTTCAAAAAGCTCTACGCCAATACCATCGGTAGTCACTAGATGAGCAATATTAAAACCTTTGAACCCTTCACCAAATACAGCAATACACATACGTCCAATTGCTGATTCGCGCTCTTCTATTACCTTTGTGTTATTCATCACAACGCGAAGGCCTAGCGCTTTAGTATAGAACTCTACGGCTTTGTCCATATCACCAACCATGATACCTACGTGATT
This sequence comes from Thalassotalea agarivorans, assembly GCF_030295955.1. Taxonomy (NCBI): domain Bacteria; kingdom Pseudomonadati; phylum Pseudomonadota; class Gammaproteobacteria; order Alteromonadales; family Colwelliaceae; genus Thalassotalea; species Thalassotalea agarivorans. The sequence goes on from NZ_AP027363.1 coordinate 3,296,680, forward strand.
CATCTTCATAATGTGCTCCTAAAAGTTTGTTAAACATGAACTCTGTTTGATGGGAGAATTGTAGGTGGATTAGTTGATTTATAAAAATTATCAAATATTATTATTTTTATAATTTAAATTTATCATATTGCCTATGTTAAATCCTGTTTGGCTAGAAACCTTTATTACCCTTGTTGATACGGGACATTTCACGCAAACAGCCGAAAAGCTGTTTATGACGCAACCAGGTGTTAGCCAGCACGTGCAAAAACTTGAAGCTGCTTGCGGGCATACGTTGATTAAAAGGGATAAGAAATCTTTCACTATCACCGAACAAGGCCAACTAGTTTATCAATACACAAAAGGTCTTTTAAGAGATGAAAAGGTTCTCTTTGAGCAATTAAACTTTGACGATCCCGTGTCAGGTAAATGCAGCATGGCATGTTCAGGTTCCGTCGCATTGATGCTTTTCCCAAGGCTACTGAAACTTCAAAACCTTTACCCAAACATTCACATCAACTTAAAAGCTGCGCCAAATCACCAAATTTTAAGTGATATAAAAAGTGGAAATGTTGACCAAGGTATCGTGACTGATAAGCCCAATGAAAGTTTTTTTGATTTTGAAGAATTAGGGCAAGATGAACTTTGTTTGATATTCCCCGTGGATACAGATGTTAGTAAAAGCTGGAAACAATTACTTTTAGAGTTAGGCCTGATTTCTCATCCAGATGCTGAGCATTATTTATCCTTGTATTTAAAAAAGTGTGAAGAACAAGAGTTGAAGCTACTTAATATCAATGAAATTCCTATTGTTGGGTCAATCAATCAAATTAGCCAAATCTTAGAGCCTTTGACACAAGGTATTGGTTTTACAGTACTGCCTAAAAGTGCAGTTGATAGCTTCCATAGTCCCGGGAGATTGAAGGTTATGCAGCCTAAACTTCCGGTAAAAGAAACATTGTTTTTAGTCCGCAAAAAAAATAGAACGTTACCCGCTCGCTATGATGCTTTTAATTCAATTATTCGCCAAGCATGGGCTTAGGTATTTCATTATTTAATGAAACGTCCTTTGTTAAATATAAGTTCCCGTATCAAGGTTTGGGATGACTAATATTAACCAACTACTTTGTGTTAATAGCGGACTTTAATACTGCAAAGCACAGCAATAAATTGAAGCATAAAGGCGGACTATTGAGTGGCACAATACTTCGACTAGATTATTGAAAACAATAACTAATCTCTTTGGCCAACCAGCTTAACGCTGGCTCTTGTGCCCTGCTACGTAGGCTAAACAATGACATAGGTAGCTTACTCATTTGCAGCTCAGGAGGGCTTTGCAAAAGAGCAATACCTTGCCAATCTGCGGCCTGCTTTAACGTTGCAGCAGTAGAAGCCAAAGAGAAAATACAATTGCTGTCCTTAGTGATTTGCAGCAATGTTTGCATATCGTGGCCATCGTAACGAATCTCTCTTTGCAGGCCTAAACGACTTAAGTGGTAATCAATAAGACCTTGGTCATCTGTATGCAATCCGGGGATAAAATAGCGAAGATGAGGATAGCTTAAAAATCGCTTAAGCGTCATCTTTTGCTGCGTCAATGGGTGACCTTTACGAACTAAGCACAATGTTGTGGCATCAGGCAGCGGTGTCGAGGATAACGACTTACTATCAAAGTCTGCGCTATGCACCACCAGATCAGCAGTAGAAGTTGTTAATAGCTTGGTCGGGTTTTCTACAGCCTCAATGCTACGCAGCTTTACGCCCGGAGCAGACTCTGCCAAACGCCCTATTAAACCGGGTAACCAAAGGCTACTTAGCAGTGAAGGGCAAGCGATAACAAACTGAGCATTAAGCTGTGCCGGGTCAAAACTAACTGGATCTAATACTCTATCAATGCCTGTTAACAAAGGTTGTAACTGCATGTAGAGATCAGTTGCCCGCTGTGTAGGAATTAGGCCGTGTGACTGCCGCACAAATAGCTGCTCATCAAACAACTCCCTCAAACGCTGCAGGGTTCTGCTCATAGCCGATTGGCTTACAAACGCTTTATTCGCAGCCCCTGAAACACTGCCTTCCTCCATAAGCATTTGGAAAGCGACTAACAAATTAAGATCGGCCCTTGCCAGCTGTCTGTAGTTGTACATGATTCCCACCTTATGCATATCACAAATGATTAAGAGTCGTTTGAAGGATATCAGGTTTCTAGCTAATCTACACCCATTGAATGCTTATACTCTGAAACGAGGAGAAACCTATGAAGAAATTACTATTAGCTAGTGTGCTCGCTAGTGTATCGATAGGAACTTGGGCCGCAGAGCCGGTCACAATGGAAAATTATGTTGTCGCTGAAAGTGATTGGTACTTTGCAGGTGTACAAGAGAAGGCAGGCGTTAATCAATGGATTCACGACGAGCCAGTGTCTAAGAATAATCAGCAAGTGATTCGCTCAAATCGGGATGTGGTTTACTCTATTGCTATTGTCGATGTGAGCCAAGGTGCGACTTTTAGTGTGCCAGAATCTAATGAATTTCAGATTATCCATATCATTGATGAGGCCCATCTGTTTCACCAGGTCGTAAGAAATGGTGAATCGCTTGAAGTGAATGCCGAAGATATTGAAGGCGAATATGTTTACCTGTTAGCCAGAACTCGAGACAACGGTGACCTTGAAGATACAAAAGCTCGCCAGCAAGCGCTGAAATTCGAAGCTAAAGCTAACCGCCCATACAAGGCCAAGGGATTTGACGCAGAAGAAGTGATCGCCTTCCGTGAAGAGCTGGTTAGACAGGTCAATTCTGGCGAACAACCGATTTCAGGGCACGATGCCTTCGGTAGAACTTTGGAGGACGTGAACCCTCACAACTATCTTTATGCCGCCGCTTATGGCTGGGGAGGATTACCAATGACTACTGCACAGTATGTACCTTTGCAGGTTGATTCCGCTGCTTGTCAGGTATGGCGGATTGCAAAGCCGGATCTAGATTGGACTAATAATGGCTTTATGTCAGCCACTTTTTATGGCGCAGATGGCTGGATAAAAGTTGATGACTTTTACATCCCACATAGTGAAATGAAAGATGAAGGCGATAGTTTTTCTTTTACAACTAACTGTGCACAGGGACCGAATAACGCTACGGTTGAAAAAGGTGGTAACATACTGATTCGAATGTATTTACCTGTTGATGCTTTGGAAGTGAAAAAGGTTGCCGATACCATGTACAGTGTCAAAGGTCAGATAGTTAGCGAAGATTAGTAATACTTAATGCCACCATTGGCAGAGGATTTAGATATGAAAAAGTTTTTACTTGCGAGCGTTATCGCAACTGCTTCAATAGCGATAGTAGGTTGTAACGATCTCGACAACCAGCAACCAGCTAATGTCAATAATGTCAGCTTAGATAACGCATCACTAATAGGTAACGAATCTATAGTTACACCATATGGAACGATAGGTATTGAGCATAACTATATTACTGATGAAGGCTCTGCCATTTTGTTCGATGCTATGGATATGCAGCGTGCTTCACAAGCTTATATTTGGTCTACGCCTTTGGTTAGCATGATTACTTGGCGCGACGAAATGAATCAAGCCTACAATACCCATAATCGTGGTGAGTTCGCAGTTCTGGAAAGCTACAATGAAAAATTAGGTGTAGTCACTGGAAATTTAACCACCCCGTATATCTTTAGTTTTGATAGCGTGGCTGAAGGGCCGCTTGAAGTTAAATACCCAGCAGGCATGACTGCCGGCGCATTTTTAGACTTTTGGCAGCGCCCTATTGCCGATGTTGGATTAACAGGTCCCGACCAAGGTAAAGGCGGTCACTATATTATCGTCGGCCCTAATGATGACCCAGAAAAGTACAAAGCTCCTGGCGTTCATGTCTTTCAGTCTGAAACCAACAATGTGTTTCTGGGCTTAAGAATTCTTGAAAGTGATCCTGCTTACAGCGAGAAATTTCAAAGTCAGTTGAAAATATCAGCCTATGGCGAAAAACCTGTAGAGATAAAATTTAATGCCGGCTACGACAAGCCTTGGTCAGGTACAGCACCACGAGATTTAAGCTACTGGCAACGCCTACATAAAAACATCAATGAGGAGCCAATAAGAGAACAAGATAAAGTCTGGATAGCCATGTTAGAACCGCTGGGAATTAGTATCGGAAAGCCATTTAATCCCGACGAACGTCAAAAGAAGCTGTTATTAGAAGGTTTAGCCATGGGCGAGTTAATGCTCAGAAATCTACAAACTAACCCGCGCTTTGCTGAAGTCTACTGGGACAATACAAATTGGTATAAAAGTTTTGATTTCACCATTCCACAAATCACCGATACTCGTGTGGAATTAGATGAACGTGCCGTTTGGTTTTATGAAGCCGTTTCAAGTACTGAGGGTATGGTTAACCCCGTTGTTGGCAAGGGCCAAGTATATATGACGACAAAGCGAGATTCGGATGGCAATTTACTTAGAGCGGATAAAACCTACCGCTTAAGAGTACCAGCTGATGTGCCTGTAGGGCAGTTTTGGTCACTAACTTTGTATAGTGAAGAAACCCGCAGACCCTATGAAAATGGAGAAGGGACTATCAGAAGTGTCAGTTTAGATAGCAAGTTAGAAGATTTGGTTAAAAACGAAGACGGTTCGGTAGATTTGTATATAGGTGCCCATGCTCCTAAAGGTTACGAAAAGAACCATATGCAAACAGTGGGAAAAGATGGTTGGTTTGTTTACTTTAGGCTTTATGCACCGCTGGAAGGTTTTTTTGATAAGTCATTTAGTTTGCCTGACTTTGAGAAAATTGATTAAGGTACAGTAAGAAGGGGCTTGTAGCCCCTTCTTCTTTATTATTTATATCAAATCTAAGTGCTGCGCTCATAGAGAGATACCATGTTCTTTGTTCCTATATATTGGATGTCCAGTACCAAAGTACAGGATGACTTTTCCGGGCATAAAAAAACCCCGACGGGCGTCGGGGCAAAAATCAAGGAAACACCGTTTAAGGATAAAAGGTGTACTGATTAGACCTGTACCCTATTCAAAAACTTTCAATATTTGTTAAATTTTTTATAAAAATTTGTTACTTGTTGATAGTAAACAAGTATTTTTGCGCTAATGGCATAACGATGTAACTCACTATAGGTACAATAATAGCGACAACAATCGCTACCTTTTGCCACTCATTAGTCGGCAGTGCAGGCGCCAACCACTTAGGAATAAAATACACCAATGGCACCAGCGCCAAATAGTTAATCAAGGCCATTAGATGTTTGTTTGGCTTCATGGTTTACTATGCTCCGCTTTAGGCTAGCGTCGAAACAACAACCAACTCGCTTGATGCCAGCGCTTTAATGGTTAATCGATCAGCACGAATCAAAACGCCTTCCTCAGCTACTTGCTGTGTTTCGTCATCTTTTATCTCAACTGCGCCTGAAGCAACATAAATCAGAGATTGCTGAGTAAGGGTTAACGATTCTTCGTTAGAGATACGCACAACATCAATCGTGGTGTTACTATCAAACGTTGTTGTTTGTGATTTGTCGCCACCATATATCCGTGTTTTACCCTGTTTTTTGGGCGTATAGTGCTTATAGCCGGCAGGCTGTCCAGCTTCATCAGGGAGTACCCAAAGTTGTAGCATGCGGTTTTTTGTCGCATCAGGGTTAATTTCGTTATGCGAAAATCCTTCGCCCCCAGCGCGTTGCACTTGCACATCACCTGCAACTAGACTCTGGCCATGCTCTAACGAACCTTCGTGCGCCACTTGTCCTTTCATCATGATTGATATGACGTCAATTTCCCTGTGCGGATGCATGGTGGTTTCTCCAAAAGGTTGAAATTGAGCATCTGCTAAATAAACGAAGTTGCCAATACCTTCAAAAGTAAGGGGTGATTTGCGCGCTCTAAAAACACGAGAGTCTGTGACTAGTCGGTGCTCTGTTAAACCTGCGAACCCGCCTAAAGGTAAATCTTTTCTTGCTAAAACTTGCATTGTTACTTCCCAATTAAGTTACATTTGAAACAAGTGTAGTGCGCGTTTATTGTTTAATAAATAGCAACTAACTGATAACATAATCTCATTTTTAACAACAATAAGGTTTTCTGTGGATCTAAACGACATGATGGTGTTTCTAGCTGTCGTAGAAACTGGAAGCTTCACATTAGCAGCTGAGCGACTCGGTATTCCAAAAGCCAATGTAAGTCGGCGGGTAAGCAAGCTAGAAAAAAGTTTAAATGCCGTTTTACTTGAACGCTCGACACGCTCGCAGCATTTAACTGAAGCTGGACAGCGATTTGTTAATCATTGCAAACGCATTCAACAAGAAACTGAGCTTGCTAAGGCCTGTGTGTCTACAACACAAACCGATTACAGCGGACAACTCAAAATTGGTGCGTCGGTATCGATAGGCCATGAAGTGTTAAAGTCGAGTCTGGCGCAGTTCCTAAACTTGTATCCCAAAATTAACATGCATTTGAGTTTGCTTAATCGCCGCGTAAATTTTGTTGAAGAAGGGTTTGATGTAGTTATTCGTGTCGGTAAATTAGACGACTCCAACTTAATCGCTAAAAAGCTTGGCACGGTTGAAAGAAAACTTTTCGCTAGCAGAGACTACCTGAATAATCATGCCCATATCGAAGAGGTGGCCGATCTTTCTCACCATCGCTGGATGCTGATGAACCCACTCAACAACGACCAAAAGCAAACCCTAGTAAATGGCAATCAGCAATGGCAATTTGATCATCCGCCCCGACTCTTTTTAGATGACTTTGCCATGTTAAAACAAAGCATTTTGGATGAGATGGGCGTAGCGTGTATACCTGCTTACATGGTGGAAAACGAAGTACAGCAAGGGTTAATAAAGCCGGTGTTACCACAATGGGGTTTATCACCCGTAGATATTTATGCGCTCTATCCGAAACATCGATCGAACATCGTCAAGGTTGCAGCATTCCTGGAATTTATAGCAACGGTATTTGATACAAAGTTAAACAAAAACACCTATTGACCGAACATTCGTTCTGTTGTTTAATTGCACCATGAAAAAAGAAATTCCACCTAAAAAACAAGCTATCTTTGATGCCACCTTAACCTTGGTTGCGTCACATGGATTGCACAATACGCCGATGTCGTTGATCAAAAAAGAAGCCGGTGTTTCAGCTGGCGCTGTTTATCATTACTTTGAAAGTAAAGAAGCATTGATCAATGAACTTTATGTAACTGCTAAGTCGGAAATCAGTGACGCTGTGATCAGCGAACTAGATTTAGACGCGCCATATGAAGAAAGTTTTTTCAGCTTATGGATTAATGCCTATTACTACTTTGCAAGTAAACCCGATGCCTTAAGTTTTATTGAGCAATGTAGTAACTCACCCATTATTACTGAGCAAACTAAAGCGCAGGTAGTAACCACCTACCAAAAATCTGCAGAGTTTTTTGAACAAGGCATTGCTCAGGGTAATATTAAGCCTTTGCATATCGATGTTATTCACACCCTCATTTATGGCAGCATTGTCAGCTTAATTAAACTCGCCAAAGATCAACCAGAATTAGTTAATGACGAGGTTATTGAGCAAGCCGCTATTTTCTGCTGGGACGGTCTTATCCAACTAAACTAAAGATTCGCTTTACTCGTAATAATAACGAGGGATATTGAATTTACGGAACAAACGAACATTCGCTTTTCAGGTATATATGATTAAAACGACGATACATTTCACTAAGTGTGCACTGATCTTGTTAGTTGGTTTAACTCTAATGTCGGGTTGCAGCTCAAGCCATCATGCGCCAGTGATAGCCAAAAATGAAACGGTTATTGTTGCCCATGGCTTGGCGAGAAGTGCTGGTGCGATGTGGCAACTAGAAGAGGAATTACAAGAGCAAGGCTATCAAGTATGTTTGCTCGATTATGACAGTTTAGGTGAAACTGTAGACGATGTATTAGCCGATACTTCACAACAAATAACCAACTGCTTACCAGAAACCGGTAAGGTGCATTTTGTTGGTCATTCGCTTGGTGGCTTAGTGATAAAAAGCTATTTAAACAAGCATCAAGAGACCTTGCCTAAAGGAGAGCTTGGCGAAGTGATTTTGGCTGGCACACCCAATTCAGGCAGTGAAGTTGCCGACCATTTGAAAGACAGTTTATTGATGGATTGGGGTGGTGATATATCTCGTTCGTTAAGTACAAAACAAATCGCTCTTTGGCAAAAAGAAGCACAAATCGAAAAAGCGGTAGGGGTTATCGCCGGAACTAAACCGTCAAGAATGACCAAAGATTTGTTCTCCGGCAAAAACGACGGTTTAGTTTCTGTTGCATCAGCAAGCGCTGTGAATGTTAAAGATATTATTGAATTACCGATCAGCCATTCAGCGATGCGAAAAGATGACGAAACCGCTAGGCAAATCATCTACTTCTTGTCGCACGGCAAGTTTCAGCACACGACAATTTCGGAAATTTAGATCCTGTATCTTTGCATCTTACGGCATAGTAATTTTAACCATCATTAAAGTTTCTTAAAATTCTGGTACACAGATATCTTCTTTGTTTTCCGCTGGCAACGCTGGAAAACACCAACTATCGTCTTTGAAAAAGACTTTGTCGCCTGTGTAGGGATTAACAAGTTTTGACACAGTTGCTTTATTAATAGCGTTATGAAGTAGAAGCTGAACATCCAAAGAAGCCAGTTGCATATTAAGAGATACTTTGTAACGAGGCCAAACAGTATATAGAATAATAGCACCGGAAATATTCCTGTAATTCCTTATAAAGAACCCTTTTTCATTTGGCCCATCGAGCAGCATCGTTTTATCTAATGATTCAAATTGCTGATAAGAGCTCAATAAATTTTTCTTATTAATATTTTGTGGAATTTTATCTAGATTTAATCGTAAATATAAATCATTTGTCACACTATTTGGCTTGTATAGTAAAGACAATACAATAGGGGAAAAATACTGCTCAATTACACTGCGTCCTTTAAGAAAATTTTCTTCAATGCGTTTCTCTCCGATGTTTATTAACGCTGCAGTATCACTAAACTGAACTTTCCAAAATTTTGGATCAGCATTCACTACTTCAATGGGTAATGAATTAGGTAATAATTCTAAATTGTTGCTCGACTTTTGCGTCTTTGATTGCAACAACCTAAACAAAGGAAGTAAGTCTTGCTCAATCACTAAAAGTGATACTACCGTATGAAGAATTGAATTCGTTTTTAGGAATTTAAACTCCAGCTTAGCTAATCGATTATACAATGCGCTGGCTTCGTTAAGGTTCTCTTCTTCTATTAACAAAACAATTTTTGCTGTAACAACCTTGCTGATGTTTATTCGATCGAAACCTCTACTGCTAACCGCTGTATCATTTACAACGTGCGTATTGTTGAATGATACAAGCGAGAGATACTCTTCGATAGTAGACTGATTTTCTCTGTAGAAAGCGTCAATTTCACTTTTTTTGTTTGATATATTTATTGAACAAGTTGGTTCCGTTAACTCACATAAACCGGCTTTTTCAGCAAACGCCGTAAATGGTGTGATTTTTGGAATATCTCGATTGAAATCTAAAGGAAGATTTGGGTTATAACTCCTTTTAAAAGCTGCTTCATAAGACAGTTTTGCTTCTTCATATGTCGTCGAGCCAAGCGCTAAAAAAGCGATAAAAAGATTATCGTCTAGGTCTTTGTTGTAGCTGAATTCTCTTAGAGTTTCTTGAACACTTGGTAGCAATTGATCATCGACAAACATTTTGTAAATAGCTACAAACAAATTGTTGTTAGAAGCTGATAAGGTTTCCCTCTGTTGAGGTTCTGTATTTTCTTCTGGAGCCAAATTCAAAGTATGAGTGTTATCTTCGTGTTCTTTATCATATTGATATTTGTCGATGATATATTGTGCTTCCGGCACTATATCGTCATCTGAAAATAGGTGATAAAACAAAGCGGCTATCAAAAGAAGTAACGTTGATAGAGCGACATATCCCTTGTTGTTATTGATTAAGTCCATTTTTATTATTCTTTATTTTTAATCAGTGTATAAATTAGTAAAAACTAGATCCCGTAAAACAGGTTTCCTGTTCCCTTAAGCGAAGCGATCCTTATACGCAGGAGATCCCGTGTAACAACATCACGGGATGACGAGGTTTTTCTCGCCCCTTGCTCCATTAACGCAGCGAACATGCGCCATGCACCTAGCCGTTAGTGCGCCTCATCCCAATTCATGCCAATGCCGGCTTCAGCAATTAAAGGCACTTTAAGTTCGGCAGCTTGGTTCATAATGTCGACGATCTTAGCCGTGGTTTCTTCGACGATATCTTGATGAATCTCAAACACCAATTCATCGTGCACTTGCATCGTCATTTTGATACGCGGGTCATTTTGTTCAACAATCCAGGCATCAACGGCAAGCATAGCCTTCTTAATAATGTCAGCGGCAGTGCCTTGCATAGGGGCATTGATTGCCGCGCGTTCAGCAGCTTTTTTACGCATACCATTGCGAGATTTTATTTCTGGCAAATACAAGCGGCGTCCAAATAGGGTTTCTACATAGCCTTTTTCATTGGCTTTTTGTCGCGTATCTTCCATATAAGTTAGTACACCAGGATAACGTTCAAAGTATTTATCCATATACGCTTGTGCTTCATTACGCCCAACACCTATCTGCTTAGATAAGCCAAACGCGGACATGCCATAAATTAGGCCAAAGTTAATTGCTTTAGCACTACGGCGTTGGTTACTGGTAACATCGTCAAGTGCCACATTGAAAATTTCAGCCGCCGTTGCTTGGTGAATATCACGACCTTCTTTAAACGCAGTAAGTAAACCTGCATCGTCAGATAAATGCGCCATAATACGCAGTTCGATTTGAGAGTAATCGATAGCAACCACTTTATGATCTTGCGGTGCAATAAATGCCTGACGGATCTTACGGCCTTCTTCACTACGAATTGGAATATTTTGCAGGTTTGGATCCGTTGATGACAAACGACCCGTTACCGTTACTGCTTGGTTATATGACGTATGTACATGACCCGTCGATGGCGCAATCATCAAAGGGAGCTTGTCGGTATACGTTGATTTAAGTTTACTTAAACCGCGATGCTCTAAAATGAGTTTAGGCAGTGGATAATCTAAAGCGAGCTCTTCCAACACTTCCTCTGCCGTTGACGGCGCACCTTTAGGTGTTTTCTTAATAACTGGAATTTTTAGCTCATCAAACAAGATTTCTTGTAGCTGCTTCGGCGAAGCCAAGTTAAAGGCGCGACCTGCAATATCATGCGCTTCCATTTCTAGTTGCGCTAAACGCGCACCTATTTGATGGCTTTGCTCTGTTAATAAATGATCGTCAATTAATACACCGCCTTGTTCCATGCGAGCAAGTACAGGCATCAATGGCATTTCAATCTCTTTAAATACAGATAGTAATTGCGACTCTTTTTCCAATTTAGGATAAAGCGCCTGATGCAAACGCAAGGTAATATCAGCATCTTCAGCCGCATAAGGCGCCGCTTTTTCTAACTCTATTTGGTTAAAGGTAAGTTGCTTAGCACCTTTGCCCGCAATGTCTTCAAAATGAATGGTTTTATGATCAAGATACTTTTCCGCTAACGCGTCCATATTGTGACGTGTTGCAACACTGTTGTAGCAGTAAGATTCGATCATGGTATCGAGCACTGGGCCGGTAATCGCCACATTGTATTTTGCTAAAACATTGGCATCGTATTTTAAGTTTTGACCTACCTTCACTAACGTATCAGACGCTAACAATGGTTTGAGTTTTTCCAACACCAATTCGCGCGATAGCTGAGACGGCGCGCCAACATAATCATGGGCAACAGGGACATACGCGGCCTTACCCGCTTCACAACAAAAACTTACGCCAACAAGCTCTGCTTTCATGTAATCCAAACTGGTGGTTTCGGTATCAAAAGCGAACGTACCTGCGTCACTTAATTGCGTAAGCCAAGTATCGAGCGTCGCTTCATCTAAAATTGTTTCGTAGTGCGTGTCTATTTTTGCAGGCGTTATTTCTTCGTCTGCTTCTGTTGTTTCACCATTTGCCGCTTTAAGTTCAGCTAACAAGCGGCGTAATTCAAACTTAGTGTATAGCTCTAGCAGGGTATCGGTGTCGGCTTGCTTAGGACCAAGTTCAGATACGTCATAAGGCAGTTCACAATCCGTTTTTATGGTGGCAAGTTCATAGGATAATGGCAGTTGCTCAAGCGCGCTTCTTAGGTTTTCACCAATCTTACCTTTAACCTTGTCGCTATTTTCAATAACGCCTTCCAAGGTACCGTATTCTTTCAACCATTTAACGGCTGTTTTAGGGCCACACTTTTCAACGCCAGGAATGTTATCTACTTTATCGCCCATCAAGGTTAAGTAGTCGATAATCTGATCAGGTTTAATGCCAAACTTTTCTTCAACACCGGCTTCGTCCATTTCCGTGTCTGTCATGGTATTAATAAGGCGAACATGAGGCGTGACCAACTGCGCCATGTCTTTGTCACCTGTTGAAATGACGGTTTCTATCCCTAACTCATTCGCTTGTTTTGCATAGGTGCCAATAACGTCGTCTGCTTCTACGCCTTCAATGACCAATAGCGGTAATCCCATCGCTTCTATAATGTTGTGAAGCGGCGCTATTTGGCTGCGTAAGTCGTCTGGCATTGGCGGACGATTAGCCTTGTATTCAGGATATAAGTCATTTCTAAACGTTTTTCCCTTGGCATCAAATACAACCACTATGTTGCCATTTGGATAATCTTTTTTAAGCGCTTTGATCATATTCAGCACACCGGTAATCGCTCCCGTTGGTTGTCCGTCGCTGGTGGACAAAGCTTGTAAATAAGGGACGTGATATGCACGAAATAGGTAAGACGATCCGTCGACTAAAATAAGAGGGGATAAAGCGTTAGCTGTCATAGTTTGGCTTATAAATATTATGGTGTGCTAAGGATGCCATAAACTGGATTATCTCTCCAGTTTACAACGCCTATTGTGTTCACTGTTTCAGTATGTAGCGGTTAAGCAGGCAGGTTAATGCACCAAAGGCGAATATTCAGACAAAACTGTGGATAACTCTGTAGACAAGCACGACAAATATCCCATCCAAGCGAAAGCTCAAATAGGGGGTTGCTTATAGCAAATCGTTGATTTAATTGAGAAAAGGTTAAACCTTGAATCCGTTTCAATCGATTTTTTTTATTATTCTTAAGTGTGGATAACAGGTAATGCTACCTAGGCTATCTCTCACATTGTATGGTGTGTATTGTCACACTTTTGTCATACAACGGTAAAAAAGACTACTCCTAAAGTTTGAACTTTGCCAGTGGATTTTAGAAATTTTTAAAAGTAAAAAAATGTATGTAAATAACGAAAAAACATAAGCGAGATATGTTAAGGTTTTCAGCACGGCGATTTGTATAATTTTCATACAAGAAAGTTTTTCACTTGTAGCAAAAAAGGGAAAGAGATGTTGGCTCAATATCAAGGCAGTTGCCACTGTGGCAAAATCAAATTTAGTGTGGAGTTACCGCCGCAAATAGAAGTAGAGCGATGTAACTGCTCTATCTGCACTAAGTCGGGCTTTTTGCATGCCATTGTGCCCAAAAGCAAGTTTGAACTACTTTCTGGTGAAGAACATCTGTCGGATTATCAGTTTAACACCAAGGTGGCGCATCATTATTTTTGCAAAACATGTGGCATAAAACCGTTTTATGTACCACGCTCTAATCCTGACGGCATGGATATCAATGTAAACTGTTTAGATGAAAAGCCTCCTCATATCACAATTGTCGACTTCGATGGTCAAAACTGGGAGCAAAATGCCGCATCTTTAGCGCACAAAAGTAGGGAATAAAATATGGAAATTTCGGGTTCATTTACAATTCAATCTTGGGACGAACAAGATCTTCAATCTTTTACCGAGCAAAGCAAAATGGTGAGTGCTCATATCAAGCAAATGTATGAAGGTGATTTGCAAGGTGAGAGTAATGTTGAATATGTAATGGCTTATAAAACTGACGGAACAGCAGAATTTACAGGGTTAGAGCACTTTTCAGGCACCTTAAAAGGCAACCCTGTGCAATGGGTATTCAAACATTTAGGTATGTTTCAAAATGGTATCGCCACTAGCCAATTTACCTTAGTAGAAGATTTAACTGACACGGTTAAGCACACCCTGGCAGGTAGCTTTTCAGCAACACATGGCGGTAAAGCAGATTACATGATACGAGTTAAAAACGCCTAGTTTAGAAAAAAGTAGTCTGGTTATCTTTGCAATCATTAATGCAAACCTCAGTTAAAACAGCCATCAGCTTTTTGCTGATGCTGTGCCTTTTTGCTTGTACGCAGAACAATATTTATATTGCTGACAATCGCAGTACCACTGACGAAATAAAAGCATTAGAGAAAATACTTAAGCAAAAAAAGCGTGATGTAGAAGTTACTGTAATGACGCTAGATGTGGAGAATGAAAAACCGCTCATTCTGTACTCGCCTACTTTTCATAATCAAGCGATGTTAGACGATGTGATGGATGCGTTGTCTGAGCTCGGTTATACCGATGTCGACATGAAAAGCTTTAACCTGTTTAAGCACCGCTATACCGATAATAACTTGGGCATTTACCTACCAGTAAAATACGCACAAACCCTACCGCCTGTAATGCGCACAGACGCCTGCAACAATACCTATGCAACCATTGAACGGGTAGACAATAGTAAGGTAATTATTGAAGTAGAAACAGACGGCGCGCCACGAACCATTCACGGCGACGTAAGGTTTGAATCCGATCGAAAAGGCACCATTTCAACGCCAAATGGCGATATCGTTTTTTCTTTAAACGACCATTTAATCGAAACGCATCGTGGTAACAAACGTGCTGTATCACTTGATATCATCACCTCGCAGCTGCAACCCTTTAACGAGCAGTGCAGCTTTATTACCTTATACGACTAGCCAACTATCATTTACCCAGCATTCTGCGCATGGTGCCGTCTTTATCTATTAAATGATGCTTTAACGCGCCGGCAAAATGCAGCACGATAGCACCAATTAATATATTGCCAATCAAGCCATGCATTTGATGCCCTAATCCAGCTAACGCACCATTAATTGGAATAACCTCTTTAGGGTTGGTTGGGTCAAAATTCATTGGCACTAATTCTAAACCAAAGATGGCAATACCATGGCCACCATATCCCGACATCATCATGCCAGAAACAGGCATCAGCACAGTGCCAATAATTAACACCCAATGGATAAGTTTTGATAGCGTTATTTCTATCATCGAGTATTGGCTAACCGGCTCGGGCCAACCATTTTTCATTCGCCAAAATACACGAGGAACCACAAAAATTAGGATAAGAACACCAAATGATTTATGAATCGGGTAAAGCGCATGATTTTCTGTTTCGGTCATATATACACCAACCGCCAGTAAAATAATCATCATCACGCCCACGATCCAGTGAAGCACAATCGTTTTGCTGCTGAGTTTTTCTTTAGTGTCGAGTTCCATGGTTACTCCTTATATTTTTATACCTTCAGTGTAGACCGTTTTTTAACAGGCATAAAAAAGCCCGCTATCGAGGCGGGCTTTTACAACATATCACAAGGCTATGTCATGGTAACAAACTCTTCTGCAGAGGTTGGGTGAATAGCCACGGTATTGTCAAAATCAAGCTTGGTTGCGCCCATTTTCATCGCTACGGCAAAACCTTGTAGCAATTCATCACTACCAAAACCGATACTGTGTATACCCACTATTTTTTCGTCTGGACCAATAGTTACTAGTTTCATGCGTGTAGGGTCACGATAGTCTTCAGTGATCGCTTGATACAGCGCAGTAAACTGAGACGTGTAGACTTTAACATTATCTTCACCGTACTCAGCGATTGCTTCTTTTTCAGTTAAACCAACTGTGCCAATAACAGGGTGAGAAAACACCACAGTGGCAATGTTCGAATAGTCTAAGTGTGAATCAGGCTTATTGTTAAACAAGCGCTCTGACAAACGACGACCTGCGGCTACGGCAACCGGCGTAAGCTGCGCCTTACCAGTAATATCACCTACCGCATATATACCCGGCACGTTAGTATTTTGGTATTTGTCGGTATGAATTTCACCGTTGGCTTCTACTTTTACGCCTGTCGCTTCAATATTGATTTTGTCAGTGGCTGCTTCTCGGCCAATGGCCCAAATCACTTTTTCTACTGGGCCTACAGATTTACCGTTTTCTAGGTGCACCGTTAACATGCCATCATCATGTTTTTCAATACGCGTTGGCACGCTTAATGTGTGTAAAGTAGGGCCATGCTTTGCCATTTGTTCAACTAAGGTGTCACTTAGCATATCGTCGAAGTTACGCAGTGGCTTTTCTTTTCGCACTAATAAATGCGACTCGCTGCCTAAAGCATGCAATACACCAGCAAGTTCAACCGCAATGTAGCCCGCGCCAATCACAGCAACTGATTTAGGTTGTTCGGTCATTGCAAAAAAGCCATCGGAATCGATACCATATTCCGCACCTTCAATGTTCGGAATAGACGGGCGGCCACCTGTAGCTATAGTAATGTGGTCTGCAGTAATGCGCTCGCCATTGACCTCTACAGTATTTTTATCAACAAACTTTGCAAAGCCTTCAATCACGGTTACACCATTGGCAGCAAAGCCTCTGCCATAAGCGGCATGGATACGCTCGATATACTCTTCGCGATTTTTAACAAGGCGCGACCAAGTAAAGCCTTCGCTTTTTACGTTAAAGCCATAGTCATGGGCGTAGTGGAGTGCGTCAGCTATTTGCCCGGCATACCACATCGCTTTTTTGGGAACACAACCGACGTTTACACACGTGCCGCCAATATATTTAGCTTCAATGACAGCCGCTTTAGCACCATGTTTTGCCGCTCGGTTAGCTGAAGCAATACCACCGCTACCAGCGCCTATGGCTAAATAATCAAAATGTTGAGTCATGTATCTTCCTAATTAAACGCATTTTCATGTTGTTATAAATGGGAGTGTAGCAAAGATATTTCAAGGATCGACCTTCTGTGGTTAACAAATCACTACAATTACACCTTGAAACTACATCCCAATGGACATACTTATATCTGTAATGCATATTCGCACTATAGATGAATTTCAGGAATAGACCCGAATGAGTAATCCTTTATTACAAAATACACCATTACCGCAATTTTCTAAGATAAAACCTGAACATGTACTTCCTGCTGTAGAACAAGCTATTCAAGACTGCAAAGACACTATTAAGCGCGTTTTAGCCGCCAATAGTCAGTACACTTGGCAAAACCTTATTATGCCACTTGAAGAAATTGATGACCGGTTGAGTAAATTATGGTCACCTGTTTCGCATATGAATGCGGTGGTTAATTCCGACGAACTGCGCGAAGCGCACGAAGCCTGCTTACCGCTGTTATCAGAATATGCAACTTTTGTGGGGCAACACCAAGGTCTATTCGAAGCCTATAAACAAATTGCTGAAGGTGAGCAGTATCAAACCTTGTCTGCTGTGCAGAAAAAAGTGATCGACGATGCTATGCGCGACTTCAAGTTATCCGGTATTGCATTGCCAGACGAAAAGAAAAAACGTTACGGTGAAATCGTTACTAAGTTATCAGAACTTGGCAGCAAATTTAGCAATAACTTGCTTGACGCTACTCATGCATTCTCAATTACCATTACTGATGAAAGCGAACTATCTGGTTTGCCAGAAAGCGTTAAAGAAGCCGCGAAAGCACTTGCAGCAGAGCAAGACAAACAAGGCTGGTTGTTTACGCTGGATTTCCCTAGCTATTTGCCGGTAATGATGTATGCCGACAATGGCGCATTGCGTGAAGAAATCTATCGCGCTTTTGTTACCCGCGCATCGGAACAAGGCCCAAATGCAGGCGAATTCGACAACAGTAAAATTATGGCCGACATCCTAGCGTTGCGTCATGAACTGGCACAACTGCTCGACTTCGACAACTTTGCGCAAAAGTCACTTGCCACCAAAATGGCGAATAGCACAGACGAAGTATTAGGTTTCTTAAACGATCTCGCGGCTAAGTCTAAACCGCAAGGTGTAGAGGAAATGGCGGCACTCGAAGCCTTTGCAAAGGAAACGTTTGGCATTACAACGCTCGCACCTTGGGATCTACCTTACTACAGCGAAAAACTAAAACAGCAACGTTATGCTATTTCTGATGAACTACTTAGACCATATTTCCCCGAAAATCGCGTAGTTTCAGGTTTATTTACTGTAGTTTCTAAGCTGTTTAACGTAACTATTGAACAACGCGACGACATAGATACCTGGCACAAAGATGTGTCGTACTACGACATTAAAGACAGCACTGGCAGTATCCGTGGCTCGTTTTATCTAGATTTATATGCCCGTGCGAAAAAGCGTGGTGGTGCCTGGATGGATGAATGTGTCAGCCGCCGTAAAACGCTCGACAATAGCATTCAGCTACCTGTAGCTTACCTTACTTGTAACTTTAATAAGCCGGTAGGCGACAAACCTGCGCTATTTACCCACGACGAAGTGGTTACTTTGTTCCATGAGTTTGGTCACGGTATTCACCACATGTTAACGCAAGTAGACGAAGGCGCTGTATCGGGTATTAGCGGTGTACCATGGGATGCCGTAGAGTTGCCAAGCCAATTTCTTGAAAACTGGTGTTATGAACCAGAAGCACTTGCCTTTATTTCTGGGCACTATGAAACCGGCGAGGCTCTGCCGCAAGAGTTGCTCGACAAAATGCTAGCCGCTAAGAACTTCCAATCAGCGTTGCAAATGCTAAGACAGCTAGAATTCAGCTTGTTCGATTTCAACATGCATACCAACTACAACCCAGACGTTGGCGACGAAATTCAAGCAGTGCTAGACCAAGTACGTGCACAATACGCTGTTGTTAAAGCGCCCGATTTTAATCGTTTCCAACATAGCTTTGGCCATATCTTTGGTGGCGGTTATGCGGCAGGTTATTATAGTTATAAGTGGGCTGAAGTATTATCAGCAGACGCCTTTAGTCGCTTTGAAGAAGAAGGTATTTTCAATACCGACACAGGCGCAAGCTTTCTACATAACATCCTTGAAAAAGGCGGTAGTGAAGAACCTGCCGAGCTATTTAAAGCATTTAGAGGACGTGAACCACAAATTGATGCCTTGTTGCGTCACAGCGGTATCAGTGCATAATCATAAGAAGCGGCTCAGGCCGCTTTTTTATTAACGGGAATTATTATGGCGTTAGAATCTGTAGACAGTATTTTTCAACGTGCCGCCGAGCGCAAAGGCGGTGAACACAAGCTCCTTGCCCTAATGGGTGAAGGTAATAACGACAAATACATCGCAAAGCTGGGCGACGATCGCTTGTTAGCCGAGTTTACTAAAAAGGTCTTTCAGTCAGGCTTTGTTTGGCGCGTGGTTGAAAAAAAATGGCCCGATTTTGAAGAAGTATTTTTTCACTTTGATATCGAGAAAATATTAATGATGCCGGAAGAAATGCTCGAACGAAAAGCCAGCGACGAGCGCATTATTCGCAACTACAACAAAGTAAAAACCATTAAACAAAATGCGCAAATGATGTTTGAAGAGCAGCAAAACGGACATAGCTTTGCTGAATTCGTTGCTAATTGGCCCAGCGAAGACATTATCGGTTTATGGGCATACTTAAAGAAACACGGTGCTCGCTTAGGCGGTAATACCGGCCCTTATGCCTTGCGCACTATCGGTAAAGACACCTTTTTGCTCAGCCGCGACGTAGAGGCCTATTTCCGCGCCAGCAAGCTTATCGACGGCGGCCTACAAACCAAGAAAAGTTTACATGCCATACAAGACACATTCAGCACCTGGCAGCAGCAAAGTGGTTATTCACTTTCCCAACTCAGCCGCTTAGTGTCATATGCCACTGGAGATAATCATATTCAGTTGTAAAGATAGCCGCATTTAGCGGCTATCTTATTTACTTTAAACCTCGTTAATTATCCATAAACACCTAAATAAGTTTATTAATAGATCATTCGTCTAATTGTTTAAAATTTTTTATTTATATATATCAAAACCTTATCCACTTAAGAATCAACAAAACTTAAAAAATGTAAAAAAATATTTGGCAGATCAAAAATTTCTTGTCTACAGTCAATACACAGGTCTAGAACGTGAAGTATTCAAAAGGAATTGGATGTTATGTCATTGTTTAGAAAGGAAGTTTTTGAACACCAGTACAAAAACAAATTGGTTGGAGATATTCCACTTGCTCAGCCATTGTCGCTCAATTTAACGATTGCTTTATTCATCTCTCTCATCTGCTTAACTTTTTGTTTTTTAGCATCATCTAGCTTTGCTCGCAAAGAAACAGTATCAGGTTACCTCATTCCCTCTAAAGGCATCATCAATGCCTATGGCCAGTCCGCCGGGATCATTGAAAAAATCTTAGTTAAAGAAGGCGAGTTCATTCAAAAAGGCCAAGTTTTAGCAACGATAAAAAATCAGTCCAACAATGTCGATGGTAAAGACAACTATGCATTTGAATTAGAACAACTTGATCGACAAAAACAATTACTCAGTTTGTCGATCGAACAACATGAATTGGTCCACAACCAAAACACTTTGCAGCTCTCTAGCCAAATTGATAATGCAGTGCGCGAAAACAAGCTACTGAACAACCAATTAAACCACCTTGATCAAACCAAAAAATTGCTGACACAACAACATAATCGTTTGCTAAAGCTAAGCGCAGCTCAGCATTTATCAAGAATAGAATTGGATCGCCATACACAAAAATTATTAAGTATTTCTAATGAAATCGAGCGAACTAAGTTGCAGCAATTATCCTTAGCAAATCGATTACAAGCGGATAGAAGTCAACTCTTGTTGGCGCCAAAAAATTTGGCAATAGCAACCAGTGCTTTGAAAAGACAACTAGCTGCACTTGAACAGCAAATCCAAAATGTAAGCA
Organism: Thalassotalea agarivorans; assembly: GCF_030295955.1. Taxonomy (NCBI): domain Bacteria; kingdom Pseudomonadati; phylum Pseudomonadota; class Gammaproteobacteria; order Alteromonadales; family Colwelliaceae; genus Thalassotalea; species Thalassotalea agarivorans. Next base: position 3,317,623 of record NZ_AP027363.1, read on the forward strand.
CTAGTAGTCGATACTCTGTGATAGCCCACCAATCAGGCTATGTGGGCGCAATTCAAATGCGCGAAGGGCAGTATTTAACACCACGCAAACCGATTATTAAGTTAATTCCTAAAGACGCGCAGCTGATAGCAGAATTACTAGTACCAAGTCGCAGTGCTGGCTTCATCAAATCAGGTATGCAAACCAAATTAAGCTTTGATGCCTTTCCTTTGCAAAGATTTGGCTTTATGGAAAGTCAGCTATCAAGCATTGACAAGGTATTGTATCAGCAAGCAGATGAACAAATGCCAGTGAGTATTAGAGAGCCCTTTTATATCGTAAGAGCAACACTAGCTCATCAAAGCTTGGAAGCTTTTGGAAAATCATTCCAATTAAAAAGTGGCATGAAGCTACAAGCAGATATTGTTTTAGAGGAGCGCACTGTATTGCAGTGGCTACTCGACCCAATTTTAAGCGTTAGCGCAAAGTTGGGATAAGAATTCCGCTGTATCTTGCTATAGGAAGCAAGTAAAAACAGGGAATAGATTAAACGGCGCAATAGCAAGGAGCAAACGAGACAAGGATGTCACTGTATTGCCTGTTTAATCGAACTCTTCAAGGACGAAGAGTGTTGTATCCAAAGGAGTTGGAAGAAGTATGTTAGCAAGGAAGCTTTTAGGCACATGGAATGCCAGTACTTCTAATTACAGCGCCGATGGACATTGGAAGTCTACTAACAGCTCTTGTCCGCTGTTAGCAGAAAAGGAGATGCTTTAGTAACTGTTGTAATAGTCGCCAGGACGGTGATACGCACAGTGCACGAAAGGGATCGGCTAAAGCATATTTTCTATGGCTGCTCTGTAAGGAAAAGCTTAATTAACAATCGGCCATGCCGATACAAGGAATGTTAAAAATGAAAGAACTAAATATGGAAGAAGTTCAAAGTGTTAGTGGTGGTACAGATCCTATCCAAGGTTTTACTTGGGGAGGAGCAATTGGAACCGTTGCAGGAGCTGCTGCAACAGGTTCATCAGTCGGAGCTACCAGAGCTGGCATTATTGGGGGAGCGCTGGGTTTCTCTTTTGGTGTTGGCTATGGTATCGGTACTTTGATCTACGATAACTTAATCAAGTAAACAATTGCTGCAGCCTTATAGGCTGCAGATAACATTTTTTAGAGCTTATTATGACTAAATTAAAAGCAAAATCATTAGCTTTGTTAGGAAGCATTTTGAGTCTTTTGTTTATGCTAATAAACCTATTCGATGCAAATTTTTTGTTTTACATCTATTTTTCTTCATCGCTTTTTTTCTATTTTCTATATTTGAACCCGGGTATCTTAGTAGCATCTAAAGCGGATGAGTTAGATAGTCTTATAACTCAAACTAAAGCTAAGTACCTGTTACTGGGTACCTTTATATCATTAGCTATTGGCATGTATGAGTATTTCTTTTAACGATGTTTTGTCAGGGACATCAATTTTAATAGGCATACAAGTCATCTTTAGTATTGTTTCAACTTTTATACAATCTGGAGAATTTGGCTTTGTACTGGATAAAGAGCTATGGCCCTGGTTTTTTATCATTTCTTTTTTCTTTAATTGGTTACTAAAGAGAGAAAAAGACTCAAACTAAAAAACATACTGGACAAAGACTATGGACGGTCGCGTTAAGTTAAATTTTAAACTCAAGAAATCGGTACCTGTCGTTTTGCAAACGGAAGTTGCAGAATGTGGGTTAGCTAGCTTAGCTATGGTAGCTGCCTTTCATGGATACTCAATAGATTTACCGAACCTACGCAAGCTTTTTTGTGCCGGCCAGCAAGGCATGAATCTTCAACAAATGATTGAGGTAGCCGGTAAGCTAAACCTTGCTTCGAGACCCCTGCAATGCCCAATCGATGAGCTACACAAACTCAAATTACCTTGTATTTTACATTGGGACTTAACGCATTTTGTTGTGTTGACTAAAGTATCTTCCAACAAAAAGCATGTAGTAATCAACGATCCTGCGATAGGGCGCAGAAAGCGATCAATTGATGAGCTAAGCAAACACTACACCGGCATATGTTTAGAATTAACACCTACCAATAAATTTAAAAAGAAAACAGCAAAACAAACCATGCGGTTAGGGCAGCTTTGGGGCAAATTAACAGGATTTGCATCGGGACTCTCTAAACTCTTTGCTTTGTCTCTATTGATACAATGTTTTGCGCTGCTATCGCCTTATTATATGCAATGGGTTGTAGACGAAGTTATACCTAGCTATGACAAAAATTTGCTCGTGGTCTTAGCTTTTGGCTTTGGCTTACTATGTTTAGTTAATGTGATCTCTACGGTATTGAGAAGCTGGCTAGTAGTAAGACTATCGAGCACGCTAAACCTGCACCTTGGCATTAATGTACTTAGTCATTTATTAAAGTTACCCATGTCCTTCTTTGAGCGGCGCCATATTGGCGATATTACCTCTAGGTTTGGCTCACTCGCTCAGATTAGAGAACGTTTAACTAACGGTTTTGTTGAAACGCTGGTAGATGGCGTAATGGCTGCATTAGTTATCGTCGTCATGTTTTTTTACTCAACAACGCTTACTTTTATCGTGTTAGCCAGCGTTTCTTTGTACGTGCTGTTTAGGCTTTCTTTGTATCCTAAATTTCATAGAGCAAATGAAGAGCTAATCCAAACAAAAGCGAAAGAGCACACTAATTTTTTAGAAAATGTTAGAGCGATCCAACCAATCAAACTCTATGGGCATGAACCACAAAGACAAGCTATTTGGCAAAATAAGTATGTTGAAGTAGTTAACAATGAAATAAAGATCGGTCGATTAAAAATAACCTTTGATGCCTTCAATCAACTACTTTTTGGCTGTGAGAACGTACTCGTTATCTATGTCGCTACCATACTAGTGCTATCTGGGCAGTTCACTATTGGTATGTTGTTAGCCTTTATTGCTTACAAAAAGCAACTGACCACGCGTTTGGCTAATTTGGTAGAGCAGCTCATTGAATTCAAAATGATGAGGCTTCATTTAGCCCGCCTTTCAGACATCACCCTTGCTAAACAAGAACAATATCAAGAAGGCACAGGAATACAAAAACCGCATGGCCAAGTAACCCTGAAAGACGTCGCTTACAATCTACCTAATGGCGAAACGCTATTTAGCAATGTGAACCTTAACGTTGAGGCAGGGCAAGCGATTGCAATATCTGGTCCATCGGGAAGTGGCAAAACCACGCTGCTGAAAATAATGCTTGGACTAATACAACCAAGCGCAGGCAAAGTGCTTTTAGACGGCACTGACATAAAACAAATCGGCTTAACACACTACAGGAAAGTAGTCGCCGTGGTAATGCAAGAGGATCAATTACTCAATGGCAGCATAATGGATAACATTTGCTTTTTCGATGCTCAACCTAATCCACTTAAAGTAGAAAAGTGCGCACAGTTAGCCAATGTTGCCAACGATATTTTAGCTATGCCGATGGGATTTAATACCTTAGTTGGCGATATGGGAAGTACCTTATCCGGTGGTCAAAAACAACGAATACTGCTAGCGCGGGCTTTGTACAAGGAACCCAAAGTTTTGTTTCTTGATGAAGCTACAAGTCATTTAGATCAGGATAACGAGTCGAGCATTAATAATCATATTGCATCGCTCAATATGACAAGAATCAGTGTCGCACATCGAACTGAAACCCTGAACAGCGCCGACAAAATCTATCACTTAGAACACGGCGTGTTATCGCAAAACAAATTGGATACTGAATCACAGCTTATACAACGCCAATGAGATCCTGTGTATATACAAGGGATGACTTAGGACTAAACTTACAAAAAATTGATTATGGATACTCAAAAAGGACGCAAAACTGATACAGCTTTTTGGCCTACGACTATTGACTACCAACCCAAAAATACCATAATTAGGTATATATTGGTATTGGAGGAAGTTATGGCTAAGAACACAAGTATTACACTAGGCGATCATTTTGACAGTTTTATTGCGAATCAAATTCAAAGTGGTAGATATGGTTCAGCCAGTGAAGTCGTAAGATCGGCACTTCGTTTATTAGAATCTCAAGAAACAAAGCTCAATAGTTTGCGACGCATGTTAGTTGAAGGTGAAAACAGTGGTATAGCTGACTACGATCTTGAGTCTTTTATCAATGAGCTGGATGACGAGTTGAAAATGTGAACCTATTTCTACTGTCGAATAAGGCAAAAAATGACCTGGGAAATATAGCTTTGTTCAGTTATCACCGCTGGGGAAAAGAGCAAAGAAACATATATATCAGACAATTCGATGAAGCTTTTGGGTTACTCGCCAAAAACCCTTCTATCGGTATCCCATGTAATAACATTCAAAAAGATTTCTACAAATTCCCACAAGGCAGCCACTTAATTTTCTATAAGCTAATTGATAAAAATAGTATTCATATAATTAGGATATTGCACAAAAGCGTGGATGTTTCCGCAATCATTGAAGATTAATTCTAGCCCGCACGCCGCTCTAATCTGCCATCAAAACCAGTCATGCATCTCAAACAAGTACATAAAAAGGCTAGCAACCGCTAGCCCTTTTTAAACAATTAATCGAGAAAAACTACGACAATTGCGAAGCCAATCGCGCTTTAATCTCGCCATCTATTTCAACAGGTTTCCCTGTTTTTTGATCAAGCACAACAAAGGTGATATCAGCATCTGCAACGACAGTGTCTGTGCCGTCAATGGTCACTTCTTGATGAAAAACAGCACTTTTGCTGCCAATTTTTGCCAGCTTAGTGGCAATGTTTAAGGTTTGCCCCATGGTGGCGGCACTTCGATAATTGATATTGATATTAACAATTACCCAAGCTAAACCTGCTTTTGCGAAGTATTCGATATCGCCTGTTGTTTCAAGCGCGGCCCAGCGTGCTTCTTCTAAAAACTCTAAATAACGCGCATTGTTTACATGCTGATAAATATCTAAGTGATAACCACGCACTTTGATTTGGGTTTGGTGAATCAAGATTGTCTCCCAAGGTAAAATTTGCAGGCGTGATTTTAGCCTAAAATCCTTAAAAATGTAGCTATTTAGCGAAAAATGAACCTGTTTTTACAAAACTACGTTTTATTTTTAAACGGCGCTGTTGCTTAGCGCTTACATTAGAACCAGTGCCGTGTTAGATTAAAACGTAAACACGATGTAAAAAAATAGGTAAACATTACAGCATGTATCGTCCAGGGTTATCTTTCGTCTTCTTCGTTGCTTGTGCTTTCGCCAGTAAAGCGCACAGTGAAATGCTGAGCTTTCAACAAGCTTGGCAAATGGTGCTGCAACACAACGATGCACTAGCAGCAGAGCGCGCCAATATTGAACGAGCTACCAACGTTGAAGATGCCTTTAGCGATTTAAATTTACCTACTGTTAGCCTTAATGCTGCCTTCACCCGCTTGGATAGAGATGTACAAGTTAAACCGTCTGATCTTATCGCCAGCATGCCAATTGCCGATGTAAACGCTGGCTTAGGCATTGATGTAGACAACTTAGATGGGCTGTTTACGTCAACGCTAACCGAGCGAGACTTCTTTACCAGTTCGGTCACGGCACTTTGGCCTATTTATACCGGTGGTAAAATCTCGGCAGCTCAAGATATTGCAAGCCAACAAACCCTAGAAGCAAGCTATTTGTATGAGCTTAAAAAACAAAAAAGCTTTCAAGACCTCACCAAGTTTTACTATGCCGTTGTGCTAAGTGAACAAATCCTACAAACCAAGCAAGCCTATGAGGATGGGTTAGCGAAACACTTAGATAACGCGCAAAAAATGGAAGAGCAGGGCCAGCTTGCAAAAGTGGAACGGCTGCAAGCGGAAGTGTCGTATGACAGGGCAAAAGTAGCGCGTCAAAAATCGCAGAAAGATTTGGAAATCGCCCATATTGCACTCACTAAGCTGGTTAAATCAGAATCAACAGTTGAGCCAACATCAGCCTTGTTTATTAATGAAACACTGCCGGAAATGTCTGCGTTTAAACAAAAAACGGTCGAACACTATCCCGGCTTAAAAATTATAGAAGCAAAAGAAGCGCAAGCTAACAGCGTAATAGAAATAGAGAAGGGAAAGTATCACCCTGAAGTGTTCTTCTTTGGTAACTACAATTTATATGAAGAAGATAACTTTGCCTCTGAAATATTACCGGATTGGGAAATAGGCGTAGGTATTAAGGTGCCTATATTAGATACCTCTGGCCGTTCTGGTAAAAAGAAGGCGGCGTACAGCCAAGTCATGCAAGCACGCTATTTAAAAGCACAAGCAAAAAGCGATTTAACGGTGCTGGTGGAAAAAGTCTATATGGAAGCCGAGCAGTCACTGGAAGAATACAACGGGTTAGCTTCTAGCCTTGCTCTTGCCGAAGAAAATCTAAAACTAAGGGAAAAAGCATTCGCACAAGGCTTATCTACATCGCTTTCTGTGGTTGATGCTCATATTTATCTCGCCAGTATTCGCTCTGAAAGGCTTTATGCTGCTTACAAATACGTGGTATCGCTAAGCGAACTCGTATCAGTTAGTGGCGAAATACAAGCCTTTTCTCGCCTGCAAAACGAACAAGGAGTACCTGTAAACTAATGAATTATCTCAAACAAATACTCTTACCGTTAGTGATTATTAGCTTGGTCGGCTGGCTGTTTTACCACTTTTATTTGGCTTATCAAAAGCCCGTCGATCGCATTCAAGGGCAGATAGAAGCGCAGCAATATAGTGTGTCATCTAAAATTGCTGGCCGCATCAATAAAGTCTTAGTGCGTAAAGGCGATATCGTTGAACGCGATCAATTGATTTTTACCATGCTTAGCCCCGAAATAGACGCAAAACTAGCTCAGGCAACTGCCGCTGAACGCGCTGCTGGCGCGGTAAAAGAGCAGGCAGATGCAGGCGCACGGAAACAAGAAATAGCCGCCGCCGAAAGCCAATGGCAAAAAGCAAAAGCCGCGAAAGAGCTGATGGAAAAAACCTTTACGCGCTTAGACAATCTATTTAAGGAAGGTGTTGTTTCAGAGCAAAAACGTGATGAAGCCTTTACACAAATGAAAGCCGCACAGTTTAACGAAAAATCGGCTTATCAAATGTACCAAATGGCACAAGAGGGCGCTCGCGCAGAAACCAAGAAAGCGGCAGCAGAACAAGAGCAAATGGCTGCTGGTGTGGTCGCTGAAGTGCAGGCATACCAAGAAGAAACACAGATCAAAAGTTGGCACAGTGGTGAAGTAGCAAACGTATTACTGCAAGAAGGTGAACTAGCGCCACAAGGTTTCCCTGTAGTAACTATTATCGATATAAGTGATGCTTGGGCCGTCTTTCATGTGAAAGAAATAGACCTTAAACGTTTTGAAATTGGTACTAAGCTCGATGTACTTATTCCGGCGCTTGGTGACACCCCTTATTCGTTCGAGGTATCACATGTAGCGGTGATGGGTGAGTTTGCCACATGGAAAGCCACGTCTAACAATCAAGGATTTGATATAAGAACCTTTGAAATAGAAGCTCGACCTACTCAACCCATCGCAGGGCTTCGTGTTGGTATGTCAATGGTTGTTGAATAAGCGCCAGCATCAATGAATACGTTTAGTCAGGGACTTCGGACCTTTTATCATTCGCTTAAAGCTGATAAATGGCTGTTTGTGCTGACGTGTTTCGCGCCAATGTTAATGAGCTTAATCATATGGCTTATTTTTTCTGCACACTTTGCTACGCAGTTGCCTGTCGCCGTTGTCGATCAAGACAAAACAACAATGTCTCGCGCGCTTATACGGTACTACGATGCCAGCCCAACAATATCGATAAACAAAACTGTTGAAGATATCAGTAGCGCACAAGCGTTAATGAACAAGGGTGATGTTTACGCCATTATTATTATCCCCAAGTATCTAGAGCGAGAAACAGTTAAAGGTAGCTCGCCTACGGTCACTACTCGGTATAACAGTCAATATGTGCTGATCGGTAAACTGATAAAGTCGGCATTAGTGCAAGCCCACGGCACGTTTAATGCGATGGTCGAAATAATTAGAAATACTGCCGCTACCCATGGCAACGTCGCGCTTGCAATGAGCGAAGCACTGCCCATTAATCAACAAATCACCTCGCTATACAATGGTAAAAATGACTACGCACAGTTTTTAGTTGCGGCTGCTGTTCCCGCCCTATGGCAAATTATTATTATGGCAGCCACTGTGTTGTTTCTCGAAAAGAACAAAGGGCAATTATTAGTACAGAATCAAGCCAGACGAAAAACCTTTTGGCTGCTTATTAAAGGGTTACTCCCTTTTTCAGTATTGTTTTTTGCCCAAACCTTATTGTTTTTCATGTTTGCGTTGATGTATGCCAATTGGCCCTTTAATGGCAACTTCGCCATTATGATAACGGCCTGCTTTATAGCAACCATCGCTTGCCAGAGCTTAGCGGCTTTCTTGTATAGTATTACCCTTGATGCAGCACGTGCCATGAGTTTGGTCGCGGGTATGGCAGCACCTGCATTTGCTTTTATGGGGATTACCTTTCCAAGTAGCGATATGCCTGTACTCGCGCTAATTTGGAGAAGCTTACTACCAGCTTCCCACTATATTGAGCTGCAAAATCAACAGATGAACTACGGCACAGTGTTGTTTTCCACTTTTAGTAATCTGTTGTCTCTCTTTGCCTTTGCTGTGTTACTAGTTGCAGCAAGTTATATTTTCTATAAACGACAGCCACAAGGTGAAACGCAATGTTAGCCTGGAGTAAGCTGTTTAAAGCCGAATGCAAAGCCATATTTAGCAATGTACCTTTACTGGTAACGGTATTTTTTGGCGTAGTATTTTATTCTTTTTTATATCCCTTGCCGTATGCCAAACAAACGCCGCACAACCTGCCAATTGTAGTTGTCGATAAAGACAATTCAGCGCTTAGTCGACAACTGATTCGTATGATTGACGCAACGCCTGAAGTTAACGTGTTGTCCACGGTCAATTCAGTTGCAGAAGCACAAGATAGCTTGGCGCAAGAACAAACCAAAGGCTATTTGATTGTGCCTAGCCACTTCAGCAAACAGTTAATTATGGGAGAAATACCAACATTAAATTACGGCGGCGACGGTTCATTGTTTTTAGTTTTTGGCACCATAGTGGAGGGGATCTCTTATTCCGTTGGTACGCTTACAGCGTCAATAAAAGTACAACAATCGATCATTGCTGGCGACAACATTAACCATGCAGTAAAGGGCTATGATGCTATAAAACTTGATTTAAAGCCGGTTTATAATCCCACGATCGGTTATCAGAATTACGTCGTGCCTGCGGTGTTTATCTTGATACTACACCAAACCTTACTTATTGCTGTAGGTCTTGTCGGCGCCGATCAAAAGCGCAGTAAAATCGACATTACTGCGACCAAGCCATATTGGTTGATAGCGCCACTGTGGCAGTTATTGTTAGTACGGTTTGTTATGTTTGTCGCCATTTATATACCGCTATCAGCTTATTACCTTGGCGCAGCTCTGGTTTATTATGATGTACCAAGGCTCGCAGATATGGGTGATATAGTTTTAATTACTCTGCCATTTCTACTTGCGGTTATCGCGTTAGGTATTTGCTTGGGTTGTTTAATCGATAAGAAAGAGAATGTAACGCTAGTGGTGCTATTGTCTTCGCTACCATTGGTATTTTTAGCCGGATTTATTTGGCCTACCGAGAGCATTCCACTACTGTTAAATGCCTCTGCTCAGTTTATTCCATCGACGGCAGCAATAAGCATGTATTTGCATAGCAACCAAATGGGTGCAGGCTTAAGCCAGGTGATGACACAGATTCATCAATTATGGGCGTTAGTATTATTGTATGTGTTGATCAGCTTTTACTTGCTAAGCAAAGCTCGACAATAACCAAAGTTATTTATCAGACCACACCGCTAATTCGTTGCCACTCGGTTCGGTAAAATGAAAGCGTCTGCCGCCAGGAAACTCAAAAATATCCTTAACAATGTTTCCACCATGGCTTTGAATAGCAAGTAAGCAAGCGTTTAAATCTTCATGATAAAGCACAATCAGTGCGCTGCCTGTAGCCGTCTGGGCTGACATATCAGCGCGATAAAAGCCCCCCATCAGGCCTGAATTGTCAAACGCGGTGTAATCGGGACCAAAATCAGTAAATGACCAACCAAACACCTGCTCAAAGAATTGCTTGGTAATGGTTAAGTCAGCTGCGGCAAATTCAACATAATTAATTTGGTTACTTACTAAGCTCATAAAAAATCCTAAATAGCCGGTTTTTCAGTACTAAAATAGACACGTGCTAGTAATAAAGACACACCAAAGTAGGCGATACCAAACAACACAAAATCAGCAAGTGATGGGTCTATGGTGACAAAGCTCAAACAACAAATATGGCCGATAAGTCCAATGGTACACATTAAGTAGAAAAAGCTTCTAAAAAAGCGCATATCTACCGTTAACACTGATAACAAAGTAAACACGGCAGCAATAATCGAGATATATACATTACTGAGCGTTGCGCTAAGGTTGCTGATATAAATAAACGTACCAACAAAAGACCACAAATGTAGAAAAGTGAAGGGCAGGCCATCGGCATAGTTTGTTGTTCTTATTGTGACTCTCGCCATGATGTTTTAAATCCTTGTTACTGCTCAAAAAAAAGAGCGTTATGCCGCTCTTTTTTGTTTAACTAAACACACTAGAAATCTATCTTTAAAATCGGAGGAATACAACGATAATTTGCGCGGAGATTCTTGCGCTAACGCTACACCATTTGGTAAAAAGCATGGCCTATTAAAGCTCACTTTTAACTCGCCAGCGTTCTCTAACTGGCTTTGGTCCATATTGGCAAGCATCCAATGTACGTTGTACATACCATGCATAAGCGATGTTTTTAAACCAAACATTTTTGCAAAAATAGCGTGTAAGTGAATTAAATTATAATCGCCTGACACTTTTGCATATTGCCAAGCAATGCTTTGCTCCACCTTGTGCGTTGCCATTACGTCATCTACGTTAGCTTCTTTGCTATTAGCATTAGCTGTTTTAGCCGACTTATATTGCTTGTTCTTATCCAAAATATGATTAACGTTTTCAAGCGTTACTTCGCCATCTTGAATCATCGACGTTTTCAACTGATACACTATACCTTTATCGCTTTTCACATAGTTTTCCATGGTCACTTGAATATCGGTTTTCTGTGTCCAATCATGCGCTTTAATAAATTTAAAGTGGCTAGCAATGTGAATAAGCCCAAGCAGCGAACTCGGGTTTTTACTTTGCGAAAAGGTTAAACCAACGTAAGGGTAAGCGATCAAAAACATGTAGGTAGGCAACACTTCCTGGCAGTTAAAGAGCTTTTTAAATGCGATGATTTTTTCTGGATCAGGAGCGATGTCTTTAAACGTGCGGGTACAAGGTTCAAACGCATCCAGCGGATATTTTTTTCGTGTAGCGACCGACCACAAAATTTCACTTGTCGAAGGTGCTGTTGTATCTAGGCTTTCCATATTAACACCCTATTAACACTTAATAGCGCTAAGATAGCAAAATTTCCGGCTATCGAAAAGTAAAAAGGGCGATTAATCGCCCTTAGTTTTATCGTTTTCTGAAGATTTCAATCAACGCATTGGTTGATGCGTCATTGTCTAACGCTTCGTCTTTATTGACCAATTTGCTTAGCACTTGGTTGCCTAACGCCTTACCAAGTTCTACACCCCATTGATCGTAAGAGTTAACATCCCAAATAACGCCCTGCACAAAAACTTTGTGCTCATACAAGGCAATTAAGCTACCTAACGTTTTAGGATCTAATCTATCAAAAATCAGCGTATTGCTTGGTTTATTACCTGGCATTTCTTTATGTTGAGCAAGCGAGTCGATTTCACTTTCATCCACTTTACCGGCTAGGTTGGCTTTAATTTCCTCAACCGTCTGTCCTGCCATTAACGCTTGTGTTTGACCAAAACAATTACTTGCTAGCATGGCATGATGATCAGCAACATCGTGGTGCGGATACAAAGGCAACATAAAGTCTGCCGGAATAATTGTCGCGCCTTGGTGAATTAACTGATGGAACGAGTGTTGACCATTAGTGCCTTCGCTACCCCAAATAATGGGCCCAGTTTCATAATTAACGACGGTATCTTGTTTAGTAACAAATTTACCGTTACTTTCCATGTCTAACTGCTGCACATAAGCAGGTAATCCACGTAAGTAATGATAGTAAGGCAATAACACGTGAGACTGAGCACCAAAGAAATTACGGTACCAAATACCAAGCAATGCCATGATAACCGGCATATTTTGCTCTAAAGGCGCATCGCAAAAGTGTTGGTCCATGTCGTAAGCGCCCTGTAAAAACGCTTCAAAGTTGTCGTAACCAATACCTAATGCCAAAGGCAAACCAATTGCTGACCATACAGAATAACGACCACCAACCCAATCCCACATAGGGAATACATTTTCTGGGTCAATACCTAACGCTTTGGCTCCTTCAACATTGGTTGATACACATGCAAAGTGCTTGGCTATGTGCGCTTCGCCCGCCTGTTCAACAAACCACTGTCTTGCGCTTTGCATATTACGCAGCGTTTCTTGAGTTGTAAGCGTTTTTGATGAGGTAACAATTAAGGTTGTTTCTGGATCAAGTTTGGCAACCACGTCCTGCATATGACAACCATCAACGTTAGCAACATAATGAACCTTGATATGGTTTTGATAAGGCTTAAGCGCCTCAGACATGATTTTAGGACCTAAAAAGCTACCGCCAATACCAACGCTTATCACATCGGTGAACGCTTTGCCGGTATAGCCTTTAGTTTCGCCTGATACGATACCATTTACATAAGCTTTGATTTTAGCCAATGTTTGTTTGATAACGGGCATCACGTCTTCGCCGTCAACCTTAACTTGGTTGTCGCCAAAATGTCTTAGTGCTGTATGCAATACTGCGCGTTTTTCAGTAGAGTTAATTTTCTCACCGGCAAACATACCATCGCGGGCGCCACTAATATTGGCCGCTTTAGCTAGATCGATAAGAAGTGCGAAGGTTTCGTCTGTAATACGGTTTTTAGAAAAATCTAAGGTAATACCCGACGCTTGCATAGAAAATTGCAAAAAGCGGTTATCGTTTTGCGCAAAAAGATCACGCATGTGCGTGTTTTTAATTGATTCAAAATGGCTTTGAAGTGCCTGCCACTGACTAGATTCAGTTAACATAAGACCCCCACTTGCATATAGCAGAGCTATACCAAGCTTTATTTACTAGTTCTCCCCCACTAGTTGCTCGTATTATGACACAAACGAAAATAAATGCGTGCTTAAAATAGTACAAAAACACTTTCAAGGGATTGGGTGGATAAAAGCGATAAAAAAAGCGGCTTAATAGCCGCTTTTTAACTTCACTAAAACTTAGTGCTTAATTGAATAACGCTTAAAGTTTTTTCTTAAGCGCTTGGATTGCACGTAGTTGTGCTACAGCACGAGCTAGTTCAATTGCAGCTTCAGCGTAATCAACGTTACCGTCTTGAGCATTCATTTGCTCTTCAGCGCGTTGCTTAGCTTCTTCTGCAGCTGTTTGGTCTAGGTCGTCTGCACGCGTTGCTACGTCAGCCAAAACAGTAACACCGTTTGGCTGAACTTCTAACATACCGCCAGATAGATAAAGAACTTCTTCTTCACCACCTTGCTTAACGATACGTGCCATACCAGGTTTTAGTGAGGTCAGCAAAGGTGCATGACCAGGCATAACACCTAGTTCACCTTCGCTACCAGTGATCTGTAATGATTCAATGCGACCAGAAAATAAGCTTTCTTCTGCACTTACTACATTAAGATTTACCGTCATTGCTGCCATGTTGACCTCCTAAGCTAGTTTCTCAGCCGATTACATTGAAGAGGCTTTTTCAGCCGCTTCTTCAATGCTACCTACCATGTAGAAAGCTTGCTCTGGTAAGTGATCGTATTCACCAGCAAGGATTGCTTTAAAGCCACTAATTGTGTCTTTAAGTGGTACATACTTACCTGGAGAACCAGTAAATACTTCAGCAACGAAGAACGGTTGAGATAAGAAACGCGTGATCTTACGAGCACGGTCAACTGTTTGCTTATCTTCTTCAGATAACTCGTCCATACCTAGGATAGCGATGATATCTTTAAGTTCTTTATAACGTTGAAGTACTGACTGTACGCCACGTGCAACTTCATAGTGCTCTGTACCAACTACTAGTGGGTCAAGCTGACGTGAAGTTGAATCTAGTGGATCGATTGCAGGGTAGATACCTTGCGCAGCGATGTCACGGCTAAGTACAACTGTTGCATCTAAGTGAGCGAATGTCGTTGCTGGAGATGGGTCAGTTAAGTCATCCGCAGGTACGTATACCGCTTGGATTGACGTGATTGAACCCGTCTTAGTTGACGTGATACGCTCTTGAAGTACACCCATTTCCTCAGCAAGTGTAGGTTGGTAACCTACCGCTGATGGCATACGACCTAGAAGTGCAGATACCTCTGTACCCGCTAGTGTGTAACGGTAGATGTTATCTACGAAGAAAAGTACGTCACGACCTTCGTCACGGAACTTCTCAGCCATAGTAAGACCAGTCATCGCAACACGAAGACGGTTACCCGGTGGCTCATTCATTTGACCGTAAACTAGTGATACTTTGTCTAGTACGTTTGATTCACTCATTTCGTGATAGAAATCGTTACCCTCACGAGTACGCTCACCAACACCAGCGAATACTGAGTAACCACTGTGCTCGATAGCGATGTTACGGATAAGTTCCATCATGTTAACGGTTTTACCAACACCAGCACCACCGAATAAACCAACTTTACCACCCTTAGCGAATGGACATACTAAGTCGATTACTTTGATACCAGTTTCTAGTAATTCGTTTGAGTTTGACTGATCTTCATACGAAGGAGCTTCACGGTGGATTGACCAACGCTCTTCTTCGCCGATTGGACCAGCTTCATCAATTGCTTCACCCAAAACGTTCATGATACGACCAAGGGTTTCTTTACCCACTGGTACTTGAATTGGGTTGCCTGTGTTTTCTACTGTCAGGCCACGACGTAAACCATCAGAAGAACCCATAGCGATTGTACGTACAACACCACCACCTAGTTGTTGTTGTACTTCCAATGTAAGACCGCTTAGGTCGCCTTCTGTTATGTTTAACGCGTCATATACCTGAGGTACAGCATCTTGTGGGAATTCTACATCCACAACTGCGCCAATGATTTGGACGACTTTACCTGTACTCATGTTTATTCCTCTTTAAAGTTTAAACCTGTGCCTATACCGCAGCTGCACCAGCAACAATCTCACTCAATTCTTGAGTGATGCTTGCTTGACGCGCCTTGTTGTATACCAATTGTAAGCTGTCGATAATATCGCCAGCATTATCAGTTGCAGCTTTCATCGCTACCATACGAGCAGCTTGCTCACATGCTAGGTTTTCTACTACACCCTGATATACCTGAGATTCAATATAACGAACCAACAATTGATCAAGTAATGCTTGCGCATCTGGCTCGTATAAATAATCCCAACGATGTTTGATTTCGTCATCGTCAGACTTAGGCAAAGGTAAAAGTTGATCGATACTAGGCTCTTGCGTCATCGTGTTAACAAATTTGTTATACACAACGAAAAGCCTGTCTATATCACCGTTGTCATATGCATCTAACATCACCTTAACGCTACCGATAAGGTCTGTTACTGATGGTTTATCACCTAAACCAGAAACTTGTGATGTAACATTAGCGCCCATATTGTTGAAGAAGGCAGTAGCTTTAGAGCCAACAACACCAAATTCAACTTCTGCACCTTGTTCCTGCCATTTGGCAGCATCTGCTAATGTCTTTTTGAACAAGTTAATGTTCAAACCACCACACAAGCCACGGTCGGTAGAGACAACGATATAGCCTACGCGCTTAACCTCACGCTCTTCCAAATATGGATGGCGATATTCAAGGTTACCTAGCGCGATGTGACCGATCACATTTCGCATATTTTCAGCGTATGGACGAGAAGCAGCCATCGCGTCTTGTGCGCGACGCATCTTACTGGCTGCAACCATTTCCATTGCGCTGGTGATCTTCTGTGTATTTTGTACACTTCCAATCTTCGATTTTATCTCTTTAGCGCCGGACATGACTATTCTCTCCGAAAAGGGTTAACTAATTACCAAGTTTGCGTAGCTTTGAAAGATTCAATAGCTTCCGTCAAACCAGCTTCGATGTCTTTATCGTAGTCACCTTTTTCGTTGATCTTAGCCATCAACTCAGCTTTCTCGTTATTTACATAGGTATGCAAAGCTGCTTCAAAATCAACAACTTTGTTAATTTCGATGTCAGTTAAGAAACCTTTTTCAGCTGCAAATAATGATACCGCTGTTTCAGCGATAGAAAGCGGGCTGTATTGCTTTTGCTTCATCAATTCAGTTACGCGTTGACCGTGCTCTAATTGTGCACGAGTAGCGTCATCAAGGTCTGATGCGAATTGAGCGAAAGCAGCAAGTTCACGATATTGTGCAAGTGCTAAACGGATACCACCACCAAGTTTCTTGATGATTTTAGTTTGTGCAGCACCACCAACACGAGATACCGAGATACCAGCGTTAACCGCTGGACGAATACCTGCGTTGAATAAGTCAGCTTCAAGGAAGATCTGACCATCAGTAATCGAGATTACGTTAGTTGGTACGAATGCAGAAACGTCACCCGCTTGCGTTTCAATGATAGGCAATGCAGTTAAAGAACCTGTTTTACCTTTCACTTCACCGTTTGTGAACTTCTCTACGTATTCTTCGTTAACACGTGCAGCACGTTCTAGTAGACGTGAGTGCAAGTAGAAAACGTCACCTGGGTATGCTTCACGACCTGGTGGACGACGAAGTAGCAATGAGATTTGACGGTAAGCAACAGCTTGCTTAGATAAATCATCATATACGATTAATGCGTCTTCACCGCGGTCACGGAAGTATTCACCCATTGTACAACCAGAGTAAGCTGATAAGTACTGAAGTGCCGCTGCTTCAGAAGCAGATGCTACAACAACGATAGTGTTTTCTAACGCGCCGTGTTCTTCTAAAGAACGTACAACGTTAGCAACCGTTGAAGCTTTCTGACCGATAGCTACGTACACACACTTAATGCCTGTGTTCTTCTGGTTAATAATTGCGTCTAATGCGATCGCTGATTTACCGATTTGACGGTCACCGATGATAAGCTCACGTTGACCACGACCGATTGGAATCATTGAGTCGATTGACTTGATACCAGTTTGTACTGGCTCATCAACCGATTTACGATCGATAACACCTGGTGCAACAACTTCGATTGGAGAGTAGCCATCGTTTTCGATTGGGCCTTTACCATCGATTGGTTCACCTAGTGTGTTTACTACGCGGCCTAATAAGCCACGACCTACTGGTACTTCCAAAATACGGCCAGTACCTTTAACTTTTACGCCTTCAGCAAGGTCCGCGTATGGACCCATAACAACAGCACCTACAGAATCGCGCTCAAGGTTAAGTGCGATAGCGTAGCGGTTGCCTGGAAGTTCGATCATCTCGCCTTGCATTACATCGGCAAGACCATGGATGCGAATGATACCGTCTGTTACAGAAACGATAGTACCTTCGTTACGAGCTTCACTAACTACGTCAAATTGGTCAATACGATTTTTGATCAATTCAGCGATTTCAGTGGAATTCAGTTGCATGCTCTGTTCCCCAGTTAAGATTGCATTGTTGTAGCTAAGCGATCCAGTTTACCTCTAACTGAACCATCGATTACCATGTCACCAGCTTTAATAATTAAGCCAGATACAACAGCATCGTCTACTACACAATTTAGCTTCACTTTACGTGCCAAACGCTTTTCAAGCGCGGCGCTTAATGATGTTTGTTGTTCCGCTGTAATTTCTACAGCAGATGTAACATCCACAGTAATTTCTTTTTCATACTCAGCTTTAAGTTCAATATATAACTGAGCAACCTGTGGTAGCACCAACAGACGTTCGTTTTCAGCCATAACTTTAATTAAGTTTTGGCCTTTCTCGTTGAGCTGCTCGCCACAAACTTTCAAGAATAAATCTTGTGCTTGTTCAACAGACGCGCCACCTGAAAGGTAGTTGGCCATCGTGTCGTTATTTGCTACTTCAGCAGCAAATACTAACATTTCTAACCACGCGTCAACGGCGTTTGCTTCAACAGCAAAATCGAACGCTGCTTTAGCGTAAGGGCGAGCAATAGTTGTCAATTCAGACATAGCTCATCTCCCTCTTAAAGTTCAGCAACTAATTTGTCTAAGATGTCGCTGTGTGCAGCGGCATCAATTGAGCGCTCAAGAATTTTCTCGGCACCTACTACAGCAAGAGTTGCTACTTGTTTACGCAGCTCTTCTTTAGCACGGTTACGCTCAGTCTCTATTTCTGCATGGCCAGAAGCGATGATTTTCTCACGCTCAGCCTGTGCTTTTTCTGCAGCTTCTTCAATCATTTGATTTTCGCGCTTTTTAGCAGCTTCAACGATTTCAGCAGCTTGTGCTTTTGCTTCTTTAAGTTGCGCAGCAGCTTTTTCTTGAGCAAGCTCAAGATCTTTAGCAGCGCGGTCAGAAGCAGCAAGACCGTCAGCAATAGTTTTTTGACGCTCTTCGATAGCAGCCATTAGTGGCGGCCATACATACTTCATGCAGAAAAGTACAAATACAACAAATGCGATTAATTCATAAATTAATGTAGAGTTAATGTTCATTTGTGTACCTCCTATATCTAGTAAATTCGCGGATTAACGTAGTGACTCTTATGCACCAACAGCGAATAGTAGATATAAGCCAATACCAACACCGATCATAGCGATCGCATCGATAAGACCAGCTACGATGAACATCTTAACTTGAAGTTGAGGTGCTAGTTCTGGTTGACGTGCAGCAGACTCTAGGAATTTACCACCTAAAAGACCGAAACCAATCGCAGTACCAAGAGCACCTAAACCGATTAGTAAAGCAACAGCGATATATAACATATTTATCTCCGATTATTTAAAGTAAGTTATAAAGTAAAAATTAAAAAAACTCTTTCTAAGACCGCTAAATTAGTGGTCTTCATGTGCCAAGCTCAAGTACACGATGGTTAACATCATGAAAATGAATGCTTGCAATGGTAGAACTAATAAATGGAACGCAGCCCACATAAAGTGCGGTCCAAATAATGACCATACGCCAAGTGTTGCGATCAAGATGAAGATCAATTCACTCGCGTATAAGTTACCGAACAAACGTAGTGCCAACGACACTGGACGAGCGATCAAAGTAACGGTTTCAAGAATAAAGTTCACTGGGATAAATGCCCAATGGTTGAACGGCTGCATAGTTAGCTCTTTAGTAAAGCCACCAAAGCCTTTCACTTTAATTGAATAGTAGATGATAAGAATGAATACACCGATACTTAAACCGAACGTCATGTTCATATCAGTAGTAGGTACTGATTTGATGTAAACGTCATGTGGATCCATACCCATAGTTGTTGCACCAATCCAACCAGCGATGGTAGGAATAAGGTCAACTGGTATCCAGTCCATAATGTTCATTAACAATACCCAAACGAATATCGTTAAAGATAATGGCGCAATTAATGCGTTTTTACCGTGAAAAGTTTCTTTCACACTCTTGTCGACAAATTCAACGACCATTTCTACCGCACACTGAAGTTTTCCAGGTACGCCAGTTGTCGCTTTTTTAGCTACAGAGCGGAAAATCATAAGAAAGGTCAGACCCAATACCAAAGACCAAAGCAAGGTATCGATGTTTACTGTCCAGAAACCGGCGTCAGCACATGCTTTGTTAAAAGCGATGTTACCGTCAACTGTACACATCTTAGCGTTAGTCAAGTGATGTTGGATGTAAGAACTAGTGTCTTGTGCCATCTTCTATCCCAATTATTAAAGTTAATTAAACGTAAACTTGTTATTTATCGCTAGCAGCATGGGGGCTACCAACGTCAAAAAATAGGTTGCAAAAAAAGGTATCGGCTCAATCGAGAAAAAACGAAATGAAATCGCAAATAATACAGCCGTTAATACCAATTTTAATTTTTCACCCATAAAAAACGCATCGATTACTTTTTTTGATGCGCTAGCGCCTGCAAATTGAAACGCTTTATAAGCAAAAATAATACTGGGAATAATCGCAACGAATCCACCAATCAAGGCTGATTGACCTGATGGTGTTCCCCAGTAAATAAAATTTATAACACTACAAAGAACAGTAACAAGAAGGGCAATAAGTATTTGTTTTATCGCGAATTTTCTACCTGGCTGTACGAGCTTATTGGCCAAGGAAAACTCCTTTATCTGTTTCGTCGTTAATGTCTTAATTTACATGACTAAAATTAGACATATAAATGTTTGGCGCAAGTATACTCTTTTTGCTATTTATTGCAACAAAATAGGGCATTTGCTTCACCTCAACAGTGCAAAAAACAAGCACCTTTTTGTAATGAACAATTTACTCTATAGGCAAATGTTAAATTGATGCTAACCAAGGCCTAAAATGGGCCAAAAAAATAGGAACCGAAGTTCCTATTTTATGTAATCGTGTTTTATTTTATTCGCGACAAAATGCCATCGAGTTGTTCAAGGTTAGCATAGTTAATCACAAGTTTACCTTTACCTTTTTGGTTGTGGCTAATTTGTACGGCACTACCTAAATGTTCAGATAACTTTTGCTCTAACGCTTTGGTGTCTGGATCTTTTTCTTTAACCACTTTTTCCACCGGGCCAGCTTGCACTTTTTTGATAAAGGCTTCTGTTTCTCTTACCGTTAAGTCTTTGGCCACAACCGTTCTGGCTGTTGTTGTTTGCTCGTCACCTTCAAGCGCCAACAATGCGCGTGCATGACCCATTTCAATGTCGCCATGTTCAAGTAAGGTTTTTACTTCACCATTCAAGTTGTTTAGACGTAGCAAGTTAGTTACTGTGGTACGTGATTTACCTACCGCTTCCGCCACTTCTTGATGGGTTAATTCAAATTCTACCAATAATCTTTCAAGCGCGACCGCTTCTTCCATCGCATTAAGATCTTCACGCTGGATATTTTCAATCAGCGCCATCGCAACAGCGGCTTCATCTGGCACATCTTTCACTAAGCAAGGAACTGTATCGATACCCGCTAACTGTGATGCGCGCCAGCGGCGTTCACCGGCAATAATTTCATAAGCGTCTTTACCTACAGGACGCACCACAATCGGTTGAATGATACCCTGTACCTTGATTGAACTAGACAGTTCCTCTAAGGCTTCAGGAGACATATCTTTGCGTGGTTGGTACTTACCCGGCTGTAATTGCTCAATCGGTAATTTTTGCAGTTCATTTTTAGCTGCACCAGCATTTGCATCTTGGCTGTTTGATGGGCTACTAGCAGCTGGTGTGGTTAGCAGAGCGTCTAATCCTCTGCCTAAACCTCTTCGCTTTGACGGGCTCATAATTATCCTTGGTCGTTTACTGCAGCTTACGCAGCACTAGATTGATTGTTTTCACTGCGACGAATAATTTCGCCCGCTAGTGCTAAATAGGCTTTTGCGCCTGTTGACGATTTGTCGTAATACATTACTGGCGCGCCAAAACTCGGTGCTTCAGCTAATCGTACATTGCGTGGAATAACCGTGCGATAGACTTTTTCGCCAAAATGATTTTTTAATTGTTCTGATACGTCGTTGGCTAAACGATTACGCGGATCGTACATAGTGCGAAGAATTCCTTCGATATGTAAGTCACCGTTTACTACGCTAGTTAGTTTAGAAATAGTATCCATTAGCGCCGTTAAACCTTCTAATGCGTAGTATTCGCATTGCATTGGTACCAGTACGGAATCTGCGGCGGTCATCGCATTAACGGTTAACATGTTTAACGAAGGAGGGCAGTCGATAATGATGAAGTCATATTCATGCTTTATCGTGTCTAACGCCATTTTTAAACGTTGTTCACGGGCATACATTTCCATCAATTTGATTTCACAGGCCGTTACGTCAGTGTTGGCAGCGATAAGATGATAAATACCCGCCGTTTCTTTAACAACGACGTCTTCAAAAGGCTGTTCTTCAATCAGTAATTCAAAGCAGGTTGCCGGCACCTCGTATTTGTCGACACCACTACCCATAGTAGCGTTGCCTTGAGGATCAAGATCAATTAACAATACTTTGCGTTTTGTTGCTGCTAAAGAGGCAGCTAAATTTACGGAAGTTGTTGTTTTACCTACGCCACCTTTCTGGTTGGCAACCGCGATAATTTTTCCCACAATACCCTCGGTAATAATTCTAATAATTGGGTTAATGCACAGTGTATACAGCGCTAATCGTTTCTTTTTAAGGTCAGCACATGTCGCTCACCCGTTAGCCCTGGTACCTTTATTTCGTTACTGTCTACTAGTGAAATGCTAGCAGGCAATTGTGTAATTTCTTCTTCTGGGTAAACACCTTTAAGTGCATAAAACACACCGTGAGTCGGCGACACCAAATGATGACACCATTGCACCATATCTTGTAGCGATGCAAATGCTCGACTTAACACACCGTCGAACGGTTTTTCCGGCGAAAACTCTTCTACCCGAGATTTAACCGGGGTCACGTTAGATAATTTTAATTGATAAACTACCTGACGAAGAAAAGTGACACGTTTACCTAGACTATCTAATAATACAAAATTGCGATCAGGATACAAGATAGAAAGTGGAATTCCTGGTAATCCAGGTCCAGTTCCAACGTCGATAAAGTGATTTCCGTTGAGATGTTCGCCTACCATTAAACTGTCCATAATATGCTTGACAAGCATGTCCTGCGGGTCTCTCACGGAAGTGAGGTTATATGCTTTATTCCATTTATCGAGTAGCAATACATACTGAACAAGTTTTTCAATTTGTTGCTCAGAAACTTGCAATGAGGTTTGGGCAATGAGGTCCGTTAATGTGGCATTTAAATTCATGTGTTTTACTCAAAGAAAAAGCGCTTTACGCGCTTTTCCTAAACATTCATGTTGAATTAGGCTGATTTGCGAAGCAATCCATGTTTTTTCAAGTATACCAGTAATAGCGATACTGCTGCAGGGGTAATACCCGAAATTCTTGATGCTTTTCCAATGGTCTCTGGTTTCGCTTCAGTAAGCTTTGCAACCACTTCGTTAGACAATCCAGAAATTTGGCTATAGTCAAAATCAACCGGAATAAGCGTATTTTCATGACGCTTTTTCTTGGCAATATCTTCTTGCTGACGATCGATATAACCCGCGTATTTAATTTGTATCTCTACTTGCTCAGCCGCTTGTGTGTCTTCTAGGGCAGGGCCAACGCCTTCAACCGCCATTAACTCACTGTATTTTACTTCAGGACGACGGATTAAATCTTCTAAGCTCGCTTCACGGCTAATCGGTGTTTTAAGCAATGGATTGATTTCGTCCACTGCTGGATGATCTTTGGTGATCCAAATTGATTTTAATCGTTGACGCTCTTGCTCAATGTTTTCCATTTTCTCATTGAAACGTGCCCAACGGTCGTCGCCAACCAAACCAAGCTTACGACCAAGTTCAGTAAGGCGGATATCCGCATTGTCTTCACGCAGTAGCAAACGGTATTCAGCACGAGAGGTAAACATGCGGTAAGGTTCTTTTGTCCCTAAGGTCGCAAGATCGTCAATCAATACGCCTAGGTATGCTTGATCGCGACCTAAGGTGAAATCTTCTTTGCCTTGAGCGCGGTTTGCGGCATTGGCAGCAGCTATTAACCCTTGTGCGCCGGCTTCTTCATAGCCTGTAGTACCGTTTATTTGACCTGCAAAGTATAAGTTTTCAATGAACTTGCTCTCTAGCGTCTGTTTTAAGTCTCTTGGATCAAAGTAATCGTACTCGATAGCATAGCCAGGACGCGTAATATGAGCATTTTCAAACCCTTTGATCGAGCGAACTAAATTCATTTGCACGTCAAACGGTAAACTTGTTGAAATGCCGTTCGGGTAAACTTCATGGGTAGTTAAACCTTCGGGCTCAACGAATATTTGATGCGACGATTTGTCTGCAAAACGCATGATCTTGTCTTCAATAGACGGGCAATAACGAGGGCCAACGCCTTCAATCACGCCAGTATACATTGGCGATCTGTCTAATCCTTCACGGATGAAATCATGTGTTTGTTCATTGGTATGCGTGATGTAACAAGAAATCTGTTGTGGGTGGTCTTCTTGTGATCCCATAAACGAAAACACCGGAGTTGGTGTATCGCCAGGTTGTTCTTGCATCACTGAAAAATCAAGGGTTCTAGCATCTAATCTTGGTGGCGTACCTGTTTTTAAACGATCCATTCTAAACGGCAGATCTTTAAGGCGCTGTGCTAATGTCACACTGGCAGGATCACCTGCTCGCCCACCTTGATAGTTGTTTAAGCCAATATGAATCTGGCCAGCAAGGAATGTCCCAACCGTTAATACAACTGTTTTCCCTTTAAATTTCAAACCCATTTGCGTAGAAACGCCAGTAACGCGATCGTTTTCAATGATCAAATCGTCTACAGGTTGTTGGAAAATAGTCAGGTTTTCTTGATTTTCTAAATAGTTTCTAACGTAAGATTTGTATAACAAGCGATCTGCTTGCGCTCTGGTTGCGCGTACAGCAGGGCCTTTACTAGCATTTAAGGTACGAAATTGGATCGCAGCGTGATCAATTGCTTCAGCCATTAATCCACCAAGTGCATCGATTTCTTTGACTAAATGACCTTTACCAATGCCACCAATAGCTGGGTTACAAGACATTTGTCCAAGCGTATCAATGTTGTGCGTAAGCAATAGCGTTTTACAGCCCATACGCGCTGCTGCTAAACAAGCTTCTGTGCCTGCATGTCCGCCGCCAACAACAATTACGTCAAATGAATCTTGATACCACATATACCGTTAAAATCTTAAAGTTAAAAAAGAGACGTATTTTATCTTTTTTTAAGCGTGAGGGGAATGATCATTTTAGGAAAAAGATCATGTTGGGATCCTAAATAATATATAAAGATCTATATAAAGATCTTGTTATTATTATTTATTAAGTAAGCCTATTTCTGTGGGTAAGTACATTTAGCTATTGGTTTATAACACTTTTTTCGAGATCATTAATTGTGATCAAACTTTGATCTTCTAGCGAAAAACCTTTGATCAAAACGGTGTTTTATCCACAACCAGAATTACAAAAAAATACATTCACTGAATAATAACGGGAAATACAGCAGTTATAACAAGAGTTATACACAATACCTTAAAATTATGATTAAGTTTGTGAATAACTCTTTAGTAAGATCACTTAAATAGATCAATATGCTGCGCTAACCAGGTTTCAGCTAACGCTTCGGGATCTATATCTTCTGCCATATCGAGCAGTAAAGTATCGGTTATTTTTTTACAACCCTTTGATAGTAATAGTTTTTCTAAGTTTTTCCCGGCATGACAGAAAGTGTCGTAATTGCTGTCCCCTATGGCAACGACCGCAAAGTTAAGATCAGCCAATGGTTCTTCGCTGTGAGTAAGATCTTCAACGAACTGTTCAATGTTCTCTGGGAAATCACCATTGCCGTGTGTAGAGGTGCAAAGTAACCAGCACTGTTTATCTGAAATAATGTCTTCAAATGCTGGTGAAAAGTGCAGTTGAGTTTCAAGAGAATGTGTTTCAAACACAGATTGGCATGCTTCTGCTACATATTCTGTGTTACCTAACATGCTGCCAACGATAATTTGTATTGCCACTAAATGGTCCTGCATGGGTTATTGACGTTGTTGTTAGTTTATCACGCGATTAATACTATCTCTGCTATTGTTTCGTAGTTTTGTACGATCTATCATCAGTTTTAGCATAGCGAATTTAGACGGTGTTATGAGAGTTAAAGGCTTTACCCTAATAGAATTGATAGTAGTTATTATCGTTATAGCTGTGCTTGCAGTAACGGCACTACCTCGCTTTGTGAATATTCAAACTGACGCGCGTATCAAAGTCATTCAACAAGTAGAAGTCGCGACACAACAAGCCAATGACTTCTTATTTATTAAAAGCCAAATGCCTAGCTTTTCTACTGTTCCTGTAGCCAATAGAGCCGATCTTATTGATGTAGATGTTGATGGTGATGGCTCAATAGATTTAGGGGCAGGTGTTGATATTCGTTTAAAGAGGTTTTATCTAGACAATACTGACATTGTTAAGCGTATTGGTTTTCCAGAGGATTTTGTTGTTGAAGAAGAGGGTATTTCAAATACCTTTATTGGTTATGACATTGATGGTGATGGCCAAGTTAAAGACGACAATTGCTATTTTGACTATGAGCAAGCAAGCGGTCCCACCAGCCCGCCAATTTATATTTTGGTGACCAGTGGTTGCTAAGAATGTTTTTTGAGATCGCCTGCGGCTTAAAGGAGCGACCCTTCACTAACTTTCCTTGTGCTCCCTTAGCAACGTGCTTAAGGTTTTGTCATGACGCTTGCACTATGCTTCAACATGCCCTTATTTGTTAAGATCCTGCATCATAGTGCAGGATGACGGGTTATTCTCGTATCTCGTTTCAGGAGGCTAGAAACTAAGTTCTAAATACTATAATTGATTCGTTGCTTTAAAAAATGCCACTGTTCCTTTTTCCCTGTCCCCTCAAGCGGAGCGACCCTTCACTTACTTGCCAATACAAAATGAAGAGAAGATCTTGCCGAGTAAATCGTCGCTAGTAAATTCACCGGTTATTTGCGACAGCTCTATCTGACATAAACGAAGCTCTTCAGCGAGTATTTCCCCTGCCATAAAAGATTCAAGCTGTGCTAAGCCTGTTGTGAGGTGATTGTAGGCGTTGTCTAAAGCTACTAAGTGACGTCTGCGTGCCATAAAGCTACCTTCAGTGCTGCCCTGATAACCCATGATTTCTTTTAAGTGATCAGTTAGCAGTGATATGCCTTCTCCCGTTTTTGCGGATAACGTAATGATACTCAAGTCGTCTAACTGTGCTTGATGGATCACGTCGCCGCTAACATCAGCTTTATTTCTAACTACAGTAAGGCCCATATTGTCTGGTAGGCGTTCAATAAACTCAGGCCATATTTGTTTAATATCTAAACTTTCTTCGGTTGAAGCGTCGACCATTAACAAAACTCGGTCAGCCTGATTAATTTCTTCCCAGGCGCGCTCAATACCTATTTGTTCTACCACATCAGCACTGTCTCTTAAGCCCGCTGTATCGATTATATGCAAAGGCATACCATCAATATGAATTTGCTCAGAGAGGACGTCACGAGTTGTGCCTGCTATGTCTGTAACAATAGCGGTTTCTTTACCACTTAACGCATTTAATAAACTTGATTTACCGGCATTAGGTCTGCCAGCAATAACTACGCGCATCCCTTCACGCATTAAGCTACCTTGCTGCGCTTTTTGCCTAACATCTTCAACGCTGTTAATAACCGCTTTTAGATCATTCACGACTTTTTCGTCGGCAAGAAAATCAATTTCTTCTTCTGGGAAGTCGATAGCAGCTTCAACGTACATACGCAGATGAATTACCTCATCAACCATTTTATGCACTAAGGTAGAAAAGCTACCTTGCAGTGAGTGGAGCGCGCTGCGAGCAGCTTGTTCTGAACTTGAATTGATCAAGTCGGCGATAGCTTCTGCTTGCGTTAAATCGAGTTTGTCATTTAAAAACGCTTGCTCACTAAATTCACCAGGGTTTGCCATACGCACTTTATCTACCGCTAGTACTTCTTTTAGCAGCATATCTAAAATGACGGGTCCACCATGACCTTGCAGCTCCAGCACATCTTCACCGGTAAAAGAATTCGGCGCTTGAAAGAACAGGGCAATGCCTTGGTCGAGGGCTTGTCCAGATAGGTCGTTAAACGGCAAGTACTCTGCTTTTCTTACAGCAGGTACTTTACCTAGTAGTTTTTCGGCAACGGTTTTTGCTTCTGGACCAGAAATACGAATAATCCCAACACCACCTCTACCCGGTGGCGTCGCTTGTGCGGCGATTGTTTCTTTGTGATGCAGGGGCGTTACTTCTGACATTGATGTTCTCCAAGACTATATGCGCGCTATTCTAACGTATTATTAAAGCAAATAAAAAAGCGAGGCTTTTGCCTCGCTTTATCACAAACATTTGTACGTGGTTACTTCTGCTGTTTATCCAGCTGATTGAAGATTATCTTCATTTGGATGATAGAAATCACGTTACTGATGAACCAGTATAAAACTAGACCTGATGGGAACCAGAAAAAGAATACAGTAAAGGCTACTGGCATATACTGCATGATCTTACGTTGTGTAGGATCTTGAATCGTCATTGGTTGCATCTTCTGCATGATGTACATACTGATACCCATTAAGATAGGTAAGATATACAGCGGATCTTTTGCAGATAAGTCTGTTAGCCATAAACCAAATTCAGCGTGGCGTAATTCTACAGACTCTAGGAATACCCAATACAATGCTAGGAAGATTGGCATTTGAATCAATAAAGGTAAGCAACCACCCATAGGGTTTACTTTTTCTTTGCGGTACAGCTCCATCATTGCTTGAGACATTTTCTGCCTGTCGTCACCAAAACGAGCCTTAAGCTGTTCCATCTTCGGCTGTAATGCACGCATCTTCGCCATTGATGTGTATTGCGCTTTTGTTAGCGGATACATGATGCCTTTGACAATGATAGTAATGATAATAATGGCAATACCCCAGTTAACCACAACACCTTGGATTAACGTAAGTAACCAGAATAACGGCTGACTAATAAAGAACAGAATACCGTAGTCCACTGTTAGGTCTAGGTTAGGTGCTAACGCAGATAGCGCGTCTTGGTCTTTCGGGCCAACAAATAGTTTTGCCGACGTAGTACCTGTTTCGCCTGGTGCAATTGCAACAGCTGGCGCTTTAAAGCCAATAGAAGCATCAGCATTATTATGGCTACGTGTGTAAAGCTCGTTTACGCCTTGATCTTGTGGTACCCATGCAGAAACGAAGTAATGTTGCAGCATTGCTACCCAACCACCAGATGTTTTTTCTGCTAGAGCAGCATCAGCAATATCGTCAAAGTCATACTTTTCATAACGTGTATCTGCTGTTGAATAAGCAGCACCACGATAGGTTGGAATCAAACCAGAACCTGAAGCGATAGTCGTTGCTTGTTTTAACTGACCATATAATTGGACAGTAGCGTTTGCAGCTGTGTTGTTTGTTACGTCATATTTCACTTCAATGTCATAGTGACCGCGTGTGAAAATAAATGACTTAACCACATTAATGCCATCTTCAGACACATAGGTTAAATCAACAGTTAGGCTTTCTTTGTCACCTAGCGTAAAAGAAGAAGCAGATACATCGTAAATAGGACGACCGGTTACTGTACGATCGATACCTTGAGGGCCTGTTAAACCACTTTGCGCAATGTAACGGTGATCACCATTTTGTAAAATCGTAAACGGGTCTGAATCGTCTTCATTTGTTTCGTTGTATTGAAGTAGTTTTGCTTCAACAATATCACCGCCGTTGGTGTTAATTTTTACAGCAAGTGTATCTGTTGTTACTTCAATAAGTTGGCTATTAGCTACTGTAGCTTGTTGAGGAGCGGCTTGTTCTGTAGTACCTGTTGGTACAAAGTCGTCACTCTCAGCTGGCGTCGAAACTGCAGGGTTAGTAGCTGCTTGTTCAACTGGCGCTTGTTGTGGTGCGTTATCTTCTTGCCACTTCATAAACAATAAGAAGCTGACAAACACGAGCGCAATAACCAAAAAGTTGCGTTGTGATTCCATAGTCTGTTATTTCTCTTTTTCTGATCCAGGGACAGGATCGAATCCGCCCTCATTAAAAGGATGACACTTTAAAATTCTTCTGGCTGCTAACCTACACCCTTTAAAAAAACCAAAACGCTCTATCGCTTCAATTGCGTAACGCGAACATGAAGGATGGAAGCGGCAGTTTTTTCCCAACAAAGGACTCAGAAATTTGCGATATCCTTTAATCAGCAATATTGCTACTTTGGCTGGCGCCGTTTTATCTTTCGCCATATATAAGCCAATTGCTGTTCAATTTGTTGGTTTTCAAGTTGGTCAATGCCCGATTTCACCATTACTACCATATCTATATGGGGCAGTTTATGTTGATTTAAACGATAACTTTCGCGAATTATTCTTTTTACACGATTTCGTTGCACGGCTAATTTAACACGCTTTTTAGCGATTGCTAAGCCCAAACGGTTTATATTGTTTTCGTTTTGTGTAACAAGAATGGTGAAGTGGCTGGAACCAAATCTAGAAGGGTTTTTGAATACGTTAGAAAAGTGTTCGGGAGTCAAAAGACGAGACTCCCTACTAAATTCGTGAGTAACCATGGTGGCTACACTATCTTTATATAGCAATAAAGATTAAGCGCTTAAACGAGCACGACCTTTAGCACGACGACGCGCTAAAACAGCACGACCGTTTTTAGTAGCCATACGTGCACGGAAACCGTGGTTACGCTTACGCTTTAATACACTTGGTTGAAAAGTTCTTTTCATGACACTATCCGTCCGGTTGTTGTTGCCCTGGCAAAACAGCCGTAATGAGCATACTAGGTATAAAAATGAGCGCGAATTTTATAGCGCCTATGAGTTATTGTCAACGTTTATTGTTGAATTTATTTAAAAGGATCCGCAAACGATCCTTAGTAGATCTTACACTAAAAAAATCGGTTTTTATGCAATATC